>NZ_VMQU01000008.1 GCF_007714205.1 Mycobacterium helveticum | reverse complement strand
GGATCTGCTCCTACACTGAGCACTGCGCCTCCGGGCGTGTTCGGACGGCCCTTCCCGCAGTCCTGCCAAAGCCCGCGGGAAGGGTCGTCGATTTTCAAGATCACCCGAACCGTAGACCGGCCGTCCTCGCGGTGACGCCACCACTCACGCCCGACCCGCCCGACACCCCCAGCCCGGACCGTCCTCAACTCACGTGACGCGCCACGACCCCGTCGTGCTCACCCACAGCGTCGCTCAACACGAGCTGATCCGCGCCGGACTGATTTGAAGGAGTCACTGCGTTCTCAACCCGGTGAGCAGGCGCTGTATTTCGGTGAAGATCTCGCTTCGCAGTTTCTTGCGTTTAGACTGTGGCGCTTCGGCGAGGGCGATCCCGGCGTGGGTGATCATTCCGGAAAGTAATTGGGCGATAGCGTTGACGGCGATGTCTGGGGGGAAGAATCCTGCCTGCATTGCGCTGGTGACTAGCAGTCGGACGTTACGGTAGATGTATTGGTCTTCGCATTCCCGCCAACGCGTCCAGCCCAGTGCGATGGGGCCTTCCACATAAATGAGCCGGCCGACGATCGGATCGGCACACGCGTTCAGGGTGACTTCAAGCGCCGCCATGATACCGGCCCACAGATCGCCGGGGTAGCGCGCGACAGCGTCGAAGACTTGTGCCTGTGCCGCCTCGTCACACCGGTTCAGCACCGCTTCAAATACAGCCCGCTTGTCCGGAAAATGATGATAGACAGCACCTTTGGTGACCAGAGCGGATGCAGCAATATCCGCAATCGAAGTGGCCGCAAAGCCGCGCTCGGCGAACGCGGCGGCAGCGGCATCCAGCAACGCTTGCCGCGTCTGCTCGGCGTACTGCTCGCGGCGACTCTTGACACCATCCACACCGAAGAGCATAGTCGCTAAGTAGGCAACCTACTCACCGTATGTGAGAATCCCAGAGTATCCACGCAATTGCAGGGGCCATCTATGGACATCGCCACTCTCGAAACACACCGCCACCACGTCACGGCCCCATCAGGCCCGATCAGTTTCCTCGACGTCGGCCAAGGCCGGACCGCAGTCTTCATCCACGGCGTCATCACCAACAGCATGTTGTGGCGCCACGTCGTCGGCGCGGTCGCCTCAGAGCAGCGACGCTGCATCGCGGTGGACCTCCCCGGTCATGGTCACACACCCCCGGCCACTCGGGATGCCGACGTGTCGCTGGCGGGACTGGCTCAGCGCGTCATCGATTTGTGCGATCACCTCAACCTGCAGCAGGTTGACTTGGTGGCCAACGACACCGGCGGAGCAGTCGCACAAATCGCCGCCGCACGCCTCGGCGACAGATTGACGACACTGACCTTGACCAACTGTGACACCGAGCCCAATATGCCACCGCGAATGTTCAAACCCGTTGTTGCAGCGGCACGCTGGCCGCGAATCTTCGAGGTGCTCGGCCCGTGGTTGGTCAGCCACCCGGCCGTCATGCGGTGGGTGTCAGTAGCGGGCTACCAGAACGCCCACCACCTCCCACCCGATGTCCTCGACGCGTTCTGGCGTCCCGTGCTCGGTACGCGCACCGCAGCCGCGGCGTTCGCCCATCTGTTGGCATCCCTGAACACCGATGATCTGACCGCGGTCCGACCCCAGCTGCAGCAGTTACGTGCACCTACCCTGATAGTCTGGGGCACCGGCGACATCTTCTTTTCCATCAAATGGGCACACCAACTGGCCGACCTCATTCCCAGCACCACACAAGTCGCGACCATCGCCGGGGCACGCCTGTTCTTCCCCGACGAACGAGCCGACGAGCTCATCCCGCTGCTCGAACAACACTGGCAGCAATTCCCCGGCAGCACCGCGTCGTGACGCATCACAACAACCACGGCGACAGCCGAGGATGATGACCATCGTCGCGCGAGAGCCGTAAAGCCACTATGCCGAGAGTTTGTCAGTGTGTAGCCCGGACGATTCTTGTCAATCAGTTCGCGGACCTGGTCGCCGACTTCGCGGCCAGGTGTCACGCCCGGGGCTGGCGGATCGCGGTGGTGGGATGCAGCGAGCGGCGGCTCGGGCTGTGGAACGACCCGGTCGTGATCGGCCAGTCGCTGCGCGCCGTGCCGATCGGCCGTGACGTCGTCGTCGACGTCCCCGGCTTCGACATGGTGGGCCGCAAATTCCGCAACCTGCGCCAGGCGGTCAAGCGCACGCACAACTGCGGCATCACCACCGAGATCGTCGCCGAGCGGGAACTCGACGACACGCTGCTGGCCGAGCTGACCGAGGTGGTCCGCGCATCCTCCAAGGGCGCGCACGGCGATCGCGGGTTCCACATGAACCTCGACGGCGTGCTGGAGGGCCGCTTCCCCGGGATCCAGCTGATCCTGGCCCGGGACGCCGCGGGGAAGGTGCAGGGATTCCACCGCTACGCGACCGCCGGCGGCGGCAGCGAGATCACCCTCGACGTGCCGTGGCGCCGGCGCGGGGCACCCAACGGAATCGACGAACGGCTCAGTGTCGACATGATCATGGCCGGCAAGGACAACGGCGCGCAGCGGCTGTCGCTGGCGTTCGCGGCGTTTCCCGAGATCTTCGAGGACACGAACCGCGGCCGGCTGCAGTCGGTCTTGTTCCGGCTGATCCACGTCCTCGACCCGCTGATCGCCCTCGAGTCCCTGTACCGGTACGTGCGCAAGTGGCACGCGCTGGACGCCCGGCGCTACGCGCTGATCTCGATAGCCCAGGTCGTGCCCCTGCTGGTCGTGTTGCTGTCATTGGAGTTCATGCCGCGTCGGCGTCACCTCCAGGCGGCGACACCCAACGCCCGCCGGGAGGTGATGGGTGGCCACCACGACCGTCCGGTCGGCGGCGAACAGGCCCGGACCGGGACCCAACACGTCCTCTAGCAGCCGGCCCGCATCTGTCGCGTCCAGGTGCTCGGTGGGCTCGTCGAGCAGCACGATGCGGGCGGGTGAGAGCACCGCCCGCGCCAGCAGCAGCCTGCGGCGCTGGCCCGCCGAGAGCGCCTCGGCACCCCCGGTCAGCACCGTGGACAGGCCGTCGGGCAACCCGGCCAGCCACGGGCCGAGCCCGACGGCTTCCAGCGCGGCCACCAGTTCGTCGTCCCGGCAGTCGCCGCGGGCGACCAGCAGGTTGTCCCGCACGGTGGTGGCGAAGACGTGCGCGTCCTCGGCGAAGAACCCGACCGCCCGGGGTAGTTGGTCGTCGTCGAACCGGCGCAGGTCGGTTCCGTCCAGCAGGACCCGCCCCTCCAGCGGGGGCAGCAGCCCGGCCAGCGTCATCAGCAGCGTCGTCTTCCCCGAACCGCTGGGGCCGGTGACGGCCAGCCGGTCACCCGGCGGCAGGTCGAGCCGCACGGGGGCCGACGGCGCCGTCGGCGTGTGCCCGCAGCGGACGGCGGCGGACAGCCGGCCGGTGCGGGCGGGGGGCGTCGCGGCCGGCGGCTCGGAGGCGCTCGGACGGTCCGGGGGAATCAGGTCGAGGAGGCGGCGCGCGGCGATCCGCGACCGCGTCAGCTGGACGGCGGCGGCCGGCAGCGTCGTCGTCGCCTCGAAGGCCGACAGCGGCAACAACATCAGCACCGCCAGCGTGGGCGGCGCGACCGACGGGGCCAGCCCGATCCCGGCCACCACCGCCCCGAGCACACTGGCCCCGATCGCCGCGGTGGGCATCGCCTCGGCCACGGCGGCCGGTCGGGCCGCGGCGTCGAGGGCCGCACCCCAGGCGCGCTGGCGGCGCTGCGCTTGCGCGATCACCCCGCCGAGCGCACCGGCGACACGCAGTTCCGGCGCATGCTCGAGCGCGAGCATCGCCGACGCGTCACGCCGGGCATGGTGCTGTCGGGCGATCTCCTCCCGGGTGGCGGCGGCCCGGGCGGCCAGCCGGGGCGCCACCACGCCCGCGACCAGCAGACAGAGCGCGAGCACCGCCGCCGCCGCCGGGGAGATGACCGCGACCACCGCGGTCGCGGCCACCGCCAGCACCGCCGCGACGCCGATCGGCACCAGCGCGCGCACCAGCACGTCGGCCAGTTCGTCGACATCGGCGCCGACGCGCGCCACCAGCTCGCCGCTGTGCAACCGGGCGGCGGCCGCGGCCGGCCCGCGGGCCAGCCGGCGATAGATCTGCGTCCGCGCGGTGCCCGCCGCGCGCAGCGCCGTGTCGTGGGTGGCCAGCCGCTCGCAGTAGTGCAGGACGCCCCGCGAGATCGCGAGCGTGCGCACCGCCACGACCGCCACCGACAGGTCCAGCACCGGCGGCATCTGCCAGGCCCGGGTGATCAGCCACGCCGAAACACCGGCCAGGGCCAGCGCGCTGCCCAGCGACAGCACGCCCAGCGCGATCGCCGCCAGCACGCGGGGCAGCCGCGGGCGCAGCAGGCGCAGGGCGACAGGGAGCGGGTCAGACCGCCGCACGGCGCATCCCGGCCTCGGCGGTCACTTCCACGATCCGGTCCCCGACGGCCACGACGGGGTCGCGGTGGCCGACGACCACGACGGTCGCCCCGGCGCGCGCCCGCGCGACGACGGCCCGCAGCACCCGCTCCTCGGTGCGGGCGTCCAGGTGCGCGGTGGGCTCGTCGAGCAGCAGCACCGGCGCCGCCGACCCGAGCGCCCGGGCGAGGCCCAGCCGCTGCCGCTGCCCCAGGGACAGCCCGACGCCCCCGCGCCCGAGCACCGTGTCCATGCCGTGGGGCAGCTCGTCCAGTACCGCGTCGAAAACCGATGCGGCGCAAGCCGATTCGAGGTCCTGCAGCGGGCCGAACAGGGCCAGGTTGTCGGCGACGGTGCCCGGGACCAGCACCGGGCGCTGCGGCAGCCAGGACAACTGCCGCCACCACGCGCCCGGTTCGAGGTCGGTGACGTCGACTCCGGCGACGGTGACCCGGCCCGACGACGGCAGCGTCAGGCCGGCGATCGCCTGCAGCGTCGTGCTCTTGCCGGCCCCGTTGCGTCCCGTCAGCACCGTCACCCGGCCGGGCTCGAGCACCGCGGTCAGGTCGCACGGCGCGCGGCCGTCGCGGCCCGCGACGCCGAGGTTCTCCAGTCGGATCTCGGCGCCGCGCGCGGCCACCGTCCGGGTTCGCGGCGCTGCGGCGGCCGGTTCGCCGATGAGCGCGAACGCCCGGTCGGCGGCGGCCCTGCCGTCCTGCGCGGCGTGGAATTCCACGCCGATGCGGCGCAGCGGCCAGTAGACATCCGGGGCGAGCAGCAGCACCGTCAGCCCGGTCGCCAGCGACATCTCCCCGAACACCAGGCGCAGGCCGATCCCGACGGCGATCAGCGCCACCCCCAGCGTGGCCAGCAGTTCGAGCACCAGCGCCGAGAGGAACGCGATGCGCAGCGTCGCCATCGCCGAACGCCGGTGGGCGGCGGCCAGTTCGGCGATCCGGTGTTCGGGGCCCGAGGCGCGGCCCAGCGCCCGCAGCGTGGGGATCCCGGCGATCAGGTCCAGCAGCCGCGCCTGGAGCGTCGTCATGGCCGTCAGCGCCGCCGCCGACCGGTCCGCGGTCGCCAGCCCGATCAACACCATGAACACCGGGATCAGCGGCAGGGTGATCACCACGATGATCGTCGATTTCAGGTCGTAGCAGGCGATCACGGCCACGGTCGCCGGGGTCAGGATGGCGGCCAGCACCAGGGTGGGCAGGTACCCGGTGAAGTACGGGCGCACGCGGTCGAGACCGCGCGTGACCACCACCGCGGCGGCGTCCCGCTGCGCGGCGAGTTCGGCCGGCTGACGGGCGGTCACCGCCGCGAGCACCTGGCCGTTGAGGTCGGCGATGACCGCGCTGGCCCCGCGCTGCCCCAGCCGGGCCTGCAGCCAGTGCGTCACCGCGCGGACCCCCCAGAGCGCGGCCAGGATCGACAACGGACCCAGCCAGCCGCGCGGGGCCGCCGCCGGGGGATGGGCCACCGCGCTCGCGACGAGGTGCGCCAGCACGATCGCCGAAGCGATGGCGCAGCCGGAGATCACCACCCCGCAGCCCACCGCGGCGACCAGGTAGCGGCGCACCGCGCCCGATGCCCGCCACAGTCGCGGGTCCAGCGGCCCCCTGGAGGTTTTCGCGTCGTTCGCGCTCAGGAGCCGTGCCTCGCCAGGCCGATGGAGGCGGGTATCCGCTCGGCCGAAATCCGTTGCCGGAAAACCCAATACGTCCACGCCTGGTATACCAGCGTCAGGGGCAGCATGAACACCGTCACCCACGTCATGATCTTGAGGGTGTAGGGGGTCGACGAGGCGTTGTAGATCGTCACGCTCCATTGCCTGTTCAGCGTCGAGGGCACCAAGTTCGGATACAGCGCGCCGAACAACAGGACCACCACGGCGGCGACGACCGCCGCGACGCAGGCGAACGCCCAGCCGTCGGACACCCGGCGCCACACCAGGCCGACCGCCGCCAGTTGGGCGACCACCGCGGCCGCCAGCACCAGCCACGTCCAGCTCTTGCCGTAGGCCAGCTGGGTCCACAGGCCGAAACCCCCGACCAGTGCGGTCACCGGAAGCGACAGCCACACCGCGAACCGGTGGGCGTCGTCGCGCATGGTTCCGGAGGTCTTCAGCGCCACGAACACCGCGCCGTAGAACGCGAACAGTCCGGCTGTGGCCAGCCCGCCGAAAAGCGTGTAGGCGTTGAGCACGTCGGTGATCGACAGGTTTATCCGGCCGGCGGCATCCACCGGAAGCCCGCGCACCAGGATCGCGAACGCCACGCCCCACAACACGGCGGGGAGCCAGGATCCGGCCGCAATGGCGATATCGGCCCAGACCCGCCAGCGCGTGTCGTCGATCTTGCCCCGCCACTCGATCGCGACCGAGCGCACGATCATGCCGACCAGGATGGCCAGCAGCGGCAGGTACAGGGTGGAGAACAAGGTGGCATACCACCCGGGGAACGCGGCGAACATCGCCGCGCCGGCGGTGATCAGCCACACCTCGTTGCCGTCCCACACCGGCCCGATGGTGTTCAGGGCCGCGCGCCGGTGCAGTTCGGGGTCGCCGATGCCGACCCGGGCGAATGGCTCCATCAACATGCCGACACCGAAGTCGAAGCCCTCGAGAATGAAGAAACCGAGGAACAACGCGGCGATGGCGCCGAACCACAACTCTTGCAGACCCACCGATCAGCTCCCTTCCGAACCCGAACCCGACCCCGTCGACGCCCCGGTAGGCACCTCAGTAGGCAAAAGACAGCGGTGCCACCTCGTCCTCGCCGACTGGCGGGGGCGGCGCCGGTTCGGCGTCGTGCTCCAGGGGACCCTCGGTGACGTAGCGTTTCAGCAACCAGAACCAGCCCACCGCAAGGACCGCATAGACCAGCGTGAACGTCACCAACGAGGTGACCACCATGGCGGGGGCGTGATGCGAGACCGCCTGGCCGACGGTGAACCGCACCTGCTGGTCACCGGTCGGGTTGGGTGCGACGATCCACGGCTGGCGGCCCATCTCGGTGAACACCCACCCCGCCGTGTTGGACAGGAACGGGGCGGGAATCGTCACCAGCGCCAGCCGCGAGAGCCACCGCTGATCGGGATTGCGGCCGCCGCGGGTCAACCACAGCACCGCCAGCGCGAACAGCACCGGGATCGCCAGCAGCCCGATCATCGCGCGGAACGCCCAGTACGTGACGAACATGTTGGGCCGGTAGTCGTTCGGCCCGAACCGGTGCTGGTAGTCCTGCTGGATGTTGCGCACTCCCTGCAGGGTGACGCCGTCGGCCCGGCCCTGGGCCAGGATCGGCAGCAGGTAGGGAAGCTGGATGACGCCCTTGACAGCGTCGCAGTTGTTGTGTCTGCCCACCGTCAGGACGGAGAAGTCGGGATCGGTTTCGGTGTCGCACAACGATTCCGCCGACGCCATCTTCATCGGCTGCTGGACGAACATCAGTTTGCCCTGGCGGTCCCCGGTGAGGAACAGGCCGACGGTGGCGACCAGCACCACCCAGCAGCCGAGGATCGCCGCCGGGCGGAACATGGCGGTCCGGTCGGCTGCGGCGTCCGTGCCGGCCGACGTACCGCTGCGCGAACGGACCAGCCACCACGCGCTGACGGCGGCGACGAAGGTGCCGGCGGTCAGCAGTGAGCCGGTGACGACATGGGTGAACGCCGAGCGCGCAGTGTTGTTCGACAACAGCGCGCCGATGCTGTCGAGCTCGGCGCGTTTGGTCACCGGGTTGTAGTGCGCGCCGACGGGATGCTGCATGAACGAGTTCGCCACGATGATGAAGAACGCGGACGCGTTGACGCCGAACGCGACGATCCAGATGCAGGCCAGGTGGACCAGCTTGGGCAGCCGGTTCCAGCCGAAGATCCACAACCCGATGAAGGTGGACTCGAAGAAGAACGCGAACAGGCCTTCCATCGCCAGGGGGGCGCCGAAGATGTCGCCGACGAAACGCGAGTACTCCGACCAGTTCATGCCGAACTGGAATTCCTGGACGATCCCGGTCGCCACGCCGATGGCGAAATTGATCAGGAACAGCTTGCCGAAGAATTTGGTGAGGCGATACCACGCGGTGTTGCCGGTGGCCACCCACACCGTCTGCATCACGGCGATCAGCGGGGCCAGGCCGATGGTGAGCGGCACGAAGATGAAGTGGTACACGGTGACGATGCCGAACTGCCACCGCGAAATGTCGACGACGTTCATGCATTCATCTCCCGGGAGGATGGGGGCCGGACGACCGTGTTACTACGGAGTGTAGTAACACGGTCGTCCCAGCGCCACTGGCGAGTGGTCGCTCTCAAGCGCCGAGGTTCCTCGACGCCTTGCGGATGCCGAACGACGACACGATCTCGAACACGCCGATCACCACGAACCACACACCGACCACGATCGCCAGGGTGACGATCGACGCGAACGGCGAAGCCAGCACGACGATGCCGGCCAGCAGGCTGATCACACCGACGAAAATCGACCACGCCCGCCCGGGCAGGCCCGGGTCGCTGATCGCCGAAATCGTCGTGGCGACGCCGCGGAAGATGAAGGCTATGCCAATCCAGATGGCCAGCAACAGAATCGCGGTCAGATCGTCCTTACCGAAGTGGCGGAACGCCAGCACCGCGAGGATCAGCGACGCCGCCCCGCTGATGAACAGCAGAACGCGGCTCCCGGCCGACACGTGCAGGCTGAACGCGAAGATCACCTGGGCGATGCCGGTGACCAGCAGATAGATGCCGAAGAGGATGGCGGCCAAGAATATCGTCCTGCCCGGCCACGCCAGGATCAGGCCACCCAGGACCAGCGACAGAATCCCGGATGTCAGCGTCGATTTCCACAGATGCGGCAACAAGCTCGGAACGGCGGTGGTTCCAGGAGTAGTTTGCATGGCCGCAGTGTGACACAAACGCCCGTTTGGGGATAGGGCATTGCGGGTTACACGCGCGCCGAGTGTGATTCCTCCGCAAGAAGATTGCCGGACTCGTCGGCCACCGCCGTGCGCCCGACGAGATACCAGGTGCGCATGACGCCCTTGCCCTTGACGTCGACGTTCCCGCGCTCCTGGAACACGAACTCGTCCTTGAGGCGTTCGTAGGCCGAGTGGGGCACCTGAATCCGCCCCACGGAGTCGGTGGCTTCCATCCGGGACGCGACGTTGACCGCGTCGCCCCACACGTCGTAGAAGAACCGGCGCGAACCCACCACCCCGGCAACCACGGGGCCGGATGCCAGGCCTATCCGCAGCGGCACCGACACGCCGTGCGAATCCTTCATCCCGGCGGCCACAGCGGACATCTCGAGAGCGAAATCCGCCAGCGCCCGAACGTGATCGGGCCGCGGGCGGGGCACGCCGCTGACCACCATGTAGGAGTCGCCGCTGACTTTGATCTTCTCCAGGCCGTGCTTGTCGACCAGCGCGTCGAACGCGCCGTAGAGCCGGTCCAGGAAGCACACCAGGTCGGCCGGCGCGGTGCTGCTGGCGCGTTCGGTGAAGCCGGCGATGTCGGCGAACAGGACCGAGGCGTCGTCGTACTTGTCGGCGATGACGCCGTGCCCGGGCTCCTTGAGCCGGTCGGCGATGCTGGCCGGCAACATGTTGGCCAGCAGGGCCTCGGAGCGCTCGTACTGGGCTTCCATGGCGGCCTCGGCGCGCGCGGTGTCGCGCAGGGCAAACCAGATCGTCACGACCACCATCACGACGGCGGCGACGGTCGTGACGACGAAGCTCATCGACTGCGCCCAGGCGGGCTGCAGCCCGGTGTCGTCCGGGACCAGGAACTCCAGGGTGATGATCAGGCCCGCGGAGACCGCGGCCACGCCCGAGGCCAGCGCGATGTGTTCGATGCCCAGCATCAGCACCACCAGGGCGGCCCCGACGAGGAAGAACAGCTGGGACCCCGAACCGGTGCCCACCTCCCAGCAGGTGATGAAGACCGACACGTAGGCCGCGCCGATAAAGGTAAGCGGCGCAACCACTTCACCGAAGCGGTGCAGCCACGGGACTAACGCGAACACGGTGGCGGCGGCGAGATTGGTGCCGCCGATCTGCCAACTCCAGGTCGCGCTGAGCACTTGCACGAGCACGAAGCTCACGCTGACCAGCACGGCCAGCGCGGCGGTGATCTTGAGCACTCGGAGCCGGCGCGCGGCGCTGTCGGCGTAGTGCCGGCTGCGGTCGCGGTTCTGCGCCCGCACTGCGGCCACACAGTCCGGGCGTCGCGACGTCCCATCCGACGATCGTGGGGTGCCGCATTTCCTGGCCGCCACGACCGAAGCCTAACCGTCGCGCCGGGCAAAAGCCCAGTGCGGAGCATTAGCCCAGTGCGGAGCATTCCGGGCTGCGTGCCCTCGGTGGGATTCGAACCCACACTGGACGGGTTTTGAGTCCGTTTCCTCTGCCAGTTGGGATACGAGGGCGTGTCGTCGGCGGAGATCAGCCTTCAACCTTAAAGGAGCCTCTCACCCTAGAGGATCGGTGCCGCCACGGGTGCTTGACGCCCCCGACGTCGGTGGCCACAGCCGGCCACGACACAATGTCCGTCATGACAGGCCGCACGACCGACCACGACGCCGCTGTGCCGCGCCGAGTGCTGATCGCGGAAGACGAGGCGCTCATCCGGATGGACCTGGCCGAGATGCTCCGGGAGGAGGGTTACGAGATCGTCGGCGAGGCGGGCGACGGCCAGGAGGCCGTCGAACTGGCCGAACGGTTCAAACCCGACCTGGTCATCATGGACGTGAAGATGCCGCGTCGCGACGGCATCGACGCGGCGTCGGAGATCGCCGGCAAGCGCATCGCTCCGATCGTGGTGCTGACCGCGTTCAGCCAGCGCGACCTCGTCGAGCGGGCCCGCGACGCCGGGGCCATGGCCTACCTGGTGAAGCCGTTCACCGGCAGCGACCTGATCCCGGCCATCGAATTGGCCGTCAGCCGGTTCGGTGAGATCACGGCGCTGGAAACCGAAGTGGCGTCCCTGTCCGACCGGCTGGAGACCCGCAAGCTCGTGGAGCGCGCCAAGGGCCTGCTGCAGACCAAGCAGGGCATGACCGAGCCCGAGGCGTTCAAGTGGATCCAGCGTGCCGCCATGGACCGGCGCACCACGATGAAGCGGGTGGCCGAAGTGGTGCTGGAAACCCTCGACACCGAGGACGACTCCTAACCGCGAGCAGACGCAAAAGCCCCCTAGATCGGCACCGATCGGGGGCTTTTGCGTCTGCTCGCCGGGGCTCTAGCGGGCCACGATCACCGAGGAGCCGTGCCCGAACAGCCCCTGGTTGGCGGTGATGCCGACCGTGGCGTTCTCCACCTGCCGGCCCGTCGCCTGACCCCGCAGTTGCCAGGTCAGCTCGCAGACCTGCGCGATCGCCTGGGCGGGTATGGCCTCGCCGAAGCAGGCCAGGCCGCCCGAGGGGTTGACCGGGACCTTGCCGCCGAGGGTGGTCGCACCGCTGCGGAGAAGGGCCTCAGCTTCACCTTTAGGGCACAACCCCAAGTGCTCGTACCAGTCGAGCTCCAGCGCGGTGGACAGGTCGTAGACCTCGGCCAGGCTGACGTCCTCGGGCCCGATGCCCGCCTCGGCGTAGGCCGCATCCAGAATCTGATCCTTGAACACCCGCGCCGGCGCCGGCGCCACCGCCGTGGAATCCGTTGCGATGTCCGGTAATTCGGGCAGATGCTGGGGATACCGCGGGGTCACCGTGCTGATCGCCCGCACCGACGGCACGCCGTCGAGCGAGCCGAGGTGCTTAGCCGCGAAGTCGGCGCCGGCCACCACCAGGGCCGCCGCGCCGTCGGAGGTCGCGCAGATGTCCAGCAGCCGCAGCGGGTCGGCGACCACCGCGCTGGCCAGCACGTCTTCGATCGACGCCTCTTTGCGGTAGCGGGCGTTGGGGTTCTGCAGGCCGTGCCGGGAGTTCTTGACCTTCACCTGGGCGAAGTCCTCCAGCGTCGCGCCGTAGAGGTCCATGCGCCGCCGCGCGAGCAGCGCGAAATACACCGGGTTGCTCGCCCCGATCAGGTGGAAGCGCTGCCAGTCGGGGTCGTTCCTGCGTTCACCGCCGACCGGGGCGAACGCGCCCTTGGGGGTGGTGTCGGCGCCGATCACCAGCGCGACGTCGCAGAAACCGGCCAGGATGTGGGCGCGGGCGCTCTGCAGGGCCTGCGAGCCGCTGGCGCACGCCGCGTAGCTGGAGCTGACCGGGACGCCGTTCCAGCCCAGCTTCTGTGCGAACGTCGACCCGGCGATGAAGCCCGGGTAGCCGTTGCGGATGGTGTCCGCGCCCGCCACCAGCTGGATCTGGCGCCAGTCCAGGCCCGCTTCGCCGAGGGCGGCCCGGGCGGCGACCACCCCGTATTCGGTGAAGTCGCGGCCCCATTTGCCCCACGGGTGCATTCCGGCGCCCAGGATGTAAACGGGTTCGGGTGCGCTCGCGGTCATGAGGCGATCCTCCACGCGTGCACGACGCGCTGGACGCCGTCGTCGTCGGTGAACAGCGGCATCGTGGTCAGCTCCATCTCCATGCCGACCTTCAGGTCGGCGGCCAGCGTGCCCTCGACGACCTTGCCCAGCACGATCAGCCCTTCGTCGGCCAGCTGCACCGCGGCGATGGCGAACGGCTCGAAGGGGTCCGGGGCGGGGTAGGGAGGCGGTGGGGCGTAGCGGTTCTCGGTGTAGCTCCACAGCGTGCCCCGCCGCGACAGCGCGACCGACTCCAGCGTGTCGCTGCTGCAGGCCGGGTTGGGGCAGTTGGTGCTGCGCGGCGGGAAGACGTAGGTGCCGCAGTGGGGGCACCGGGAGCCGATCAGATAGGGGCTGCCGGAGCTGTCGGTGGCAAACCATCCATCGATCGCCGGTTCTTGGCGGATGACCTCGGACACCGTGCCAGCGTACCCAGCGCGAGCATGAAACTGAAACGTGTTGCAGTTCTGTGGCGGGACGGGGTCCCGCCATGCCGGGTGCCTAGAGTGTGAGCCGTGAGTACCGCCGGCGAGGACAACACCAGGCCGACGTTGATGTTGCTCGACGGCAATTCGCTGGCGTACCGGGCGTTCTACGCGCTGCCCGCCGAGAACTTTAAGACCCGCGGCGGCCTGACCACCAATGCGGTGTACGGCTTCACCGCCATGCTGATCAACCTGCTGCGCGACGAGGCGCCGACGCACATCGCCGCGGCGTTCGACGTGTCCCGGGAGACGTTCCGGTCCGAGCGCTACCCCGAATACAAGGCCAACCGGTCGGCGACCCCCGACGAATTCCGGGGCCAGATCGACATCACCAAGGAAGTGCTGGGCGCGCTGGGCATCACGGTGCTCGCCGAGCCCGGGTTCGAAGCCGACGACATCATCGCGACGCTGGCCACCCAGGCCGCGAACGAGGGCTACCGGGTGCTGGTGGTCACCGGGGACCGGGACGCGCTGCAGCTGGTCACCGACGACGTGACCGTGCTGTATCCGCGCAAGGGCGTCAGCGAGCTCACCCGGTTCACCCCCGAGGCCGTCGTCGAGAAGTACGGGCTCACGCCCGTGCAGTACCCCGACTTCGCCGCGCTGCGCGGCGACCCCAGCGACAACCTGCCCGGCATCCCCGGGGTCGGGGAGAAGACCGCCACCAAGTGGATCGCCGAGTACAGCTCCCTGCAGGGCCTGGTCGACAACGTCGACGCGGTGCGCGGCAAGGTGGGCGACGCGCTGCGGGCCAATCTGGCCGGCGTGGTGCGCAACCGTGAGCTCACCGAGCTGGTACGCGACGTGCCGCTGGCCCAGACCCCGGACACGCTGCGGCTGCAGCCGTGGGACCGCGAACACATCCACCGGCTCTTCGACGACCTGGAGTTCCGGGTGCTGCGGGACCGGTTGTTCGACACCCTGGCCGCTGTCGAGCCCGAGGTCGACGAAGGATTCGACGTCAGCGGCGGCGCGCTGGAGCCCGGCACGGTCGGGCGCTGGCTGGCCGAGCACACCGCCGACGGGCGCCGCTGCGGGCTGGCCGTCGCGGGCACCCACCTGCCCCACGGCGGGGACGCCACGGCGCTGGCCGTGGCCGCCCCCGACGGGCAGGGCGGCTACATCGACACCGCGGCGGTGACCCCCGACGACGACGCCGCGCTGGCGGCCTGGCTGGCCGACCCGGCCAGACCCAAGGCGCTGCACGAGGCGAAACTGGCCCTCCACGACCTGGCGGGCCGCGGGTGGACGCTGGGCGGTGTCACCTCCGACACCGCGCTGGCGGCCTACCTGGTGCGGCCGGGGCAGCGCAGCTTCACCCTGGACGATCTCTCGCTGCGCTACCTGCGCCGCGAACTGCGCGCGGAAACCGCCGAGCAGCAACAGCTTTCACTGCTCGACGACGTCGAGGGAACCGACGAGCAAGCCGTCCGGGCGCTGATCCTGCGGGCCCGGGCGGCGATGGACCTCGCCGACGCGCTGGACGCCGAGCTGGAAGGCATCGACTCCACCGCACTGCTGGCCGAGATGGAGCTACCGGTGCAGCAGGTGCTCGCGGAGATGGAACGCGCCGGCATCGCCGTGGACCTGGACATGCTGCGCGAGTTGCAGAGCCAGTTCGGCGACCAGATCCGCGACGCCGCCGAAGCCGCCTACGCCGTGATCGGCAAGCAGATCAACCTGGGCTCTCCCAAACAGCTGCAGGTCGTGCTGTTCGACGAGCTGGGCATGCCCAAGACCAAGCGCACCAAGACCGGCTACACCACGGATGCGGACGCCCTGCAGGGTCTTTTCGAAAAGACCGGCCACCCGTTCCTGGCCCACCTGCTCGCCCACCGGGACGTCACCCGGCTGAAGGTGACGGTCGACGGGCTGCTGAATGCGGTGGCCGAGGATGGCCGGATTCACACCACGTTCAACCAGACGATCGCGGCGACCGGCCGGCTGTCGTCGACCGAACCCAACCTGCAGAACATCCCGATCCGCACCGACGCGGGCAGGCAGATCCGCGACGCATTCGTGGTCGGCGCCGGCTACTCGGAGCTGATGACCGCCGACTACAGCCAGATCGAGATGCGGATCATGGCGCACCTGTCCGGCGACGAGGGACTGATCGAGGCGTTCAACACGGGGGAGGACCTGCACTCGTTCGTGGCCTCCAGGGCGTTCGGGGTGCCCATCGAGGAGGTCACCGCCGAGTTGCGCCGCCGGGTCAAGGCCATGTCCTACGGGCTGGCCTACGGGCTGAGCGCCTACGGGCTGTCCGCCCAGCTCAAGATCTCCACCGAGGAGGCCAAGGTCCAGATGGACCAGTACTTCGCCCGCTTCGGCGGGGTGCGCGACTACCTGCACGCCGTCGTCGAACAGGCCCGCAGGGACGGCTACACCTCCACCGTGTTCGGTCGCCGGCGCTACCTGCCCGAGCTGGACAGCAGCAATCGCCAGGTGCGGGAGGCCGCCGAGCGGGCCGCGCTGAACGCGCCCATCCAGGGCAGCGCGGCCGACATCATCAAGGTGGCGATGATCCGCGTCGACACGGCGCTCAACGAGGCCGGCCTGGCGTCGCGGATGCTGCTGCAGGTACACGACGAGCTGCTGTTCGAGATCGCCCCCGGCGAGCACGGGCGGGTCGAGGCGCTGGCGCGCGCGCAGATGGGCGGCGCCTACCCGCTGGACGTCCCGCTGGAGGTGTCGGTGGGTTACGGTCGCTCGTGGGACGCCGCCGCGCACTAGGAGCCCTATGAACCCGACCTGGATGATCCCGTTCATCATCCTGGGCGGCGCGCTGCAGACCTGCGGCGCCGCCATGAACGGGCAGCTTTTCAAGCATCTGATCAACCCGTGGCTGGCCTCGGCGGTGTCGTTCGCCGTGATCACGGTCTTCTTCGTCGCGGCGTTCCTGGTCGTGCACCGGCCGTTGCCGAGCGCGAAGGACATCGCGTCGATGCCCTGGTGGGCCGTCATCGGCGGACTCGTCGGGGCCGTCCAGGTCTATGCGGGCCTCACCCTGGTCAACAAGGTCGGGGCGGGGACCTTCATGGGCATCACGGTCACGTCGGCGCTCATCATGTCGTTGGTCCTCGACCATTTCGGCTGGCTTCGCCTGGATCCCCACCCGATCACCGCATGGCGGGCCGTCGGGGGTGCGCTCATGGTGTGCGGGGTCGTGTTGATCGCCAGGTTCTGAGGGGGCTCGCGCGCCCTCGGCGACGTGCCGACTTGCCCCGGAGGACCGGGCGCGCCGCCCGGGTTTGTCCAGCGTGTGCAGTGTCGAGTAGCCTCGACGGGTAAATCTCACACTGTCCCTACGATGCAACCTGTCCGGAGCAACCCACCACATGCCGAGTCCCGCCGTCACCTCGCCGCAAGTAGCCGTCAACGACATAGGCTCGAGCGAGGACTTTCTCGCCGCCATCGACAAAACGATCAAATACTTCAACGATGGCGACATCGTCGAAGGCACCATTGTCAAAGTTGACCGGGACGAGGTCCTCCTCGACATCGGCTACAAGACCGAGGGCGTGATCCCCGCCCGCGAGCTCTCCATCAAGCACGACGTCGACCCCAGTGAGGTCGTTTCCGTCGGCGACGAGGTCGAGGCCCTGGTTCTCACCAAGGAGGACAAAGAGGGCCGGCTGATCCTGTCCAAGAAGCGCGCGCAGTACGAGCGCGCCTGGGGCACCATCGAGGCGCTCAAGGAGAAGGACGAGGCCGTCAAGGGCACCGTCATCGAGGTCGTCAAGGGCGGCCTGATCCTCGACATCGGGCTGCGCGGCTTCCTGCCCGCCTCGCTGGTCGAGATGCGCCGCGTCCGCGATCTGCAGCCCTACATCGGCAAGGAGATCGAGGCCAAGATCATCGAGCTGGACAAGAACCGCAACAACGTGGTGCTGTCGCGGCGGGCCTGGCTCGAGCAGACCCAGTCCGAGGTGCGCAGCGAGTTCCTCAACCAGCTGCAGAAGGGCACCATCCGCAAGGGCGTCGTGTCCTCCATCGTCAACTTCGGCGCGTTCGTCGACCTCGGCGGTGTCGACGGTCTGGTGCACGTCTCCGAACTCTCCTGGAAGCACATCGACCACCCGTCGGAGGTGGTCCAGGTCGGCGACGAGGTCACCGTCGAGGTGCTCGACGTCGACATGGACCGCGAGCGGGTTTCGTTGTCGCTCAAGGCGACCCAAGAAGACCCGTGGCGCCACTTCGCCCGCACCCACGCCATCGGCCAGATCGTGCCGGGCAAGGTCACCAAGTTGGTTCCGTTCGGCGCGTTCGTCCGCGTCGAGGAGGGCATCGAGGGTCTGGTGCACATCTCCGAGCTGGCCGAGCGCCACGTCGAGGTGCCCGACCAGGTGGTCTCCGTCGGCGACGACGCGATGGTCAAGGTCATCGACATCGACCTGGAGCGCCGCCGGATCTCGTTGTCGCTCAAGCAGGCCAACGAGGACTACACCGAGGAGTTCGACCCGGCGAAGTACGGCATGGCCGACAGCTACGACGAGCAGGGCAACTACATCTTCCCCGAGGGCTTCGACGCCGACACCAACGAGTGGCTCGAGGGATTCGACAAGCAGCGCGCCGAGTGGGAGGCCCGCTACGCCGACGCCGAACGCCAGCACAAGATGCACACCGCGCAGATGGAGAAGTTCGCCGCGGCCGAGGAGGCCGGGCACGCCGGCGGCAACCAGTCGCCGGGCAGCGGTGCGTCCCCGGAGAAGTCCGCGGGCGGGTCGCTGGCCAGCGACGCCCAGTTGGCCGCCCTGCGGGAAAAGCTCGCCGGCAACGCCTGACCGCGCTCACTGATGCTGCGCATCGGGTTGACCGGCGGCATCGGCGCCGGTAAGTCGGCGCTGTCCGCCACGTTCGCCGAGTGCGGCGCGGTCATCGTCGACGGGGACGTGATCGCGCGCGAGGTGGTCGAGCCGGGCACCGAGGGCCTGGCCGCCCTCGTCGACGCGTTCGGCGCGGACATCCTGCTGCCCGACGGGGCGCTGGACCGTCCGGGCCTGGCCGCCAAGGCTTTTCGCGACGACGACGCACGCAAGACGCTCAACGGGATCGTGCACCCGCGGGTCGGCAAGCGGCGATCGGAGATCATCGCGGCGGTGCCCGACGATGCCGTCGTCGTCGAGGACATCCCGCTGCTGGTGGAATCCGGGCTGGCGCCGCTGTTCGCGCTGGTCGTCGTGGTGCACGCCGACGTCGAGGTGCGGGTGCGGCGACTGGTCGAGCAGCGCGGCATGGCCGAGGGGGACGCCCGCGCCCGGATCGCCGCCCAGGCCGACGACGAGCAGCGCCGCGCGGTCGCCGACGTCTGGCTGGACAACTCCGGCAGCCCGGCGGAGCTGGAGCGGCGTGCCCGCGACGTCTGGAACGACCGGATCCTGCCGTTCGCCCACAACCTGACCGCGCGCCGGGCGGTGCGCGCCCCGGCGCGGTTAGTGCCGGCCGACCCGACGTGGCCGGAGCAGGCGCGGCGAATCCGGGCCCGGCTGCAGACCACCTGCGGCCACAAGGCGTTGCGGGTCGACCACGTCGGGTCCACCGCGGTTTCCGGGTATCCCGCCTGGTACGCCAGGGACGTCATCGACATGCAGATCACCGTGGAGTCGCTCGCGGTGGCCGACGAGCTCGCCGAGCCGTTGTTGTCGGCCGGCTACCCGCGCCTCGAGGACATCACCGCCGACGTGCCCGGGGCCGAGGCCCGCAGCACCGTGCAGCGCTTCGACCACGGCGACGATCCGACGTTGTGGCAGAAGCGGATTCACGCTTCGGCGGATCCCGGCCGGCCGACCAATGTGCACATCCGGGTGGACGGCTGGCCGGGGCAGCAGTTCGCCCTGCTGTTCACCGACTGGCTGGTGGCCGATCCCGGGGTGCGCGAGGAGTACCTGGGCGTCAAGCGTGCCGCCGAGAGCGGCGCGCACGGGGATCCCGCGCGCTACGCCGACGCCAAGCGGCCCTGGCTCCTCGACGCCTACCCGCGGGCGTGGGACTGGGCCGACGGCTGCGGCTGGCGGCCTTGAGGCCCGGCGCCGGGCAGTTCAGGCACGAAGTTTCGCCAGGCGCTCGCACGGGCCGCTCAGCGAACGCGCATGCCGGGACATGCCCGCCCACGGATCACGTTGTTCGGCAAGTCGTTTGGGCAAATCCCGGACGGTGAACCGGTTCGCCCGCAGGCCACGGGTGTCCAGTTCCTCCCATTCCAGCGGGGTGGCCACCGGTGCGCGCGCCAGCGGACGCACCGAATACGGCGCCACCGCCGTCTGCGCGTACGCGTTGCGCATGACGTCGAGATACAGTCGCCCGCCGCGTCTGTCCTTGCGGACCTCCACGGTGCGGTGGGCGGGGTCGTCGGCGGCGACGACGTCGGCCAGGTCGCGGGTGAACTGACGTGCGGTGCCGAAGTCGGTGTCGGCGCGTACGGGCACCACCACGTGCAGCCCGCGTGACCCGGTGGTCTGCACGTAGCCGATCAAACCGAGATCCTCCAGCACCCCGGCCACCGCGCGAGCCGTTGCCCGCACCACGGCGAAGTCGCCGTCGAAGGGGTCGAGGTCGAAGACCAGCCGGTCGGGGTTGTTCAGCCGGCCCCGCCGCGACTGCCACGCGTGCAGCGTGATGCAGTCCTGATTGACCAGCCAGCGCAGCGCTTCCGGACGTTCGGCCAGCGGATGGACCACGGTGCCGCCCGCCTTGGCGACCTCGACGCGCCCCATCCAGGCCGGCAGCGAGTCGGCGAAATCCTGTTGCACGAAGCCCGGTTCGCCGATGCCGCGGGGAAACCGCTGCACGGTGAGCGCGCGGCCCCGCAGGTGCGGCAGCATCGCGCCGGCGACCGCGCCGTAGTAGTCGGCGAGGTCGCCCTTGGTGATCCCGTCCGCGGGGAACAGCACCCGGTCCGGGTGGCTGATCTCGACCCGGGCGCGCGCCATCAGCGTGTCTCCCGGACGACGTCGGCGGGGTCCTTGTCGGTGCGCAGGCCCAGGTAGCGCGGATGGCGTAGCTTCCCGTCGCGCGTCCACTCGGTGAACCCGATCGCGACGACCAGTTCCGGGCGCACCCAGTGGATGCCGGAGCCGCGCACCGGGGTGCCGAACGGCGACGAGTCCCGCTCGATCTCCGCCAGCCGCTCGTGCAGGCGCACCAGCGTGGCCTCGTCGAAGCCGGTGCCCACCTTGCCCGCGTAGCGCAACTCCCGACCCTCGTGGTAGCCGAGCAGCAGGGCGCCCAACTCGACCCTGCGGCCCTGCGGGGCGGTGTAGCCCCCGACCACGAACTCCTGGTCGCGCACGCATTTGAACTTCAGCCAATGCGGCGAGCGCCGGCCGTCATACGCCGAGTCGGCCAGTTTGGCGACCACCCCCTCGTCGCCGCGCTCGCACGCCGCACGGTAGGCGGCAATCCCGTCCCCGACGCGGTGGGGGGTGTAGCGCAGCGGACCGCCGAAGTCGATGGCGCCGCGCAGCAGCCGTTTCCGCCAGAGCAGCGGCACCTCCGTCGTGGATTCGCCGTCCAGGTGCAGCAGGTCGAAAAGGTAGTAGAAGACCCGGACCCGCGATGCCCGGGCCGCGGCGGGGTCGGTGATGCCCAGGCGCCCCTGCAGCCGGGCGAAGCTGGTCCGCCGCCCCCGGAACGCCACCACCTCGCCGTCGACGACGAAGCGGGTGGTGCGCTGGGCGCCCAGCGCGTCTACCAGCTCGGGGTAGGTTCCGTTGAGCGGCTGGTGATTTCGCGACAGCAGCCGGACCTGGTCGCCGTCGCGAAAGGCCAGGCACCGCATCCCGTCGAACTTGCGCTCGAAGATCCAGCGCGGGTCACGAAACCGCTTCTCGGTCAGGGTCGCCAGGGTGGGGGCCCGCCACTCGGGGACCGACTCGGTGCGCAGCCTGCGGCGCACCGAGTCGGGGAGACCGGCGAGATCGGTCATAGACGTTCATTGTGCTCGCCCGGCGGCCCTTGGGGCGGCAGCGACGCGGGTCCCTGCGGCGCAACCGCAGCCACGCTTTCCCGGACCCGGGCCGACGGACCCGGAATGTGGGCCAGATGTCTTTCGGCCCTGCACGCGTCGCCCCGGGCGGCGCAGAATGGGGGCATAACCGTGGTGGGTGTAGGAGTTGTCGTGCAGACGTTCACCGTGGATCCGCGCCGCTGGTGGATCGGCCGGCTGTTCGCCGGCAATCCGCTGCTGCGGCGCAGCGACCGCATCGAAGTGCTGGCCGTGCTGGCGATGGTGGTGGTCGCGCTCGCGGGAATCGCGGTCGCCGGTGCGGTGGGCACCGAGGTACACGACTCCGAGCGTCGCGCCGACGCCGTCGTGGCCCGGACGCGCCAATTGGTGAGCGCGACGGTCCTCGAGGTCGGTACGGTCGCGAATTTCGACGGCTCGGAAATGCCTGTGGTGCGGGCGCGTTGGACTGCCGGTGCCGCCGCGCACACCGACACGTTCCAGTGGAGCGGCGCGGTGCGGCCGGGTGACCAGATCCAGATCTGGGTCGACAGTCACGGCGACCGCGTCCACTCCGCGCCGTTGCGTCCGGTCCTGGATGCGCTCACCGTGGCGGTGTCGATCGGCGCGGTGGCGGTGATGTGCTCGGGCACGGTCCTGGCGGTGCTGCGCTGGTGCTTCGACCGCGCCCACGACGCGCAGTGGGAGCGGGAGATACGGCACCTGGTCAACGAGGACGGTGGCAGGGCCAACGGCGCGACGCCGGGCAAGTCATCGTGACCTCCCGCGCCAGGTGAGGCGCATGCCCTTGCCGGCCACCCAGCGGGACAGGTCATAGCCGTTGCGGGCCAGCCCGTCGACGGCGTCCACCGCGTGCCGCACCGCCCGCTCGGCGACTTCCGGGGTCAGCAGGCCGTGGCGTACCGCATCGAGCAGCTCGTCGACGTCGAGCAGCGCCGCCCGCGCCCCGGTGCGGACCTCGATGTCGAGGTAGTGGTCCTCGGAATGCCACACCTGCGGGCCGGGGACGTAGTCGCCCACGTCGAGGTAGTAGTCCTGGTCGCGTTCGTGGCCGGGATTGAAGTGGAACACCGTGGCCCGCAGCCCCAGTGACGGCAGCAGCCACGACTCGAGGTAGTGGAACTGGGCGCGGCCCGGCGTGGGCCGGGCGACGTACAGGCCCCACGGGTGTACCGCGTACTCGTCGACGGTCCGCACGATGCCCTTGGGATCGGTGTTGGTGCGGGCGAGCAGGTCGAACGTCTCGTGCTTGGTCGCGTGGATGGTTCGACCCTACCGGTCAGCGGCGGAGCCGGATCTTCCAACGGACAAAGCCGGCGTAGCACACCGACAGCGCGGCCAGCATCCCCATGTCGAGCAGCCAGGTGCCCGCGGTGTGCCGCCAGAACCGGTCCTGGGCGAGCAACGTGCCGGGCACCAGGTGCCGCACGTCGACGGTCGCCGCGGCCGCCGCGTAGCCCCAACGGGCGGGCACCGCGAAGGAGAGCTGGTCCAGGGCGAGCCGGCCGGTGACCGGAACCATCCCGCCGCACAGCACCAGTTGCGCCATGATCGACACCACGAACAGCGGCATGATCTGCTCGCTGGACCGGACCAGCGCCGAGATGGCCAGGCCGAGGATCGCCGAGGCGACGCAGGTCGCCGCGACCGTCGCGAACAACTCGACGGTCGCACCGACCGTGCCGTGGCCCAGCAGCACCGGCCCCCGCGTCGGCGCGCCCTTGCCGGCCACCACGATGGTCGTGGTGATCGCCGACTGCAGGACGGCGAACGCGCAGAACACCGCGGTCTTGGCGAGCAGGTAGGCCGTGGTGGACAGGCCGACCGCCTGTTCGCGCTGGAAGACGGCGCGTTCGCCGACCAGGTCGCGGATGGTCAGCGCGGTGCCCATGAACGCCGCCGCCAGCAGCAGCAGGTTGAGTATCTGGGCCGACTCGTCGGGCGTGCCGGCGTCGGGGCCGGCCACGTGGAATCCGTGGGTGCCCGGGACGGTCAGCGACAGCGCACCGAGGATGAACGGCAGCAGCGCCAGGAACACGAAGTAGGCGCGGTCGGCGACCACCAGGCGGACCTGGCGGCGGGCGATCGTGGAGATCTGGCGCCGCAGGCTGGTGTGGACCGGTTCGCCCAGGTCGCCGGGCTCGTCGTGGTCGGGCCGGAGTCTCTGGGGCCGTCGCCCGGCGGCCCGGTGCGCCACGAAGCGGCGGTTGGCTTCGTCGGGGTCGGCGCCGACGCGGGTGAAGATCTTGGCCCAGTTGGTGGTGCCCATGGCGTCGCCGATCTGCTCGGGTGGGCCGCAGTAGGCGGTTTTGCCGCCCGGTGCCACCAGCAGCAGTTGGTCGCAGATGTCGAGGTAGGACAGCATGTGGGTGACCACGATGACCACGCGCCCGGCGTCGGCGAGTTGGCGCAGCATGGTCATGACCTGGTGGTCGAGGGCGGGGTCGAGCCCGGAGGTGGGTTCGTCGAGGATCAGCAGTGCGGGGCCGGTGAGCAGTTCGAGGGCCACGGAGGCGCGTTTGCGCTGGCCGCCGGAGAGTTTGTCGACGCGGGTGTCGGCGTGTTTGGTCAGGTCGAGTTCCTCGAGCACCCGGGCGACGACCTTGGTGCGGTCGGATTGGGTGGTGTCGGGGGGCAGGCGCAGTTCGGCGGCGTAGCCCAGGGCCTGGTTGACGGTGAGCTGGCGGTGCACGACGTCGTCCTGGGGCACCATGCCGATCCTGCTGCGCAGTGAGGCGTACTCGGCGTGGATGTCGTGGCCGGCGAAGGTGACCGAGCCGGAGGTGGGGCTGGTATAGCCGGCGATCAGCCGCGCCAGCGTGCTCTTGCCCGCGCCGGAGCCGCCGATGACGGCGGTCAGCGTCCCGGGGCGCGCGGTCAGGGAGATGTCGTCGAGCAGTTGTTTGCCGCCGGCGACGACGTATCTGACCCCGCGCACCTCGAGCCCGCCGCCGCGGATCCCGGCGTCGCCGCGTTTGACCAGGGTGCCGGCGCGGAACACCAGGTCGACGTTGCCGATGGTGACGACGTCGTCGTCGGCCAGGATCGCCGACCCGACCCGGGTGCCGTTCACGAACGTCCCGTTGACGCTGTGGTCGTGGATCTCGGTGCCCAGCGGCGTCCGGGCCAGCGTCGCGTGGTGGCGGGAGGCCAGCACGTCGGAAACGACGATGTCGCTGTCGGCGGCACGCCCGACGGTGATCGCGCCGGCCCGGTTGTGCGGCCCGCGGGTCCCCGGGCCGCGGGGGCTGAGGATGTTCACCATTCGGGTCGCCAGACCCGAGACGTCGGCGGTCTTGGCGTTGATCACCGTGAACTCGCCGGGGGGCGTCGTCCCGGGGCGCTCCGGTCCGTCGTCCACCGGCCCGGCGTCGACCGCGGTCAGCTCCTGCGGCGGCGGCATTCGCGGCGTCCTCCCGGGCGGCGGGGGAGCGGGCCGCCCCGGTCGCCGCACGGGACCGGTGAGTTCGGTCACGGACCAGGCCAGGGTGGGCGGCCCCGAGTCCCGCATCGACCGTCGCCCGGCGGGGCGGTCCGTCCGGCCCAGCCGCGGTCCGACCGCGAACGTCAGCCTGGGCCCCCGCGGATTGCCGACGTGGATGCTCTGGCCGTCGTGGATGTCGATGACCGGCATCCGGTAGCCGTTGAGATAGGTGCCGTTCAGGGAACCGTTGTCGATCGCCAGCCACCGGCCCTGATCGAACCGCAGGATCAGGTGTGCGCGCGAGATACGCGGGTCGGGGATGCGCACGTCGGCGTGCGCGTCGCGCCCGACGACCACCTCGTGGCCGGCGGCGAAGGTGAATTGGGAGCCTCCCCGGGAGCCCTCGTGCCGAACTGTCAGGATGGGCGGGGCGGGTCGACTCACCATTCAAGTATCGGTCCGTGGAGGGAGTGGTTCGGCCGGAAGCACCTGTGACTTCGCTTTGTTTCCGGCCCGCCCACTCATAGCTGTTTCATAGCTGGCTGCGACGAATCGCCCACGAAGGCTCGGCATGATGCAGGGGTGGGGTACGCCGGAAGATCCGTGCCGGACAACGATTCCCCGGACGCTGCGGCACCGCCCGTGCGCGGCGCCGGGCGATGAGGGGGAGGGCGTAGATGGACAAGGGAACGACCCGGCGGCTTGACGGCGGACGACGGCTGCTGAGCAACCCGCGGCAGGCCCGGGCGGCCCTGCGCGCGGGCTTTCACTCGCTGCCGTCGGCGACCGTCGCGCACTTGTTCCGCCGCATCCCGCCGGTCGGCTCGACCCCCGCCGCGGCGCCGCCGGCGGCCGGGCGGCCCGGCGAGGACGGGGGCTCGTCGCTGGCCGTGCACAGCGGGGAGCCGTTCGCCGGCTACACGATCCTGCGGCAGCTGGGCGCCGGCGGCATGGCCGAGGTGTACCTGGCATTGCACCCCAGGCTGCCGCGCCGCGACGTGATCAAGGTTCTCGCCGAAGCGGTCACGGCGGACCGTGAGTTCCGCGAAAGATTCAACCGGGAGGCCGATCTCGCCGCGACACTGTGGCACCCGCACATCGTCGGCGTGCACGACCGCGGCGAATTCGACGGCCAGCTGTGGATCTCGATGGATTACGTGGCGGGCACCGACGCCGCCCGGCTGGTCAAAGAGCGGCACCCGCGCGGGATGCCGGTCGAGGAGGTGTGCGCGATCCTGCACGCCGTCGCGAGCGCACTCGACTACGCCCACGATCGCGGCCTGCTGCACCGCGACGTCAAACCGGCCAACATCCTGCTCACCCATCCCGAGGACGGGGAACGCCGGATCCTGTTGGCGGACTTCGGCGTTGCGCGTCACCTGGGCGACATCAGCGGCATCACCGAGACCAATGTCGCGGTGGGCACGGTGGCCTACGCCGCCCCCGAACAGCTCACGGGCGCCAAGATCGACGGCCGGGCCGACCAATACGCGTTGGCGGCGGCCGCTTTTCACCTGCTCACCGGCGCGCCGCCGTTCCGGCACCCGAACCCGGTCGCGGTGATCGGCCAGCACCTGCACGAGGCCCCGCCCCGGCTCGGGGATGCCCGACCGGAGCTCGCGTACCTCGACGAGGTGTTCGCCAAGGCCCTCGCCAAACGGCCCGACGAGCGCTTCGAGCGGTGCCGGGAGTTCGCCACCGCCGTCGGCGAGCGCGTCGACCGGGCCGCCCGTGCGGGCGCGTCCGGCGGGTTCGCGCCATCCCGGCGGCCCGGGCCGCTCGGCGCCGCCACCGCCATGAGCCGGCGGTTTTCGCCCCGAGCCCGGTGGGCGACCGCCCTGGTCTGCGCCGTGCTGACGGCGGTGGCGGCGACCTGGTCGATCCTGTATTCCGTCCAGCCCGACAGCCCGCCGGCGGCGGCGCCGGCGCTCGCTGCCAAGCCGTCCGTGCCGGTGCCCGGCGCCGCACCGCCGGCGAGAACCGGCGGGCCGGCGCTGGACGGCACCTACCGGTTGACCTACGACCACGGCAAGCAGACCGCCAACGGCATCCCGATTCGTCACGACGGGACCGGCGCCGACTGGTGGGCCTTCCGTTCGGCGTGCACGACCAACGGGTGCGCGGCCACCGCGACCCGGCTCGACGACGCCACTCACCAGACGGCCGCCACGACCGGCGGCGGCCACACCGACACGCTGCGCTTCGTCGGCGGCTACTGGCAGGGCACCCCGCAGCAGCAGCGGGTGGGCTGCACGCAGCCCGACGGGCGAACCCGGGCCACCCAGCAGGAAACCATCGCATGGTCGTTGGCGCCGCAGGCCGGCGGGACGCTGCGCGGCACGGTCACCGAGGCCGTGCTCAGCAACGAGTGCGGCGCACGGGGAGCGGTGGTGCGGGTACCCGTGGTGGCCACCCGGGTCGGTGGCGTGCCGCCGGGCGTGCACCCGGCCGACCCCACCGGGGCGGCCGGCGCCGCGAACCCGCTCCCGGCGCCGGGGGCGCCGCCCGTCCTGGGCGGGCTGTGCGCCGACATCGACAAGCTGGCCTACGACCCGACCAACAACGAGCAGATCGTGTGCGAGGGCAACGCCTGGGCCAGGGCCCCCATCACGAACGGGGTGCACGCCGCCGGAAGCTCCTGCGACCGCCCCGGGCTTCCGGCGTTCGCCATGACCACCTCCAACGACGGGCACCTGCTCGAATGCGACCCGGTCACCCGGGTGTGGACCCGCCCCGCCGGGTAGCGCCGGCTCCGGGCCGCGTGTCGGTGGGTCGCTCTACCCTGGACACATGGCTTTTGCTACCGAGCACCCGGTCGTCGCGCACTCGGAATACCGGGCGGTCGAGGACGTGGTGCGCAGCGGGGCGCGCTTCGAGGTGGTCAGCCCCCACGAGCCCGCCGGCGACCAGCCGGCCGCCATCGACGAGCTGGAGCGGCGCATCCGGGCCGGCGAGCGCGACGTGGTGCTGCTCGGCGCCACCGGTACGGGTAAATCGGCGACCACCGCGTGGCTCATCGAGCGACTGCAACGGCCCGCGCTGGTGATGGCGCCGAACAAGACGCTGGCCGCGCAGCTTGCCAACGAGCTGCGAGAGATGTTGCCGCACAACGCGGTCGAATACTTCGTGTCGTACTACGACTACTACCAGCCGGAGGCCTACATCGCGCAGACCGACACCTACATCGAGAAGGACAGCTCCATCAACGACGACGTCGAGCGGCTGCGGCACTCCGCGACGTCGTCGCTGCTGTCGCGCCGCGACGTGGTGGTGGTCGCGTCGGTGTCGTGCATCTACGGCCTGGGCACCCCGCAGTCCTACCTGGACCGCTCGGTGGAACTGCAGGTCGGCACCGAGGTGGCCCGGGACGCCTTGCTGCGGCTGCTGGTCGACGTCCAGTACACGCGCAACGACCTGTCGTTCACCCGCGGCGCGTTCCGGGTGCGCGGCGACACGATGGAGATCATCCCGTCGTACGAGGAGCTGGCGGTCCGCGTCGAGTTCTTCGGCGACGAGGTCGAGGCGCTGTACTACCTGCACCCGCTGACCGGCGAGGTGATCCGCCAGGTCGACTCGCTGCGAATCTTCCCGGCCACCCACTACGTGGCCGGTCCCGAGCGGATGGCCCAGGCGATCGCCACCATCGAGCAGGAGCTCGCCGGGCGCCTCGCCGAGTTCGAGGCCCAGGGCAAGCTGCTGGAGGCCCAGCGGTTGCGGATGCGGACCAACTACGACATCGAGATGATGCGTCAGGTCGGTTTCTGCTCCGGCATCGAGAACTACTCGCGCCACATAGACGGGAGGTCGGCCGGGTCCCCTCCCGCCACGCTGCTGGACTACTTCCCGGAGGACTTCCTGCTGGTCATCGACGAGTCACACGTCACCGTGCCGCAGATCGGCGGCATGTACGAGGGCGACATGTCGCGCAAGCGAAACCTGGTGGAGTACGGGTTCCGGTTGCCCTCGGCGGTCGACAACCGGCCGCTGACCTGGGAGGAATTCGCCGACCGCGTCGGGCAGACGGTGTACCTGTCGGCCACGCCCGGCCCCTACGAGCTGGGCCAGGCCGGCGGCGAGTTCGTCGAGCAGGTGATCCGCCCCACCGGCCTGGTGGACCCGAAGGTGGTGGTCAAGCCGACGAAGGGCCAGATCGACGACCTCATCGGCGAGATCCGCAAACGCACCGCCGCCGACCAGCGGGTGCTGGTGACCACCCTGACCAAGAAGATGGCCGAGGACCTCACCGACTACCTGCTCGAGATGGGCATCCGGGTGCGCTACCTGCACTCCGAGGTCGACACGTTGCGCCGCGTCGAACTGCTGCGCCAGCTGCGGTTGGGCGAATACGACGTGCTGGTGGGCATCAACTTGCTGCGGGAGGGCCTGGACCTGCCGGAGGTGGCGTTGGTGGCGATCCTCGACGCGGACAAGGAGGGCTTCCTGCGGTCGTCGCGCAGCCTGATCCAGACGATCGGGCGCGCCGCCCGCAACGTCTCCGGGGAGGTGCACATGTACGCCGACACCATCACCGCGTCGATGAAAGAGGCCATCGACGAGACCGAGCGGCGACGGGCCAAGCAGATCGCCTACAACGAGGCCCGCGGCATCGACCCACAACCGCTGCGCAAGAAGATCGCCGACATCCTCGACCAGGTCTACCGCGAGGCGGACGACACGGACGTCGGGATCGGCGGGTCGGGCCGCAACGCCTCCCGCGGCCGGCGCGCGCAGGGGGAGCCCGGACGCGCGGTGAGCGCGGGCGTGTTCGAGGGTCGCGACACCGCGAACATGCCGCGCGCCGAGCTGGCCGACCTCATCAAGGACCTCACCGCGCAGATGATGGCGGCCGCCCGCGATCTGCAGTTCGAGTTGGCCGCCCGGTTCCGCGACGAGATCGCCGACCTGAAGAAGGAACTGCGGGGGATGGACGCCGCCGGCCTCAAGTGACGGATGGTTTGTTTCGCACTTGGCGGGGAACCCCTGACAAAACCAGGCCGTCCGGGATGGCCGCCTTGTGTGCCACGACGCGGGAGGGGTTGAAGTGTTGATGCAGATCGGCCGAGGCACCGCACCGATTGAACGGGGAGCGTTCGGGATGCCCCGGCCGCAAGGTTGGCCGGTGGAGCGGATCATTCACCTGTTGGCGGGTGGCATGGTGCTGGTGACTCTGGCTCTGGGGCGAAAATATTCAGCCCGTTGGAGGATTCTTACCGGTTTCGTGGGAGTCAACCTGCTGCTCGACGCGGCGGTGGGCTGGTGCCCGACCAGTGTTCTGCTGCATCGAATCGGCATCCCCACCGAGATCGAGCGGGAGTCTCGTTGAACCACGTAGTGGTAGCGGATGGTTTGGCTTCTGCGGACGAGGTCTTGCGAGATGACGTTGGCATTGGCCAGTCGCTGGTCTTGCTGCGTCGACACCTCATCGCCGTGGATGCGGTTACGGGAGCGAACGCGCGGGTGATGTTGGTTCGCCTGGCCAGTCGATTGTCGCCGAGATCGGTTGCAGCGGAAGAGTCAACACAAAGGAGGTACAACATGATTAGAATTAGAAGTCCGGCTGCCGTGAGGCCAATGCCGAGTCTCGCCGTCGACATCGACCGACCGAGTTTCCCCGGCCTCGGCGGGGCCCGAACCGGTTGGCGCCCTCCGGGTGATCGGGGCGCGGGTGGCCAGGCCGCAGGGGCGGTGGCGTCATGAGCCGCGCGCGTCCTGGGGTGGTGATCCTGGGCAGCAGCTTCGCGGGGCTGACCACCGCACGCTTTATCCGGGCACAGTGCGGCGAGGCGGTCGACATCACGGTGATCGACCGCAACCCGTACCTGATCTTCGTGCCGAACATTCCGATGGAGGTGTTCGCCGATCACGACCCGCTGGTGACGATGAACATGGAAACGGTCCGGTTCCATGACCGCGACGGCAATGCGTTCATCAACGCCTCGGTAACCGCCATCGACCCCGACGCCAAGCAGGTGGTTTTCACCCCGGCCGATCGCGCGGGCTCGGCGCCCGAGGCAATCCGCTACGACTATCTCGTGGTGGCACTGGGCAACCGACTGGCCTATGACCGGATCGAGGGTTTCGGCGAGTTCGGCGACACCGTCTCCAGCGGACACTACGGTAACAAATTGCGGCGCAAGCTTTTCGGCGGTGGTTATCGGGGCGGTCCGATCGCGATCGGGTCTGCCCGATTCCACCAGGGCCTCGAGCACAAGCCCGACTGGCTGCCGGTCGCCGAGGCAGCCTGCGAAGGGCCACCGCTGGAGTTGGCGCTGTCGATGGAGCACTGGCTCGGCGAGCACTCGATGGGCGACGCCCACAAAATCACGTTGTTCACCCCGGGTGGCACGATCGCCGAGGACGCCGGTGAACAGATCGTGAAGGAGTTCCTGGGGCTGGCCACCGACATGGGTTTCGGATACCTGTCCGACACCGAGGACGTCTCGCGACTCACTGCCGACGGCATCGAGTTCGCCAACGGCCACAGCGTGGAAGCCGAATTGAAGATCCTCATGCCCGACTGGGTGCCGCACGCATTTCTGAAGGATCTGCCGATCACCGACGAGTACGGTTTCGTGCTCACCGGCACCGACATGCGCAACTCCGATCATCCCGAGGTTTTCGCCGTGGGTGACGCCGCAGCGCTGACCGTGCCCAAGCTCGGTTCGCTCGGCCACCAGCAGGCCGAGATCGTGGCCCGCCAGATCGCGGTCGAGGTCGGAAGCCTCGACCGGGCCCAGATCGGTGACGCCTATCGACCTGAGATCATCTGCTTTGGCGACATGGGCGGACACAAGGGTTTCTACATCCATTCCGACACCTGGTACGGCGGAAAGACCAGCGTCTTCAAGATGGGCTACGCGGCGTGGGCGATGAAGATGGCGTTCAAAGAGATGTACTTCCGAACCGGCGGCAAGCCCGCCTCTTGGGGGATGCCCGCCACCGAGTTCACCATGGACCGGCTGCCGCTCCCGTGACGACTGTGGGCGTTGCCTTAGGTCAGCGGCCCATCGCTACGACACCGTTTGATAGACAGCAGGATTAGAGCATGCCATGGATGTGCAGGCGTGGGATAGCCGCTACGGCGAGGCCGGACTGTTGTGGGGGATCGAACCGAACAGGTTCGTCGCCGCTGAACTCGCTGAGGCATCGCCGGGACGCGCGCTGGATGTGGCGTGCGGTGAGGGCCGAAACGCGATCTGGTTGGCCGGCCGCGGCTGGCACGTCGTCGGTGTCGACTTCTCCGTGCGGGGACTGGAGCGGGCAGCGCAGTTGGCGAGCCACGCCGGGGTCGCCGACCGGGTCGACTTCCAGCGGGCCGATGTGGTGAGCGAGGCGCTGCCGACCGGATCGTTCGACGCGGTCATCGTCGCCTATCTGCAGCTGGCGCAGGGCGCGCGTCGGGCCGCGCTGCGCAACGCCGCGGCAGCGGTTGCACCCGGTGGCACGCTGCTCGTCGTAGGCCATGACACCACCAACCTCACCGAGGGAGTCGGCGGGCCTCAGGATGCCGAGGTGTTGTTCTCCCCGGATGACGTGGTCGCCGACCTCACCGGCCTGACGGGGTTCGTGGTGCAGAAAGCGGAGCGGGTTCGGCGGCCGGTCCCCGACGCCGAGCGGGACGCGGTCGACTCGTTGGTGCGCCTGCGACGCGAAACCCGCGACGAAGAGAGCCGCACATGATCTGCCGACGGGTGTTGGGCGACCGGGAGCCGGCCTGAACGCTCGGACCGCCGTCACCGTGTCGACTTGACCACCTGCGAGTAGTGGAACTGCCAGCGCTCGACGATGTGGAACCCGAGGTAGCCCGGGAAGCGGTACGCGGGGGCGCGTCCGAACGTCCCCGGCGGCAACGACGACCCGGCCTGGTGATCCGGCAGCGCACCGTCCTTGTTGGTGATGGTCCAGATCGTGGAGCACTGGTTGATCTTGGCCGTCGTCAGCCACACCGCGACGTGCCCGTCCCACAGCCAGCCCACCTTGGGCCCGTACGCGCCGCGCCCGACGTCGATCAGCGACCGGAATGCCCCCGGCCGCGTGGCGAGCAGCGCGCGGACCGGCCCGGGCCGCCAGCCCACGGTGTTGTCCACCAGCAGGCAGTCCCCCGCAGCGGCATGGGAGCCGATCAGGTCGGCCACCTGGCTGTAATCCCAGCCCTCTTTGGCGTACGGCCAGCGCTGGATGAACAGGTAGTTCGGCACCGCGGCGACGGCGAGCACCAGCACCACCCCGGCCATCGGCCACGGCCTGCGGGCGATCGTGGTGATGCAGACCGCCATGATGACGGCCACCGCGGGCGTGGTGAGGATCAGGTAGCGCGGGAAGTAGATCGGTTCGGCGACGGCCGAGTACCCGACGACGAGGCCGGTCGGGACCAGGATCCACGCCGCGCATAGGACCACCAGGTTGCGCGTCGCGCCGGCCGGGGCGGATACGCCGCTCAGCCGGGCCGCGGCCGCCGCGACGACCAGCACGGCCGCGAGAACGGCGAAGGGAACGCTGTGGTCGAAATACTGCCGCAGGACGATGTCGAAGGCGTAATGCCAGCTGACCGGGAAGAGCCAGTTGACCTGGAAGACCTGGCCGTGGGCGAACACGAGGAACGGTGTCATCAGCCCGACCGCGGCGGCCGAGGCGACGGCCCACCGGATGACCGGCGACTTGCGGGCCCCTGCGGGGGCCAGCAGCGGCAGCGCCACGGCGTACACGGTCACCAACAGGATCAGGTTGAGGCTGAGCAGGATCGACACCGCCAGGCCCAGCGCATACCCCACCCACAACCGCGCCGCGTTGCGCTGGACGGCGGCGACGAGCAGCACGGTCAGCCACATGGCCGCCGCGACCGCGAACGCGTAGGACCGTGCTTCCATCCCCGCCCAGGTGATGCGCGGCAGGATGGCGAACACGGCACCGGCGCACACCGCGGTCGCCCGCGGCGTGAACTGCCTGGTGAACACCGTGACGCCGGCGGCGGCGGCGCCCACGGCCAGCGCGCTGGGCAGCCGCGACCAGAATTCGGTGGGCGGGAAGATCGCGAACCAGCCGTGCATCACCAGGTAGTAGAGGCCGTGGACGGCGTCGATGCGGCCCAGCAGCCGCCACAGCTCGGGCAGCGTCCGGCTCGCCGCCGCCGAGATCGTCGCTCCCTCGTCGAACCACAGCGAAGGCCGGCACGCCCAGGCGGCGCTGACGACGGTGGCGAGCGCGGCGACCGCCCACGGGTCGAGCAACCTGCCGCATGGCAGGCGCCGCTCCGCGGCTCCCGCGGCCCCGGGGGTCTCAGAAACGCGCTGCTCGAGAGTGTGCATGGACATGACGCCTCTTACTGTAGGGCGCGGCCGATTACCTGTTCACCGGGCGCGCGCCGCGCCGGTGGCCGCGGCGCCGGCGCGGCAGACCCGCCCGCGGTCGGCGAAAATGGTGAAAAGCGCTGCAAATCAAGGCTTCCCGGATTCGTCGGGGACATTTCACGATTTGCCATCGGGGAGGATTGTCCGTCGGCCCGACGCGGACCCGCAAACGCTGGTCCTGCCGCGCCACGCGCAGGTGCGAATCTTTTCCCTGCGCGATGGGCAAACGCGATACTGTCATCTGGCTGACCAACCGGAAATGGGAGGGTGAATGGGCGCCTATCAGGTCGTGGTGGTAGGAACTGACGGCTCGGACTCGTCGATGCGCGCGGTGGATCGGGCGGCGCAGCTCGCCGGGCTCGACGCCAAGTTGATCATCGCGTCGGCGTATTTGCCCCAGCAGCAGGACGCCCGGGCCGCCGACGTCCTGGGGTCGGAGAGCTACAAGGTGTCCGGCACCGCGCCGATCTACGCGATCCTGCGCGACGCCAAGGAGCGCGCGCTGGCGGCGGGCGCCAAGAACGTCGACGAGCGGCCGATCGTCGGCGCCCCGGTCGACGCCCTGGTGCAGCTGGCCGAGGAGGAGAAGGCCGACCTGCTCGTCGTCGGCAACGTCGGCCTGAGCACCATCGCGGGACGGCTGCTGGGATCGGTGCCGGCCAACGTGTCCCGGCGGGCCAAGGTCGACGTGCTCATCGTGCACACCACGTCGTGACGAGCCGCCGGCCCTAGAAGCCGCGTTCGCGCCATTCGCGCAGGTGGGGGCGTTCGGCGCCCAGCATCGTGTCGTCGCCGTGACCGGGATAGACCACGGTGGCGTCGTCGTACACGTCGAAAACCCGGGTGGTGACGTCCTCGAGCAGCTGGGTGAAATCCCCGGGCTGCCACGTCTTGCCCACGCCGCCCGGGAAGAGGCAGTCGCCGGTGAACAGCTGGGTGACGCCGCCGGTCGCCTCGCCGTCGAGGGCCAGCGCGACCGACCCGGGCGTGTGCCCGCGCAGGTGGATGACGTCGAACGTCAGCTCGCCGATCTGCACCGTGTCGCCGCCGGCCAGCAATCGGTCCGGTTTGACCGGCAGCGCTTCGGCGTCGATCTCGTGGGCGGCGGTCGGGGCGCCGGTCGCCTCGGCGACCGCCGCCAGGGCCTGCCAGTGGTCGAAGTGCTGATGGCTGGTCACGATCAGCGCGATCTTGGGCGCGTAGCGGCGGATGAGGCCCAGCAGCGTGTCGGCGTCGTTGGCCGCGTCGATCAGCAGCGTCTCCCCGGTCGCGGAGCAGGTCACCAGGTAGGCGTTGTTGTCCATCGGCCCCACCGAAGCCTTGATGATCGTGGCGCCGGGCAGGATGCGGCGGGCGGCGGTGCCGGGGTCGACGTGTCCGGTGTAGTCGCTGTGAAGGTCGTCGGGGGCAGACATACCGTCGAGATTACGGGTGCGCCCCACCGAAGCGCGATCACTACGCAACTCCCAAGGAATCGTGGCGCGGGTGCGATCGTGCGTGCGACGACTCACTCCTGATCGTTTGGACGGTCCCTCGCGCAGCCGTGACTTCCTGCTCGGTCTCGCAGGTGTCGGCTGGGGTGGCGATCTTGATAGGCTTGTGCCCATGCTGGCAGCTCGCAGCGACATGACGATCGACGAAGTGCTCCCGCAGTTCCTGGCCGAGCAGCGAAAGCGGCTCGCGGAACGGACGTATCGCCGGTATGAGGAGGTCGTCGAGCTGCTGCGGGATTGCCTCGACGGGTACGCCTACCAGTCCCTGGACGACATAGAGCGTCACCGCTGGGAGGAGGAGTTCGCGAGCCACGAGGACGGTGCCTTCTGCCGCCTGTTCGGTCCGGAGAAGATCGCGGAGAACCTCGGCGAATTCCTCGACTACTTCATGGTGCGCAAGGTGATCGCCGGCCAGGATCTGCTGAAGGCTGCCGGCACGGTCACGGGCAAGTTGGTGCGTTGGCTCGGGGAGCGCGGCTACATCGACGGATCATCCGCCGATCAGGCTGGTGAACAAGCCCGTGAGGCCGCGCGCGATCTGCCGATGGCCGATCGCCTGGGCGCGCTGCTGCACGACGTCACCCGGCAGGCGCCTGCCATCGACCCGGATCACGTCGACGCCGGGGACTGGGTCGAGGACTACCTTCAGATCGTCGAGGTGGGGCCCGGCAAGATCTGGTTCGAGAATGGTGTCGGGCCGATCGCCGTGCCGCGAAAGGCAAGCGATCTCGCCCGCCCCGGCTGGTCGGTGTTCGTCACCGCGGCGAGAATTGCCAAGCGCTGGCACTTGCTCGAGGTCGGTGTCGTCTACCCCTGACATTCAGAGAGTCCCGCGGCGCCGCTTCGCCGGGATCCTTGCCAATGCCGCAGCGCCTGTCCATCAACCCCAGGTGCGCAGCACCTCGTCGACGCGTTCGTGTACCTGACGTCGAGCGGTTTCGCGGTCGATACCTGACATCAGCAACTGGTCGTAGTCGGTGTCGACGTGCCGGACCGAGGCCGCAACGGCACGTGTTACCGCCCCCGGATCGAGTGCCCGCCCTGCCGCGCTGCGTCCGATCCGCCCGCTGCCGCGGCTCGCCGCGTGACGCGCGATTGCCTCGGCCCGGCCGGCGGGGCAGCGCGGAAATCGTGCCCGGATGGCGGCGGCGAGGTCGGCCTGGAACCGCACGTCCTCGTCGGCCCTGCCCAGGGCGTTGCGATCCCTGCGGCGGGCGCGTATCTCCGCGTCGGACAGGCATTCCTGTTCTGCACGCTCAATCGCATCAGGCTCGACCAGAATTCCTGTGCGCTCGTAGCGTTTGCGTGACCGGCTCCACCGCACCACCACCGCCGAAAGGCGGCTGGCTCGCTTTGCACGCCTGGTCAGCGCGGCATCGCCGGCGGGCAGGAAGACCAGATGTGCCAGATCGGCGCAGTCCACACACAGCGGGCCCGCGTCCTCCATGAACAGCACGTCGCCGGTACCGCCGCACGATGTGCACGTCCATTCGTTGACCGCCCAGATCACGACAAGGTCCGGCGGACGGCTCTGCCGTTCGACCGTGCGCTGGGACAACTCCGGCGCCACCCAGTGCGTCCGATACGCCCGCTCGATTCCGTCGTCGCCGCTGACGCTGAATCGAAGCGGGCGCCGATCGCGAGTCCGGGCGAGGTAAGCGGTCTCTGACGGATTGAGGCTGTTGTGTTGCGCCCAGCGCCGCAACTCCGTCATCGCCGCCGTGATCTTGGGCAGGTTTGCCTGCACGACGCGCTCCAACGAGTCGACCCGGCCCTGCCGCCACCTGTCGAGGTGTGAAGGCGCCAGCCAGCCCAGGCCGAGCAGCACATCGATCGCGCTGACGTACCGCTGTCGGGTCAGCGCCTCCTCGGCGGTTAGCCTGACTCGCCGCTCCAGATCCTGACGTGCCATAGCTCGTTCGACCCTAGCCCGCCGGCATCACCGGCGTGGTGCTCGGCCGGCCGGTGAATTTCCGGATTTCCCGGCGTGTCGTCGGCCTGCTGACGGCCGTGCGCCCTCGACTGAGAAATACTGCAGGCATGAGTGATGATGTGCTGCTGCAAGACGTTCGGCGCTTGCGGGCGAAAGGCGCCTCGCCCAAAGAGATCGCCCGAAAGTTGCGGGTGTCGCCCGCCAAGGTCGCACCGCTGGTCCGGTTGATCGCCGCGCAGGACGCCGAGTCCCAACCCCGGCCCGACGTCGCCGAGTGTTGGATCAGCCCGGGGTGGCACGACGGGCTGACGTTCGCGCCGCACCCGGACTGGCCCGTCGACCCGGCTGCCGCAGACAGCGGGGGCGGGCTGGTCACGGTGATGGTGGTGCGCCCAGACCAGCGGTCCCGCAGCCGCGTGTGCGTGTACCTGGTCGACACGTTCTGCCTCGGCGTCAAAAACGCGATGGGCCCCGAAACGGTGTCCACCAACAAGCTGACCAAGCTTCGCCACACGGTGTTTGCCGGATACGACGGGCTCGCCGTGTCCGCACCACTGGAGTTGGCCCAACATCTGGTGTTCGGCGCGATCGAATTCGCACGTGGGCTCGGATTCGAACCCCATCCCGACTTCGCGGCCGCGGCCGACCACCTCGGTGTGTGGTCGGGGCCCTGCCCGATTGAGTTCGGATACAACGGATCTCCGTATTACATCGAGGGTCCGTACGACGATGTCGGCGCCATCGCGAAGACGCTGGTCGGCACCCGGACCAGATAAGCACGCGCCCCTTTGCCGGCTCGAAGAGCGGCGAATCCTGTTGCGCTGCAACATTTAGGCGAAGTCGCCAACACCGCCGCAGCAGCTGCTCACTTGGTGTAGCGGTAACGCGCCTGCAGGACGACAATTGCGGTGTCGGTCACGAGGTAAACCAATCGGTGCTCCTCGGTGATGCGCCGTGACCATCCGGCTTGAATTCCATATTTCAGTGGTTCGGGCTTACCTATCCCGGTGTGCGGATCGCGCACGGTGGCGTCGATCAGCTTGTTGAGGCGCTTCAATGTGGAACGGTCGGTGTCTTGCCAGTGGCGGTAGTCCTCCCACCCCTGCGGCGTGAAAAGCAGATTCACTCGCGATCAAGGGGTTGCTCGGTGACCTCCCCGCGCCGATAGGCCTCGTGGGCGTCGAGAAGCCGACGGGCGTTGGCAGGGGAACGAAACAGATACGCGGTCTCCACCCAGGCCGCATAGTCATCTGCTGACATCAGGACCGCGTTTCCGCGCTTGGAGATGATCTCGACGGTTGTCCTGTCACTGTTGACTTGCTCAATGAGAGGGAAGAGCCTCTTGCGGGCCTCGCTCGCGGTGAGAGCCATGACCATCACCTCCGATTTCTCTGGTACAAAATATTGTACCGCATGATCCGGTTCGCGGTCGGTCGACCGGCGGAACTACCCGCTACTTCGACCTGAAAAAGTCGCGCCGGTACTGAGCCGCGGTGTTGGGTAGTGCCTGTACGGTTGCGTGTCCTTGCCGGTCGCGCCCAGGTCGCGCAGCACCCGGCCCACCATCGCCTTCGGGGTCTCCTTGAACGGGTCGTCGGTGCGATCGCCCTTGAGGAGCAGGCGCGTGTTGCGCGCGACGTTGCGAATCTCCTTGGCGTCCTTGAGCTGAAAGGCGTGAAAATTCGTGATCACGATACGGGCCTGCTCCAGGCCGCCCTTGAGGTCGGCGGGGATCAAGTCACGAAGGTCGTAGTAATTCTCGGGGTCCTCCGGCAGCAGCACCCGCAGCCGGTCCCTGATAGTGATGCCCGGCGTGACGACCAGGAAGCGGTTGCAGAAGCGAGCGTCCCGCGGTGTCTGCGCCTTGTTCAGCGTCTGCCAGGCGATCAGCATCGCCATCACCACGGTCTTGCCCGCGCCGGTCGCCATCTTCAACGCGGCTCTCGGCAGCCCGCCGTTGTGGGCGTCGTTGTGCGGTTGAAGTCGCCGACGCCAATCGGTCACGCCCTTGCGGCCGGCGACCTCGGTGAGGAAGATCGCCGTCTCGGCGGCCTCACGCTGACAGAACAGCACCCTGTTCTTCCCGGTCCGGGTCGGCCCAGTGCTGCAGGTCGGCCCAGTGCTGCAGCAGCTTGCGGCTGATCGGCGTAACCCCGGAGTGTCCCCACCTCTGCGCCACGCGGCGACGTCGCGGCGAAGGTCGTTGATCAGGCTGTTCCGCTCGCGCCGCTCGCCCGTGGCGTCGAAGTCGAACGCGCTTTGCCCTGCGTCCGTGCCCTTCTTGGCTACCGTGATGGGGATGAACGACTCGCTGGGCCGGCGGCCCTCGCGGACCTGGCCCGTCGGGCCTTGGGGGCCCACCTCGTAATAGCGGTCGGGCTGCTCGTAGGGCGAGTTGAGGATCGGATTGTCGATCGATTCACTCACCACGGTGCTCTTTCCTGCTCGGTTTCCTTGTGCAGATCCTGCCAGCAACGGGAATATGCGTGCGCGAAAAGTGTCATCGTCGGCCACGATAGAACGCGCTACCGACACAGCGCCCAGCGAGCAGCGGGAATGCCGAATTCCTCTCCCTCAGGTAATTTGCGCTCGGTCCAGCACGCGGGAGATCCTCTCGGGGCATGTCCCGGTGGACTTGCTCATCGGATCAGCGGTCACCGCCGCGTGCCGGTTGGACCGTGATGATCGGGCAGCCGATCGGGGCGCCGGATCGTTCGATGCGAGCATCACTGGTGAGCAGCGCGGCCCCGTGACGTTCCGCGCTGGCGAGGTAGATGGCGTCGGGATATCGCAGGAAGGTTTGGGCGAGTGCCCACGCGCGCCTGACGTCGGTCCAGGGCGTGGCTTCGATGGTGATCTCCAGGGCCTCCGCGTCCAGCAACGCCTGTTCGATCTCGGCGGCCTGCAACGGATGCCCAGGTCGGTTTGCGGCTGCCGCGAGGCCGGACAGGATCTCTACGGCCAGATGTCCCGGGGCCAGGAGAGATTCGGAAGCGGGGTGATCGGCGAGTGCCTGGCGGGCTGCCTGACCCCGAGCCCCGGAGTCGGTCACCGCGTCAATGACTACCGAGGCGTCCACGATCACGTGGCACGGCCCAATTGCGCCCCTCGCGCTGCGTACGCGTCATCGATGGCGTCGAGCACCGCTTGACGGTCCTGCTCGTCGACTTCGCGCTGATTTACCAGCCGTGCCGCGACCCGGCGCAACGCTTCACGTCGGCGCAGATGAGCGGCCTGCGCGTGCACTGCCTCAAGCAGGTAGGCCTGTAGTGACATATTTCGCGCAGCCGCCGCGGACCGGATCTGGTCGAGGTCATCAGACGGAACATCGCGGATCAGCACACTGGGCACCGTGAGATGCTATTACCAGTGATATCGATATTGCAAGCAACGTAGAGCCTCGGGTCAACATCCCGGCGGTGTATCTCAGACTGGGCATAATCACCCTCGTGGCAGCCAAGCGCATGGACCGCGAACAATTCTTCGGAGTGGTGTCCGGGCTCGACGAGGAACGCCTGCGCAAGGCGTTGTGGAATCTCTACTGGCGCGGCACGGCGAACGTGCGGGAGCGCATCGAGGTCGAGCTGGCCGGCGACGGGAAGGCTCGGCCGCCGCGGCGCGCACCGGCGCCGGCCGATCCGGAGACGGTGCGCGACGAGGTCGACGACTTCGTGTCGCTGGCCCGGGCGGGCGCTTACCTGGGCGGGGACCGGCGGGTGACACCGCGCGAGCGGTCACGCTGGCGCTTCACCTTCAAGCGGCTCGCCACCGAAGCCCAGGATGCGCTGCGCGCCGAGGATGCCGGGCCCGCGGCGTCCGCGCTGGAGCAACTGATCGACCTGGCTTGCGACGCCCGCGGTTACGACTATTTCCGCTCCGAGGATCCGGTGGCGGCGGCGGGTTTCGTCGTCTCCGATGCGGCGGCGGGGTTGTGGGCCTGGACGTGGGAACGCCAGGGGTTTCAGGCATTCGCCGAAACCGCTGCACCGCAGTTGATTCGGTGGGAGTCCCGGCACGGCTGGACCCGCTACGGTGACGGCCCGGTCAGGGCGAAGGAGACGACGCTGGCCGTCGTGCTCGCGCGGATGCTGCGCGTTGCCGACACCTGGGAAGGCTTCGCCGAACAGTACGTGCGGGCGCTGGACCGGCTGTCGGGCGGCGGCGCATCGGCGCGCCGAACCCGGAGTTCCGGCGACGCCGGGCGGGAGCGGGCGGGCGCGCTGGCGGACTGGCACGGCCTGCTGCTGGAAAATCTCGCGGACACCGACGGCGGCCCGCTGGACAGGATCGCCGCCCACGCCGCGTTGGGCGGTCCTGAGCAGACGTTTCTGGCCGCGCGGCTCGCGCACCGCCGCGGCAACACCGACATCGCCCGCGACCTGGCGGCACGGTGTCTGCACACGCTGCCCGGCCACCAGCAATTCCGCGAATTCGCCGCGGAGGTCGGCGTGACGCCCCCGGTGTGAACGCCGCCAGCCCGGCTACCGCAGGCCGAGCGCGGCGCGCAGCCGGTCGGCGTCCATGCCGCCGCGGGCGGCCGCGCCGGCGGGAAAGCTGTCGAGGAGTTTGATCAGGTCGCCGCGCCGGGTGGGGTCGTCGGCGGCTTGGCGCGGCGTATACCCGTTGAGTGCGGGGATGGGCTCATTGATCCAGCGGGTTTCGTATTCGCGGATGAACTCGCCGAGAAACCCGGCCACCTCGGGGTCGTCGGGGTCGAGCGCGCCCGCGCCGGTAGTCGGCAGCTGTTTGGCCAGCTTGGCCGCCTCGCGGGTGTCGCGCACGGGGCGCCGGTCGTCGTCGAGCACCCTCATCGCCGGATCGAGGCGTGCCAGCGTGGCCAGCACGCGATCCATCCGCTTTTCGCTGTTGGTCTCGATGCGCAGCGTGTCGCCGTCGAGGACCAGGGTGGCGCGGATCCGTTGCAGGCCATCGGTAATGACGTGCTCGAACCACTGCGCCGGCTCCTCGCCGTCGACCCGGTCGTAGGCCTCGTCGAGCGCGCCCTGGATGCCGGCCGGGTCACCGACGCGCACGACGGCCTCGCAGATGGCCAGCGGATCGCCCTCGGTGTTGACCAGCGTCGGCGGCGCGAACCGGCGGGTCAGCTGCGCCACCAGCGTCACCGGGTCGGGTTCGTTGTCGAGCAGCGCGATCAGCGGGTCTCGCTCGTGCAACGCGACCGGTTCGATCCCGCCGAAGATCACCATCGCGTCCCCGGTGGGCATCACGCGGGCGCACACCAGCTGCCCGGGCTGCAGTTGACGGCTGGCCGTCCGCTCGACCACCTCGTGGGTGTCGCCGGTGCGCACGTCGCGCACGGTGACGCCCTGGCCGGGCCGCACCTGCTCGACCTCGAACACCGACCGTTCCACCAGCAGCCATTGCTGCGCCAGCAGCCGCTCGTCGTCGGGCAGCAGCGAGCCGCGCACCTCGAGGAACTCCGCGAACGCGCCGCCCTCGAACAGCACCGCGTCCAGCACCAGGGGATCGGCCAGCGCCGCGGCCAGCGCGTCGTCGGGGTCGTCGTCGTCGGGGTCGTGATACCGCCAGCGTTCGTAGTTCACCTCGGCCAGCAGGCCGGTCCAGCCGCTCACCAACGTATGGTGGCACGCCTTTGCATACAACCAGTTCACCCGCTCGGCCAGCGGCAGTTCCTCGCGGCCGAGATGGCATTTCTTGTACTTGCGGCCCGACCCGCACCAGCACGCCTCGTTGCGGCCCAGGTCGCGGCGCGGCTGGGCGCGGTGCCGCTCCAGCAGCTCCACCAGCGGGTGGTCGGGTTCGACGCCGGCGCGGCGCAGCAGCGCCAACCCGCGTTCGGCGTCGCCGCGATCGGAGGCGACGCGGGCCAAATCGACCAGTACCGGCGGCCAGTCGGTGTTCATCGACTCGGCCGCCAGCAATTCGCGTTCGGCCGCGTCGACATCGCCGGTCCGCTCGTGGGCGACGGCGCGCAGCCACCGCAACGCCACCCGCGCCGAGCGGGGCACCTTGGGCTCCAACACCTCGGCGAACAGGCCCAGCGCGGCCGCCCCGGCCGGGTCGGCGTGGACGGTCTCGGCCACCAGCAGCTGCGCCAGCAGCGGGTCGGCCAGCGCGGCGCCGAGCTGACCGCCCAGCTCGAGGAACGGGCTGGTCGCGGGCTCGGTCGCGTCCCCGCCGGCTTCGGACGCAACGTCCTGCGGCGGTTCGTCGGCGCCGAGCAGCACCAGCGCCATCCGCTCATGCAGCTTGATCAGCGTGTACAGCGCGAATGCGTCGTCGGGGTCGAGATCGTGGCGCAGGGCCAGCACCGCGCACCCGCGGTCGAACTGCCACACGGCGAAGTCGAACCCGGCGGGTGCCAGCCACTCGCCTTGATGTGCTAGACCGCAGTTTTCGGCGATCTCGCACAGCGGTGCCAGCGGCTCGGTGAACACCGCGGGATCTTCGGCGCACGCGGTCCAGACCGCCTCGGCGAAGAACGTCGGCTCGTCGGGGTCGAGCAGGTCCGCCAGCCGGGCGCCGACGCCGGCGCCGGGCGTGGGTGTGCCGATCAGCTCGACCGCGAGGCCGTCGGCGGTCAGCCGCATCCCGACCAGGTCGCCCGCGGCGGCCCCCAGCGCCGCCAGCGTGCCCGGCTCCAGCAGCAGCGCCCCGTCCGGGTCGACCGCGGTGGCCGGGATGTCACGCTCTTCGAGCAGTTCGTCGTCGAACGAGTCCAGCACCAGCTGCACCGCCGAGCCGTCGGCGAGCCGGCCGAACTGCTCGTGCTCGCAGAGCGTGATGATCGGGTCCAGGTCCGGGGTCACCGCGAGCAGGTCGTGGACCGCCTCGTTCGCGCCGAGCCGGTGAGTGAACACCCGCCCAGCCAGCAGCGTGGGCAGCCACCCCCATCGATCATCAGCCAACTGCACTGCACGGCAATCGATTTCCAGCCGAAGCGCGCCCAGGACGGCGTCCGAGTTGGTCACGCCGGCATCCTGCAGCCGACGTGCGATGTCGTCCTCGTGCAAGGGGCCGTGTTCGGCCAGGATTGCCGCCAGGGTCTGCATCGGATCGATCTTTGCCGCCATGCCGGCCACTCTATGTCGCGCCAGGCCCAGCCGCGCCGACGGCCACGAGCTTAGGCTGGCAGTGCCCAGCCGTACTCTGTGATGCCGGTGCCATTGCCGGGGTAGAAAGGTACCAATGTGGCGCTGAACATCAAAGATCCGTCAGTGCACCGGGCGGTCAAGCAGATCGCGAAAATCACCGGTGAATCTCAAGCTCAGGCGGTGGCGATTGCGGTGAACGAGCGCCTGGCCAGACTGCAGAGCGACGATCTCACCACCCGGCTCTTGGCCATCGGCCATAAGACCGCGACCCGGATGAGCCCAGAATCGATGAGCCCAGAGTCAAAGCGGCTCGACCACGCTGCTCTGCTCTATGACAGGCGAGGTCTGCCGGCGTGATCGTCGACACGTCGGCGATCACTGCGATTCTGAGGGAAGAGCACGACGCCGCGGTCTACGCTGCCGCGATCACCACTGCCGATACACGCAGACTGTCTGCAGTTAGCTACCTCGAATGCGGGATAGTCCTGGACTCCCAGCGTGACCCGGTCGTTAGCAGAGGCCTCGACGACCTCATCGGCGAAGCCGATTTCATCATCGAACCGGTGACCGAACATCAGGCACACCTGGCCCGCCGGGCATACGCAGATTTCGGCAATGGCAGCGGCCACCCCGCGGGATTGGACTTCGGCGATTGCATCTCCTATGCCCTGGCGATCGACAGACGCGAGCCGCTGCTGCGGAAAGGCAACGACTTTGGGCACACGGGCGTCCAAACGGCGCTGGACTGATGGTGGTCGGCTACAGCCGTCAGGAATACGCACCGAGATGCCAAGCGCGAAGTCGAGAGACATGACCGACCGAAAATCAAGATCAACAACCACTGCCTACAAATCTGTCGCGCGCCCCCGCACTTACCGCGGTACGGGTCCGGCGCTGCATGTCGGCGTGGGCGCATAGCATGGATCGCGCCGTGCGCAGTAAACGCCTCGTGGCAAGGAAAGGGGCAGTGTGGCTGAACGCCTGATCGTCAAGGGCGCCCGCGAGCACAACCTGCGTGGCGTCGACCTCGACCTGCCCCGCGACGCGCTGATCGTGTTCACCGGGCTGTCCGGGTCGGGCAAGTCGTCGCTGGCGTTCGACACGATCTTCGCCGAGGGGCAGCGCCGCTACGTGGAGTCGCTGTCGGCCTACGCCCGCCAGTTCCTGGGCCAGATGGACAAGCCGGACGTCGACTTCATCGAGGGCCTTTCCCCGGCGGTGTCGATCGACCAGAAGTCGACCAACCGCAACCCGCGGTCGACGGTCGGGACGATCACCGAGGTGTACGACTACCTGCGGCTGCTGTACGCGCGCGCCGGCACGCCGCACTGCCCGGTCTGCGGGGAGCGGATCGCCCGCCAGACCCCGCAGCAAATCGTCGACCAGGTCCTGGCGATGCCGGAGGGCACCCGGTTCCTGGTGCTCGCTCCGGTGGTGCGCACCCGCAAGGGCGAGTTCGCCGACCTGTTCGAGAAGCTCAACGCCCAGGGCTACAGCCGGGTGCGGGTCGACGGCGTGGTGCATCCGCTGACCGATCCGCCGAAGCTGAAGAAGCAGGAGAAGCACGACATCGAGGTGGTGGTGGACCGTCTCACCGTCAAGGCCGGCGCCAAGCAGCGGCTCACCGACTCGGTGGAGACGGCGCTGAACCTGGCCGACGGCATCGTGGTGCTGGAGTTCCCCGATGATCGGGCCCATGAACACGACCGCCCCCGCGAGCAGCGGTTCTCCGAGAAGCTGGCCTGCCCCAACGGGCACGCGCTGGCGGTCGACGACCTGGAGCCGCGGTCGTTCTCGTTCAACTCGCCCTACGGGGCGTGCCCCGAGTGCAGCGGCCTGGGTATCCGCAAGGAGGTCGACCCCGAGCTGGTGATCCCGGATCCGGACCGCACGCTGGCCGAGGGCGCGGTGGCGCCGTGGTCGGCGGGTCACACCGCGGAGTACTTCACCCGGATGATGGCCGGGCTCGGCGAGGAGCTCGGCTTCGACGTCGACACCCCGTGGCGCAAACTGCCGGCCAAGGCGCGCAAGGCGATTCTGGAGGGTTCCGACCACCAGGTGCACGTGCGCTACCGCAACCGCTACGGCCGTACCCGTTCGTACTACGCCGATTTCGAAGGCGTGCTGGCGTTCCTGCAGCGCAAGATGGCGCAGACGGAATCCGAGCAGATGAAGGAGCGCTACGAGGGCTTCATGCGTGACGTGCCCTGCCCGGAGTGCGAGGGCACCCGGCTCAAGCCGGAGATCCTCGCGGTGACACTGGCCGCAGGGGAGGGTGGTGCCAAGTCGATCGCCGAGGTCTGCGCGCTGTCGATCTCCGAGTGCGCGGATTTTCTTCAGCGCCTCACCCTGGGCCCGCGGGAGCGGGCGATCGCCGGGCAGGTGCTCAAGGAAATCCAGTCGCGGCTGGGTTTTTTGCTCGACGTCGGGCTGGAGTACCTGTCGCTGTCGCGGGCGGCGGCGACGCTGTCGGGCGGCGAGGCCCAACGCATCCGGCTGGCCACCCAGATCGGGTCCGGCCTGGTGGGGGTGCTCTACGTGCTCGACGAGCCGTCCATCGGGCTGCATCAGCGCGACAACCGTCGACTCATCGAAACCCTCACCCGCTTAAGGGATTTGGGGAACACGTTGATCGTGGTCGAGCACGACGAGGACACCATCGCCCACGCCGACTGGGTCGTCGACATCGGCCCGCGGGCCGGCGAGCACGGCGGTCAGATCGTGCACAGCGGAACCTACAGCGAACTGCTGACCAACAACGACTCTCTGACCGGCGCCTACCTGTCGGGCAAGGAGAGCATCGCGATTCCCGCCGTGCGGCGTCCCGTCGACCCGCGCCGGCGGCTGACTGTCGTGGGCGCGCGCGAGCACAACCTGCGCGGCATCGACGTGGCGTTCCCGCTGGGCATGCTAACCTCGGTGACCGGCGTGTCGGGTTCGGGTAAGTCCACGCTGGTCAACGACATCCTGGCCGCGGTGCTGGCCAACCGGCTCAACGGCGCCCGGCAGGTCCCGGGCCGCCACACGCGGGTCACCGGGCTGGATCACCTCGACAAGCTGGTGCGGGTCGACCAGTCGCCGATCGGCCGCACCCCCCGCTCCAACCCGGCCACCTACACCGGGGTGTTCGACAAGATCCGCACCCTGTTCGCGGCCACCACGGAGGCGAAAGTCCGTGGCTACCAGCCCGGTCGGTTCTCGTTCAACGTCAAGGGCGGCCGTTGCGAGGCCTGCACCGGTGACGGCACGATCAAGATCGAAATGAACTTCCTGCCCGACGTGTACGTGCCCTGCGAGGTGTGCCGCGGCGCCCGGTACAACCGGGAAACCCTTGAGGTGCACTACAAGGGCAAGACGATCGCCGAAGTGCTGGACATGTCGATCGAGGAAGCGGCGGAGTTCTTCGAACCGATCAGCAGCATTCACCGCTACCTGCGCACGCTGGTCGACGTCGGGCTGGGTTACGTCCGGCTCGGCCAGCCCGCTCCGACGCTGTCCGGCGGCGAGGCGCAGCGCGTCAAGCTGGCGGCCGAACTGCAGAAGCGCTCGACCGGGCGGACCATCTACATCCTCGACGAACCCACCACCGGGCTGCATTTCGACGACATCCGCAAGCTGCTGAACGTCATCAACGGCCTTGTCGACAAAGGCAATACGGTCATCGTCATCGAGCACAACCTGGACGTGATCAAGACGTCGGACTGGATCGTCGACATGGGCCCGGAGGGCGGCTCCGGGGGCGGAACCGTTGTCGCACAAGGCACTCCGGAGGACGTTGCCGCGGTCCCGGAAAGCTACACCGGGAAGTTCCTCGCCGAGGTCGTCGGCCGTGCTCCCGCGCGCGCCCCGCAGCGGCCCGGCCGGCGGCGCAAAGTCACGGCCTGAGTCTGCGGTCACCGCGCCGAAACTGCACCCGGCGCGGGCGTTCGTCGCATCCGAACGCGCTGACCGCAGACTCGATCAGCCCGGCGGGCGGTCGCCGTCGTCGACGCGCATCGACTCCCGGATCTGCGCCAGCCGCTCGGCGGCCGCGCGGCTGCGCTGCGCGTACTGCTCCTCGACCGATCGCCCCTCGGGCGACTCGGCGTCCAGTTCGGCGGCGCCCAGCGACGTCGCGTAGCGGTCCTCGATCTTGTCCCGGACGGATTCGAAGGTGGGCACACCGGCGTCGTCGTGTCCGGCGCCGGCAACGGCTTCAGGTTCGTCGGGCATGCGACTCCGGGCGGCTACCTGGTGGAGCCGCCGCGGGAACGCTGGGCCGGAACCACCACCGGGGCGGAGGCCACAGCGGGCGGCGACGCACCGGGCAACGGGGTCCGCGGCACGCCCGGGGTGCCGATCTGGCCGGACAGCCAGGGCAGCGCCGCCGCGAAGGCCCGGTCGGCGAACGGCCAGTCGTGCCGGCCCGGTTGGGGAAGCACGGCGCAGTCGATCCCGTTGGCGCGACCGAGTGCGCACAGCGAGTAGGCGGCCGCGGTCTGGTTGGTCGGGTTGGCGGCGGCGTCGCGGCCGGCGAGGCGCATCGCGCCCGTGTCGGCGATCGCCACGTCACGGCGTGGTGCCGACGGACCGTCTGCCGAGATCGCGAACCATCCGGCCACCCGGGTGTAGGGCCCGTGCCGGGTGATCACCGTGGTCGGGTCGAAGGCCGCCCACGCGTCGCCGTTGCCGCCGAACAGTCTGGCGATCGTCTGCGCCTTGTTCCCGGCGTTGGGGGAAAGGTCCCCCGCGATGTCGACGAACGCGCTGAACATCTCGGGGTGCATCACGGTGAGGTCCACGGCGCAGGTGCCGCCCATGGACCAACCCGCGACGCCCCAGTGCGCGCGGTCGGGGCTGACCCCGAACGTGGAAACCAGGTATGGGACGACGTCTTTGGTGAGGTGGTCGGCCGCGTTGCCGCGCACCCCGTTCACGCATTCGGTGTCGTTGTTGAACGCGCCGCCGGAATCGACGAACACCAGCACGGGCGCCTTGCCCTCGTGCGCGGCCGCGAAGTCGTCGATCGTCTTGACCGCGTTGCCCGCGCGCGTCCAGTCCGCGGGCGTGTTGAACTGTCCGCCGATCATCATCACCGTCGGCAGGTGCGGCGGTGGGCTCGCGGCGAACCAGGCGGGCGGAAGGTAGACGAGCTCACCCCGGTGCTTGAAATGCGATGCCACCGAGGGGATCGCGACCGGCAGCACGCTGCCGTGCGACGGCCGGGTGCCTTTGGCCGCCATCGCGGTGACGGTGGCCTGGTCGGTTTGGTCGGGCAGCGGGCCGGAAACCATTTGATTCCAGGCGGATTGCACGGTGGGGAAGTAGCCGACCCACAGGTTGACCGCCAGCGCGGCGCTGAGCAGACACAGCGGCACGGCCGTCAGGGCCGCGCCGCGCCGCCAGCGGCGCGCGCTGCGCCAGCCCAGCGGGAGCAGCGCCGCGGCCATCCCCGTCAACGCGATCCAGAGCCAGACCGCGGCCGGTGCCGGGTCGTTGGAAAGACCGCGGTCGGCGAGGTACCAGTGCGTCGTGTACGCCGCCGCACCGCCGACCGATGCGGCCACCGGCAGCCGCACCGTGCACCAGCGCCGGGATCGCCGGCCGACGGCCAGCGCCAGGATCACCGCGGCGACGACCTGGGTGGTGACGGGCACCCAGCCATGCATCACTGAGATGTGGCCACTTGCCATCAGCTGCGCCGCGGCGTGGTTGGACGCTGTCACATGAACGATTGTGGTCCATCGTCAGCCACGCTGGAACGTATTCACCGAATGTTCGCCGTGGACTCGTTGGGAGTCGCCGCCCGGCTAGTGCGGCTTTGCCAGCGGGAACGGCAGCGTCTCGCGGATGCTGCGGCCGGTGATCAGCATGACGACGCGGTCGATGCCCATTCCCATCCCGCCGGTCGGCGGCATCGCGTACTCCATGGCTTGCAGAAAGTCCTCGTCGAGCTGCATGGCCTCGGGGTCCCCGCCGGCGGCCAGCAGCGACTGCTCCTGCAGGCGGCGCCGCTGCTCGACCGGGTCGGTCAGCTCGCTGTAGGCGGTGCCCAGCTCAACCCCCCACGCCACCAGGTCCCACCGCTCGGCCACGCCGGCCCGGCTGCGGTGCGGCCGGGTCAACGGCGACACGGACGTCGGGAAATCGGTGTAGAACGTCGGCCGCTCGGTGCGGTCCTCGACCAGGTGCTCGTACAGTTCGAGCACCACCGCGCCGGCATCCCAATGCGGCCGGTAAGCAATGTGCGCGGCGTCGCACAGCCTGCGCAGCGCCGCCAGGGACGTGTCGGGGTCGACGCGTTCGCCGAGCGCTTCGGACACGGCGTCGTGCACCGACTTCACCGGCCACATACCGGAGATGTCCACCGGTTCCAGGTCGGCGCCGTGGGCGCCGCCGCGGGGCCGCATCACGATCTGCTCGCCGTGGGCGGCCGCGGCGGCATTCTGGATGAGTTCGCGGCAGCCGTCGATCCACACCGTGTAGTCGGCATGCGCCTGGTAGGCCTCCAGCAGGGTGAACTCCGGGTTGTGGCTGAAGTCGACACCCTCGTTGCGGAACGCCCGGCCCAGCTCGAACACCCGCTCCATGCCGCCGACGCACAACCGCTTCAGGTAGAGCTCCGGGGCGATGCGCAGGAACAGGTCCATGTCGTAGGTGTTGATGTGGGTGACGAACGGGCGGGCGGTGGCGCCGCCGTGGACCTGCTGCAGGATCGGTGTCTCGACCTCGATGAATCCCTTGGCGAACAACGTGTCCCGCACCGAGCGCACGACGCTGCTGCGCGCCTTGATCAGCTCGCGCGACTCGGGATTGACCGCCAGGTCGACGTAGCGGGTCCGCACCCGAGCCTCCGGGTCGGTGAGCCCGTTCCACTTGTTGGGCAGCGGCCGCAGGCACTTGCCGAGCATCCGCCAGTCGCGGACGATCAACGAGCGGGTCCCGTTTTTGCTGAAGCCCATGTGCCCGGTCATTTCGACGAGGTCGCCGAGGTCGACGGCGCCGGTGAAGTCGGGGGCGTCGCCGTCCAGTCGGGAACTCTCGAGCAGCACCTGCAGTTCGCCCGACCAGTCCCGCAACTGCGCGAACAGCACGCCGCCGTAATCGCGTATCCGCAGAATCCGGCCGGACACCGAGACGGTCTCCCGGTCGTCGGCCTCGAGCGCCGCGGCGATGGTGTGGCTGGGTGGAGCGCCCACCGGGTAGGCGTCAACACCGCTGCGCTGCAAGGCTTTCAGCTTGGACAGGCGCACCCTTACCTGCTCGGGCAGGCGGCCGTGCGACCGCTGCCCGTCGGCCTCCGCGCGCCGCAGCCCGCTCACGTCGGGTGCCGACCCGTCGGCGTGCAGCAGCCCGGACTCGACCAGCCGGGCCGGCACGGCCGGGTGGTGGCCGGTGTGCGCCTTGTCGCGCCGGCTGAACGGCAGGACCAGGAAGCCCTCCGCGATCACCGAGGCGACGCCGACCCGCGGGATCAGCCGGGCGTCCTCGTAGCACGCGTACCGGGGAACCCATTCGGGCTGGTACTTCATGTTCGAGCGGTACAGCGTCTCCAGCTGCCACCACCGGGAGAAGAACAGCAGCAGCCCGCGCCAGAGCCGGGCGACCGGGCCGGCGCCGAGCTGGGCGCCCTGTTCGAACGCCGACCGGAACATCGCGAAGTTCAGCGAGATGCGGATGATGCCCAGCTGTTCACCGCCCAGCGCCAGTTCGCTGACCATGAGCTCGATGGTCCCGTTGGGGGACTGCGGGGAGCGGCGCATCAGGTCCAGCGAGACGCCGGTGGTTCCCCACGGAACCAGCGACAGCATCGCGACGACCTTGCCCTGGCGATCGAGCGCCTCGACCAGCAGGCAGTCCCCGTCGGCGGGGTCGCCGAGCCGGCCCAGCGCCATCGAGAAGCCACGTTCGGAGGCGGTGTCGCGCCACGCGTTGGCGCGTTCGATGGTCGCGGTCATCTCGTCGGCGGGAATGTCGCGATGCCGTCGGATCCGCACCGTGAGCCCGGCCCTGCGGGCCCGCGTGACCGCCTGGCGCACCCCGCGCATGTCCGGCCCGGACAACCGGTAGTCGGCGGTCCGCAAGATGGCCTCGTCACCCAGCTCCAGCGCGTTGAGGCCGGCCTCACGAAAAGCCTGCGCCCCCTCCGAACTGGCGCCCATGACGCCGGGTGCCCAGCCGTATGCCTTGCAGAGGCTCAACCACGCGGCGATGGCCTGCGGCCACGCTCTGCGGTCACCGATCGGGTCGCCGCTGGCCAGGCAGACCCCGACCTCGACCCGGTAGGTGATGGCGGCGCGGCCGCTGCTCGCGAACACCACCGACTTGTCGCGGCGCGTCGCGAAGTATCCCAGGGAGTCGTTGTTGCCGAACAGCTCGACCAGCCCGCGGATGGCGGACTCGTCCTCCCCGGTCAGCGCGTTCTCGGCGCGCTGGGACTGGAACAGCACGATCGTCGCCGCGATCAGCGCGAGCGCGCCGAACAACCCGAAGATCGCGTTGAGGATCAGGTGCGGCCGGCCGCTGAACAGGTCCGAATCGGCCAGGGCGAAGCCGAACACGCGGTTGACCACGTAGGGCAGCCGGTCCTGGCGCGCCAGCGACCCCGGCCAGAGCTCGACCAGTCCCCAGGACACCACGATCCCGATCGCCTCGGCGACAACCAGCACCGCGGCCGCCTTGAACAGTGCGCCGCTGCGCACCTTGGCCCAGAACTCCCGATACGCCAGCACCAGCACGACGGCCGCCACGACGTGCACCGCGAACCCCAGGTTTTCGCCGAGGATCTCGGCCGGGGTGTTGTCGCCCGCGGCGATCTCGCCGGCATTGAGCACCGCCGAAAGGACCATGTTGCCCAGCAACAGCACCCAGGCGATGCGCTTGCGTGCCGTCAGGGCGGCGGCCAGCAACGCCAGGACGAACGACCAGGCGACGCTGGTGTCGGGGAAGTTGAACAGGTAGCTGTTGATGAATTCCCGCGGCACCCTGATCAGCACGCGGACCAGCGGCGACACGCTGGCCACCAGCGACAGCGTCGCGATGACGCCCACGGTCCAGCCGGCGGCCGCCGGGACCCAGTGATACCGGGAAGTCGACCGGCTGCCGGAACGAGGCGTAGCGACAGTCACAGACCGCGAGGATATTCGCTCAATCCTGGAAAAGCCTTGCGAAGCGCCCGGCATGGCGCACGGACTTCGGCGGCGGGTGCGGGCCACCGACAGGCGCAAGTGCGGGGAAAGGCTCCGGTGCTGCTAAACTCACCTCTGCGACCATCCTGGCGAACGCCTGGAAAGTTAAGTGGAGTCCCACTCCCACCGCTGGCCGGCAGAATTGACGAGGCTCAGCGGTCCGGTCACAGGCACCTCCGGTGCGTGTTCCGCGGTGACGCGGGCGGCTTGGCTGTTCTCGCCGCGATCGGTCGGCATGGGCCCTGCTGGAGCAGGGCTTTTTTGCTGGTGGTGTGGTTCTCCCCTGGCGGATCCGGACGGCCCGGGCGCTGGTCGTGACTACCCGACAACGCCCACCCAGGGAGGCCCCATCAGCACTGAGACCCGCGTCAACGAGCGCATCCGCGTACCTGAGGTCCGATTGATCGGCCCAGGGGGGGAGCAGGTGGGCATCGTGCGCATCGAAGACGCACTGCGCGTCGCCGCGGACGCCGATCTCGACCTTGTCGAAGTTGCCCCGAACGCCAGACCACCGGTCTGCAAGATCATGGACTACGGCAAGTTCAAATACGAGACGGCGCAAAAGGCGCGCGAATCCCGCCGGAACCAGCAGCAGACCGTCGTCAAAGAGCAGAAGCTGCGACCCAAGATCGACGACCACGACTACGAGACCAAGAAGGGCCACGTGGTGCGCTTCCTGGAGGCGGGGTCGAAGGTGAAGGTCACCATCATGTTTCGCGGACGTGAGCAGTCGCGGCCCGAGTTGGGCTACCGGTTGCTCCAGCGGCTGGGCGCGGACGTCGCCGAGTACGGATTCGTCGAAACGTCGGCCAAGCAGGACGGCCGCAACATGACGATGGTGCTGGCGCCGCATCGGGGCGCGAAGACCCGCGCCAGGGCGCGGCATCCGGAAGGACCGGGGGCCGGGCCGGCACCGGATTCCGACGGAAGCGATGAACCCACGCCTTCATCGAACTGACCTGAGACCCGGACAGCAGACCAGCAGAACGGAAGAGACATGCCCAAGGCCAAGACCCACAGCGGGGCGACAAAGCGGTTCCGGCGCACCGCGACCGGAAAGATCGTCCGCCAGCGCGCCAACCGCCGGCACCTGTTGGAGCACAAGTCGACAAAACGGACTCGGCGGCTGGATGGCCGCACGACCGTTTCAGCCAACGACACCAAGCGTGTCAAATCGATGCTGAACGGCTGACCGACGCGCCGGGCCGGGACGCGAGCGACCCGGCACCGGCACCTGACCAGTTACACCCGAACGAGAGTGGGAACATCTCATGGCACGCGTAAAGCGCGCGGTCAACGCCCAGAAGAAGCGGCGCAGCATCCTGAAGGCCTCGAAAGGCTATCGGGGTCAGCGCTCCCGGCTTTACCGCAAAGCCAAAGAACAGCAGCTGCATTCACTGAACTACGCCTACCGCGACCGCCGGGCGCGCAAGGGGGAGTTCCGCAAGCTGTGGATCTCGCGGATCAACGCGGCCGCGCGCGCCAATGACATCACCTACAACCGGCTGATCCAAGGGCTCAAGGCCGCGGGCGTCGACGTGGACCGCAAGAACCTCGCCGACATCGCGGTCACCGACCCGGCGGCGTTCAGCGCGCTCGTCGAGGTGGCTCGCGCGGCGCTGCCCGAGGACGTCAACCGTCCGTCGGGAGAGGCTGCCTGAGTCCGGGCGCCCTTCGGTGCTGACCGAGCGCTCGGCCCGGGTGGTCGCGGCGGTCAAACTGCATCGCCACGTCGGGCGCCGGCGTGCGGCGCGATTCCTGGCCGAAGGCCCCAACCTGGTCGAGGCCGCCGGCCTGAGCGGGCTGGTCCGCGAGGTCTTCGCCACCGAACCGGCGGCGCAGCGGCACGCCGCGCTGGTGGGCGCGCTGGAATGCCCGGTCCACCTCGTGACCGAGCGGGCCGCCAAGGCGCTCTCCGAGACCGTCACGCCGGCGGGCCTGGTCGCGGTGTGCGAACTGCCGGGAACCCGGCTCGAGGAGGTGCTGGCCGGGCGGCCCCGGCTGGTCGCGGTGGCCGTCGAGATCGGCGAGCCGGGCAACGCGGGCACGCTGATCCGCATCGCCGACGCCATGGGCGCGGGGGCGGTGCTTTTCGTCGGCCACGGCGTCGACCCGTACAACGGCAAATGCCTGCGGGCGTCGGCCGGCAGCATGTTCTCGGTGCCGGTCGTCGTCGCGCCCGACGGGCACGACGCCCTCGCGGCGCTGCGCGGCGCCGGCCTGCAGGTGCTGGCCACCGCGCTGGACGGTGAGACGCGTCTGGACGACACCGACCGGTTGCTCAGCGCGCCGACGGCGTGGCTGTTCGGGCCGGAATCCCACGGCCTGCCGGCCGAGTTCGCCGCGGCCGCGGACCACCGGGTGTGCATCCCGATGGCGGGCGGCGCCGAGAGCCTCAACATCGCCGCCGCCGCGGCGATCTGCCTCTACCAGAGCGCGCGGGCCCTGGGTCTGCTGACGCCGGCCTGCCCGTAGGGGGCTACCGGCCCCCGCCCGGCCGATCACGGCCTGAGCGGCCCTTTCGTTGCGACGTGCGACACATGGGGCGCGTGTCGTTGCCTGCCTCCGCGAGAAGCACCTAACGTGGGATGAGTGGAAGTCGCGCCCCCCGATCCGGACACGGGCGAAGTCGAAGAACCGGTGGCAACCGCGGCGCCCTCGACTCTTCGGCGGCTCCCTCCGGTGTCGATACAGAACGCCACCCAGTGGTGGCACACCACCAACCACAACCCCGGGGTGGTCGGCCTGATCCGGCGGGCCCGCCGGATGCTGCCGGGTGATCCCGAGTTCGGCGATCCGCTGTCCACCGCGGGCGACGGCGGACCCCGTGCCGCGGCACGCGCCGCCGACCGGCTGCTGGGCGATCGTGGTGCCGCGTCGCGCGAGGTCAGCCTGGGTGTGCTGCAGCTGTGGCAGGCGCTGACCGAGGCGGTCTCCCGGCGTCCGGCCAACCCGGAGGTGACGCTGGTCTTCACGGACCTGGTCGGGTTCTCGTCCTGGTCGTTGCAGGTCGGTGACGACGCGGCCCTGACGTTGTTGCGGCAGGTCGCGCAGGCCATCGAGCCGCCACTGCTGGACGCCGGCGGGCACATCGTCAAACGGTTGGGCGACGGGCTGATGGCGGTGTTCGGCGACCCGACGGTCGCCGTGCGGGCCGCGCTGGCAGCCGACAAGGCGCTGCGATCGGTCGAGGTGGCCGGCCACACCCCGCGAATGAGGGTGGGCATCCACACCGGACGCCCGACGCGGATGGCCTCGGACTGGCTCGGCGTCGACGTCAACATCGCGGCCCGTGTGATGGAACGGGCCACCAAAGGTGGAATCATGGTGTCCGGTTCGACGTTGGACCTCATACCCCAGACCGAACTCGACGCCTTGGGCATCTTCGCAAAACGCGCACGTAAACCCATGTTTGCGGCCCAGCCCGCCGGGCTGCCCGCAGACTTGGCGATCTATCGCCTCAAAGCCCGCAGGGAGTTGGCAGTTTCCGATGACAGCGACCAAGCCGAATCACAGGCATAGTGGGTGTCGATGATCTACGGCATCTTGTCCCGGCTCGGCCGGGTCCGGTTCACCGTCGGCTACGTGGCCGTGCTGCTGGCCGTCAGTTCCGCGCTGATCGTCCTGGGTCCCCAGGCGCGCGCGGTGATCATTCAGCACGCCAGCACCAACCTGCACAATCTGGCCCGTGGGCACCTGGGCACCCTGCTGGGTAGCGCCCTGGTCGTCGATGCCGGTCCGCTGTACTTCTGGCTGCCGTTTCTGACGTGCATGCTCGTCCTCGCCGAGCTGCACCTGCGCACCATCCGGCTTTTCGTGGCGTTCGTCGTCGGCCATATCGGGGCGACGCTGCTGGTTGCCGCCGCGCTGGCCGCGGCCGTCGAGTTGCGCTGGCTGCCGTTGTCGGTCACCCGGGCCAGTGACGTCGGCATGAGCTACGGCGCCCTTGCCGTCCTCGGGGCGATGACCGCGGTGATTCCCCGGCGCTGGCGGATGGCGTGGGTCGGCTGGTGGGTGGCCGCGGCCATCGCCTCGGCGATCGTCGGTGGCGATTTCACCGATGCCGGTCACACCGTCGCCGTCGTCCTGGGCGTGCTGGTGTCGTCCCGGTTCCGCCAGCCGATCTACTGGACCCCGGCGCGCAGCATGATGCTGGTCGCGTCGTCGGGCTTCGGGTTCCTGCTGCTGGCCCATCACTGGGCGACGATGGCCGCGGCGCCGGTTTTCGGTGCCCTGGGCGCGGTGCTGGCCTACAAGATCGACCAGATGGTCACGGCGCGCAGGGCGGTGCTGGTTCCGGCGCCGGACGTCGCGCGGCCGGTCGCGTCCGGATAGTCTGCCCGGCCCCGGCCGCCCGGCGCGCAACTCGAGGGGCTCCGGACCCGATCGCATATGATCGGCACTCGGCCGGTGCCGCGCCTGGGCGGATTAATCGGGCGCGCCCGGCGACGATGCGGGCAACTGGACAGCCGTGAGCAAGGAGAGTGTCGCCGCGTGGGTGAGCAACCCGTCGACCTGTCGCCGGACGCGTTGGCCAAGGCGGTCGCCGCCGCCCGGGAGGCCATCGCCGGCGCCGGCGACCTCGACGCGCTGGCGCGCATCAAGACCGAACACCTCGGTGACCGTTCGCCGTTGGCGCTGGCCCGCCAGGCGCTGGCCGCCGTGCCCAAGGAGGAACGCGCCGACGCCGGCAAGCGCGTCAACACCGCACGCGCCGAGGCCCAGCGCAGCTACGACGACCGGCTGGCGGCGCTGCGGGCCGAGCGGGATGCGGCGGTGCTGGTCGCCGAGGCCATCGACGTCACCCTGCCGTCGACCCGACAGCCGCCCGGCGCCCGGCACCCGATCACGATCCTGGCCGAGCACATCGCCGACACCTTCGTCGCCATGGGCTGGGAGGTGGCCGAGGGGCCGGAGGTCGAAACCGAGCAGTTCAACTTCGACGCCCTCAACTTCCCGGCCGACCACCCCGCCCGCAGCGAACAGGACACCTTCTACATCGCGCCCGAGAACTCCCGGCAGCTGCTGCGCACCCACACCTCACCGGTGCAGGTGCGCACCCTGCTCGAGCACGATCTGCCCGTCTACATCGTGTCGATCGGCCGCACCTTCCGCACCGACGAACTCGACGCCACCCACACTCCCGTCTTCCACCAGGTCGAGGGCCTGGCGGTGGACCGCGGCCTGACCATGGCCCACCTGCGCGGAACGCTGGACGCGTTCGCGCGCGCCGAGTTCGGTCCGTCGGCGCGCACCCGGATCCGGCCGCACTTCTTCCCGTTCACCGAGCCCTCCGCCGAGGTGGACGTGTGGTTCGCCAACAAGAAGGGCGGCGCCGACTGGGTGGAGTGGGGCGGCTGCGGCATGGTGCACCCCAACGTGTTGCGGGCCGCCGGAATCGATCCCGAGGCGTATTCGGGCTTCGCGTTCGGCATGGGCCTGGAACGCACCTTGCAGTTCCGCAACGGCATCCCGGACATGCGCGACATGGTCGAGGGCGACGTCCGGTTCTCGTTGCCGTTCGGGGTCGGGTCGTGATGCGGCTTCCCTACAGTTGGCTGCGCGAGGTGCTGCAGGCCGGTGCCCCGGGCTGGGACGTCGCCCCCCACGAGCTCGAGCAGACGCTGGTGCGCATCGGCCACGAGGTCGAACAGGTGGCGCCCCTCGGTCCGGTCGACGGCCCGCTGACCGTGGGGCGGGTCGCCGCGATCGAGGAGCTCAGCGGCTTCAAAAAGCCGATCCGGGCGTGCCTGGTGGACGTCGGCGAGGGACGGCAGCGTGAAATCGTCTGTGGGGCAACGAACTTCGCCGTAGGTGATCTCGTCGTGGTGGCGCTGCCCGGCGCCACGCTGCCGGGCGGCTTCGCCATCGCGGCCCGCAAGACCTACGGCCGCAGCTCCGAGGGGATGATCTGCTCGGCGACCGAACTCGGGCTGGGCACCGACCATTCCGGGATCCTGGTGCTGCCGCCGGGCACGGCCGAACCGGGGGCCGGCGGCGCGGCGGTGCTGGGTCTCGACGACGTGGTCTTCCACCTGGCCATCACGCCCGACCGGGGCTACTGCATGTCGGTGCGCGGCCTGGCCCGTGAGATCGCGTGCGCCTACGACCTGACGTTCGTCGACCCCGCGGACGTCAAGCCGTTGCCGGTGGCGGGGGAGGCCTGGCCGCTGACGGTGCAGGCCGGCACCGGCGTGCGGCGGTTCGCGCTGCGCCCGGTCACCGGGATCGACCCGGCCGCGGTGTCGCCGTGGTGGCTGCAACGGCGGCTGCTGCTGTGCGGCATCCGCGCGACATCCCCGGCGGTGGACGTCACCAACTACGTGATGCTGGAACTGGGCCACCCGATGCACGCCCACGACCGCAACCGCATCACCGGGGGACTCGGGGTGCGCTTCGCCCGGCCCGGCGAGACCGTCGTCACCCTCGACGACGTCGAGCGGCGGCTGGATGCGGCCGACGTCCTGATCGTCGACGACGCGGCGACGGCGGCCATCGGCGGCGTGATGGGCGCGGCGAGCACCGAGGTGCGCGCCGACTCCACCGACGTGCTGCTGGAGGCGGCGGTGTGGGACCCCGCCGCGATCTCGCGGACCCAGCGCCGGCTGCACCTGCCCAGCGAGGCCGCGCGGCGGTACGAGCGCGGGGTGGACCCGGCGGTCTCGGTGGCCGCGCTGGACCGCTGCGCGACGCTGCTCACCGACATCGCCGGGGGCGCGGTGTCCGACGCCCTGACCGACTGGCGTGGCGATCCGCCGCGTGATCGCTGGTCACCACCGCCGATCCGGATCGGCGCCGACCTGCCGGACCGTTTTGCCGGTGTCGCGTACGCCCCGGGGACGACGGCCCGTCGGCTGACGCAGGTCGGGGCCGCGGTGACCCCGGACGGAGCAGCGGACGGCGCGCTGACCGTGACGCCGCCGAGCTGGCGGCCGGACCTGGTGCAGCCCGCCGACCTCGTCGAGGAGGTGCTGCGGCTGGAGGGGCTCGAGGTCATTCCGTCGGTGCTGCCGTCGGCGCCCGCGGGCCGGGGGCTCACCGCGGCGCAGCGGCGTCGCCGTGCGATCGGAAAGTCGCTGGCCCAGTCCGGCTTCGTCGAGATCCTGCCGACGCCGTTTTTGCCGGCCGGCGTCTTTGAGCTGTGGGGACTGCCCGACGACGACCCCCGGCGCGCCACCACGCACGTGCTCAACCCGCTGGAAGCCGACCGTCCGCACCTGGCGACCACCTTGCTGCCCGCACTGCTGGAAGCTTTGGGGCGCAACGTATCCCGCGGTCTTGTCGACACCGCGTTGTTCGCCCTCGCCCAGGTGGTCCAGCCCACCGAACAGACGCGGGCCATCGAGCCCATCCCCGTGCACCGGCGCCCGACCGACACCGAGATCGCCATGCTGGACGCGTCGCTGCCGCGCCAGCCCCAGCATGTCGCGGCGGTGCTGACGGGCCTGCGGGAACCGCGGGGCCCGTGGGGGCCGGGCCGGCGGGTCGAGGCGGCCGACGCGTTCGAGGCGGTCCGCATCGTGGCGCGCGCCGGCGGCATCGAGGTGACGCTGCGGGCGGCCCAACGGCTGCCGTGGCATCCGGGCCGGTGCGCCGAGGTGCTCGTCGGTGGCACCGTCGTCGGTCACGCGGGCCAGTTGCATCCCGCCGTGGTCGAGCGGGCGGACCTGCCCAAGGGCACGTGCGCGATGGAGCTCAACCTGGACGCGATTCCGATCGTCGCCGCGTTCCCCGCGCCGCGGGTCTCGCCGTTCCCGGCGGTGTTCCAGGACGTCAGCCTGGTCGTGCCGGCCCGGGTGCCGGCGGCGGCGGTCGCCGACGCCGTGCGTGAAGGCGCCGGCGAACTGCTCGAGGACATCGCGCTGTTCGACGTCTTCACGGGTCCGCAGATCGGCGAGGACCGCAAGTCGCTGACGTTCGCACTGCGCTTCCGGGCACCGGACCGCACGCTCACCGAGGATGACGCCAGCGCCGCCCGCGACGCCGCGGTGCGGTGTGCCGCCGAACGCGTCGGCGCCGAACTGCGCGCCTGAGTCCGGTCCTCGCCGCCGCCGTAGGTCCCGCGGCCCCGTCATCGCGCCGCCGTGGTTCTGCGGACCGGGGACTTCGGGCACCGCGAGGCGGGGCCTCTTCGGTCCGATCCCGAGAAAATTGCGGACACTACTTGCAAGTAATCTACTTGTGGGTAATATCAGTGCTCGTCCGGCTGACCTGGGGCACTGTTGTCGTGGTGAACCCTCGCGTCCGGGATGATCGTAAAGGTTCCGGCTAGGGATTGGGTGTTGAATCATGCTGTCAGCAGGCGCTTTTCGGAGTGATCCGAAATAATTTCGGCATATTAGCGCTTGCGCCCAACCGGGAGCTTGTTGAAGCCACGCACAACCACGTAACAGCGGGTGACCGCTGGTCATTGGGTACTGAGTCAAGGAGATTGACATGTCATTTGTGATCGCGGCACCGAGTCTGGTGGAGAGCGCTGCCACGGATTTGGCGGGTATTCGTTCGTCGCTGGCGGAGGCCGCGTCGACCGCGGCGTTTCCGACCACGGGGATTGCCAGCGCGGCGCAGGACGAGGTGTCGATCGCGGTCGCGACGCTGTTCGGCAACGTCGGTCAGGAGTTTCAAGCGCTGAACGCCTCGGCGCAGATGTTCCACGCACAGTTCGTCGAGTTGATGAACACCGGTGCCGGTGCCTACGCGGCGGCCGAGGCGGCCAATGCCGGGCAGACCCTGGTCAACGGGGGGATTGTCGGCAACATCGGCGGGACTCTGGGCGGGTACCTCGGCGGTGCGGAGGCCGCCGCCGGCCAATTCGGTGCCTCGGTCGGCGCCGGCCTGAACGGCGCCGTGACGGCGGTGCAGGCCGACGTCAACGCGGTCTCGTCGGCCATCCTCGGCGCGCCCGCGTCCGTGACGGGCGCGATGCAGGCCGGCGCGCAAGGGATTTCGCAGGCCGTCACCGGTTTCGGGAACCAGTTCCAGGCCCTCGCCACCGGCGGCGTGCCCGGGCTGATCACCAGCGCGAACGTCTTCGCCAACCAGATCGCGGGCCCGTATGACACGCTAGTCTCCAATACCCTCGGCAATCTGCAAACCATCGCCACCACGACGATCAACAACCCGTTCCCGTTCCTCAATCAGCTCGTGCACAACCAGGTCGGTTATGCGCAGACAATCGCCACGGCGATCGGGACCGGTCTCGTCAACCTGCCCACCGAGTTGGCCAACCTGCCGGCGACCATCCAGGCGGGCATCCAGGGCCTGCTGGCCTTCAACCCGGCGCCGTACGTGCAGGAGTTCATCAACCAGCAAATCGGCTACGTCCAGACGGTCGTCACCGGCCTGCAGAGCGCAGGGCAGGACTTCCTCACCGAGTTGGCGGCGTTGCCATCGGCTTTGCAGACCGGTTTCCAGGATCTGCTGGCGGGCAACGTGACTGGGGCGCTCAACGCCGTCCAGCAGGGCTTCCAGAACCTGTTCGTGACCGGCCTCAGCGCCCAGGCCAACCTCACAACCGGAATTATCACGGTCAACCCGACGGGCACGTTGGGAGATCTGCTGCCGATCCTGAACATCCCCGGCGAGATGGCGCAGAACTTCGTCAACTTCCTGCCCCCGTCCATCCCCACCCAGATCGCGCAGAACTTCACCAACCTGCTCACGACGTTCACGAACGCGGCGGTGACGGCACAACTGGGCGCCACCACACTCACCCTCAACGTTCCCCCGCTGGCAACGCTCGCGTTCGACCTGGTGGGCGCGCCGCTGACCACGTGGAACGCGATGCAATCGAGCGTGGGCGCGTTCCTGGGTGCCGTGCAGACGGGGAACGTCTCGGGTGCCATCGCCGCGGTCCTCGACGCCCCGGCCGTCGTCGCCAACGGTTTCCTCAACGGCCAGATGACGGTCGCCCTGCCGCCGTTCGATCTCATTGGGTTGCCCTCGCAGACCATCATCCCCGTCGGCGGGATCATCAGCCCGCTCAACCCCGGCACGATCCTGCTTGACGGTTCCCCGTTCCCGGGGCCTGGGGACACGCTCGGCACCACCTTCGGCGGTATCGTTCCCGGCCTGCTGAACTACTTCCCGCAGGCACTGGCCGAGGCCATCGGCGCGCCGCTGATCACCGTCCCGTAATGGGACGGGGCCAGGATACCGGGCAGCTCGCCGGTGTCCTGGCCCGCAATCCGCGTTGGCGATGTGCCGGCCGGAAGGTCCCGGCCCGACACGCGGCGATGGCTTCACAAATGACCGCAGTGCCTGATTTCCGGGTTAACACCGCAAAGACGTCACTTTTGCTGCGCACACTAACCACGCGTGTCTAAGATCCATTGCCTCTGACGGCCGCCGGGTGACCGTCGATCGAGTCGATGGGAGACGGACATGTCGCCTCTGGTCGTGGCGCCGGAAAACGTCCGGGTCGCGGCCCAGGGTCTGGCGGGCATCCACGACGCGCTGGCCCAGGCCACGGCCACCGCCGCGGCTCCCACGACAGCCGTGCTGGCCGCGGCCGAAGACGAGGTGTCCGCCGGGATCGCGGCGGCCTTCGGGGCCTTCGGGCAGCAGTATCAGTCGATCAGCGTCCAGGCGCAGGTCTTTCACGAGCAGTTCGTCGCTGTGCTGAACGCCGGTGCCGGGGCCTACCTGGGCACCGAGGCCGCCAACGCCGCGCAGAACTTGCTGGGCGCCGCCAACGGTTCGGGCGGTGCGGCGTCCGCCGTCTCGGTCCTCGGCGGCACGCCGGTGGGCCACACCGTCGGGGCAGCCCTGACCGCTCTGCAGAACGGCAGTGCGGTGTCGGCGCTCTCGGGTCAACTCGGCTCCGGACTGCTGCAGGCCGGCGCGACCACCGGCCTGGCCACCGTCGCCACCCCCTACCAGGCGCTGTTCGACCACACGGTCGCCAACCTGCAGATCCTCGGCGACAGCTGGCTGGCGAACCCCGCGCCGTTCCTGCACCAGTTCCTGGTCAACCAGACGGGCTACGCGCACGCGATCGCGGCGGACATCCAGTACGTCGTTACGAACTTCCCGACGGTGCTGGCCGACCTGCCCGCGAACATCCGGGCGGCGGTGCAGGCGCTGTCGGCCTTCAACGCGGTTCCCTACATCCAGCAGTTCGTCGACAACCAGATCGCCTACACCCAGATCTGGCTTACGTCGCTGCAGAACGCCGCCCACGACTTCGGCGCGGGTCTGCAGCAGTTGCCGGCGGCCTTCCAATCGGCCTTCCACGCCCTGGCGACGGGCAACATCAACGGCGCGGTGAGCGACCTACAGCAGGGTCTCACGAACCTGTTCGCCACCGGCATCGACGTCTCGACCACCGGAAGCTTCCCCCCTGGGCCGCTGATCGCCAACGTCCGCCTGACGGGCGCCCTGGCGGATCTGTCGCCCATCCTCGCCGTTCCGGGCATGCGGACCGAGTACCTCACCAGCCTGTTGCCGGCCGGCTCGATCCCGGCGCAGATCACCCAGAATCTGACCAACGTGTTCGACACGGTCACCGACACCTCGCTCGTCGCGAATGTCCTGCTCAAAACGGTCCTTTTTCCTCCGTCGGTCACGCTCTCCCTGACCGCCACCGCGGGGCTGCCGACCGCACTCGCCCTGGATGCGCTGGGGGCGCCAGTCAACGCGGCGAACGCCTTCGGGGCCAGTACCACGGCGTTCGTCGGCGCGGTGCAAACCGGCAACTGGGCGGGGGCGGCCACCGCGTTGGTCGACGCACCGGCCGTCGTCACCGACGCCTTCCTCAACGGCCAGTCGACGCTGCCGATCGCGTTCGAAGTCTCGGGTAACCCCGCGGTCCTCAACCTTCCGTTGAACGGCATCCTCGTCCCGCCCACGCCGTACACCGCGACGGTCACCGTGCCCCTCGTCGGACCGATCACCACCGCCGTCGGCGGCACCCCGCTCAGCGGACTCGCCACCGGTTTGCTGATCTACGCGCCCGAACAACTCGCGCTGGCCATCGGCGCAGCTTAATGCCCGCTGAGGCCGCAAAAACCCGGACTCGCTCCCGACACGCGCCGAGTTGACCACACGAGAATTAGGTTTTCCGCCCACATGTGAGTGTGATCACAGTAGTCTCAAATCTCCCACGTTTCGCGCGGTAACAGTCGATGGGAGACGCAGATGTCCTTTGTGGTCGCGACGCCAGACATGGTCGCGACGGCAGCACAAAACCTCGCGAGCATTCATTCGACGCTGAGTGAGGCGAGCGCGACGATCGCGGGCCCCACGACGGGAGTGGTGGCCGCGGCCCAGGACGAGGTCTCGGCGTCGGTGGCGCAGATGTTCGGCGCCTTCGGCCAGGAATACCAGGAGATCAGCGCCCAGACGCAGGCGCTTCACCAGCAGTTCGTCAATTTGCTGAACTCCGGCGCCACCGCCTACGCCGCTACCGAGGCGGCCAACGTCCAGCAAACCCTGGCCGCCGCGGTTAACGCACCCGCGAAGACGTTGCTCGGCATCGAGTCCGACGCCGCGGCCGCCGGGCAGAACGTGGGTGCGGGCGCCGTCGCGAATGCGGCCGCGTCCGCCAACTCGATCGCCGCCCCGTATGAAAGCTTGCTGGCCAACACCAACGCCAGCCTGCAAAGCATCGGCACCAGCTGGGCAACCGTGACCGAGCCCGCCCTGGCGCAGGCGTTCACCACCCAATTCGGCAACCCGCAAACGCTATTGACCGCGGTGTCGAGTGGAAATCTGCAGCCGCTGTCGGCCATTGCCGCGCGACTGGTGCAGGGCAACATCAACGTGCTCGGAGACGTCGCCGATCCGCTGTCGGTGTCGGTCACGTCGTTGACGCAGACCAACGCATCGCTGGCGATCCGGGTCGGGCTGCCAGAGCTGCTGGCGTTCGACGCGCTGGGGCCGCCGGTCAACGCGGCCGTCGCGCTGCAGTCAACCAGCGCAACGTTTTTCGGTGCTCTGCAAGCCGGGAACCCGGTGGGGGCGGTAACGACGCTCCTCGGCGCTCCGGCGACTGTCACCAACGCCTTCCTCTATGGCGAGGTGACGCTGCCGGTCGGGTTGCCCCTGCCCGGAGTGCCGGCGGTCGCCCAGATCCCCTTCGGGGGTTTACTCGCCCCGCTTTCGCCCTTGTCGACGACGGCGACGCTGTCCGGTTCGCCGCTGCCGCACAACGTCACCATCAGCGGCCCGCCCGTCGGCGGCCTCATTCCCGCCCTGACGGAGTATGCGCCCCAGTTGCTCGCGTCGGCCTTCGAAAACTGAACCGGACAACATAATGGTCGGGGTCATCGCTTTGACCTGGGACCGGGCTCTGCGAAAACAAGGATTTTCGGCAGCGAAGGTGTCGGACCGCTATTGATCTGAAGTTTGCCTTGACGGCCATCCGGTGACAGCGGTTGTTACATCGGTGGGGGACGAACATGTCGTTTGTGGTGGCGGCGCCGGACATGATCCAGACGGCGGCCGAGGATCTGGCGGGAATCCGGTCGGTGCCGGCCGAGGCCGTCACGACCTTCGCGGCGCCCACGACCGCGGTGGCGCCTGCGGCCGGTGACGAAGTGTCCGCGGCCGTTGCCGCGATGTTCGGCGACTTCGGTAAGGAGTTCCAGTCCCTGAGCGCTCACGCGCAAGCGTTCCACGCCGAGTTCGCCGACGTGATCGACGCCGGCGTCGGCGCGTATCTGAGCACCGAGATCGCCACCGCCGAACAGACGCTCGCGAACGTTCTCAACGCGCCCGCCCGGGCAATGCCGGGACTCGGGGCCGCGCCGGGTATCGGCGGCCTGCTCACCGGCGGCACCGGCGGTCTCACCGGAATCCTCGGCGGGCTCGGCAACTTGGGCCCGCTTGGCAGCACCCTCGGTTCGCTGCTGCCGGGGCTGCCCAATATTCTTGGAGGACTTGGCAACTCGTTGACCGGGCTCACGAACTCGCTACTGCCCGGCCTGCTGCAGATCAACATCGGCGACGCGGGACCGTACGTCACCGGAATTGCCGGACCCTACGAAGAGCTTTTCTACAACACGTGGAACAACCTGCAGAGCATCGGCGCGACCTGGTTGGCCGATCCCTTCCCGTTCCTGCGCCAGTTCCTCGCCAACCAGATGGGCTACGCCCAGACCATGGCGACCTCCTTCGGGAACGCGGCCCAATCGATCGAGGCGCACGCGTCGGCCCTGCCCGCGGCGTTCCAGATGGCATCGCGAGCCTTCTCAGCCGGCAATTACGCCGGCGGGCTGACGGATGTGGAGACCGGACTGCAGCGCGTATTCTCCGGCGTCGGCCCGGACCTTGCGCCGATCCCGGCCATACCCGGCCGCATCGCGCAGAACATGACCAGCCTCGTGCAGAACGTGACGAATACGAGCATCACCCCGACGTTGGACGTGTCCGCTCTGACCACCAATCCGCCCGACTTGGCCAGTGCGACGTTGGCCAGTGCGACGTTGGCCAGTGCGACATTGGCCAGTGCGACATTGGCCAGTACGACATTGGCCAGTGTGACATTGGACCGTGCGACGTCGGCCAACGTCGTCGGGCTACCGGTGGTCCTGGGCGTCGATCTGCTGGGCGCGCCGGTCAGCATGCCCGAGGCGGCGGGTTCCAGCGCGGCCGCGTTCACTGCCGCAGTGCGGGCCGGCAATCCCGCAGGCGCGATCGCCACCCTCATCGATGCGCCCGCCGTCATCGCCAACGGCTTCCTCAACGGCCAGGCGACGTTCCCCTACGGGCTGAACCTGTCGAGCCTGACCGGTGACCTGTCGAGCGTGGCGAACGTTGCTGTGGTCGGGAACTTCGCACTCGACGGAATCCTGGTTCCCTCCCCCCGGCTATTACACAGCGACGGTCATGGTCACCCTGCTGGACGGTGCTGTCTTGCCCCCGCTCACTGTCGGTCTTGGACCCGGCAGCACGCCCTTCTCCGGCATCCTGCCCTTCCTGGTGAACTACGCGCCCGAACAGCTGGCCCAGGCGATCGGCGCCGCCACCGCTGATCTCGCTGCCGCTCTGGACACAGTCCGTGCCCGGTCGACAATCGTGTTGCTTCGTGGAAGGTATTGGAATTTCGGGCGTTTCGCAGACCGAGGGCGACGCACGCGATACAGTGATTTTCGACACATGTTTGATAGAGCCGTGTTTCGGAGTTTCGGCGGTTGGTCGTCGCCTTCGTTTCCCGTATGACATAAATCTCACTTGAGCACCAAGCCGTCCGGTGATCCCAAGGTACGCAAGCATTTTCGCTCGGCAGACCCGCGCCGGAGTCTTCGCTGACGGCGCGCGCGACGCTGCTGAAAGCATTCGTTTTCGATATAGCCAGGTGTCACGCTACTAGTCTTCGATTCACCTAGGGGTGATTCGGGCTCGTGGAGTCACATTTCGTTCATTCGCAGGGGGAGATGGACATGTCGTTTGTAGTCGCGTTGCCGGAGCTTATCGAGACAGCAGCCCAGGATCTTGCGGGCATTCGTTCGGCACTCGACGAGGTCGCCTCGGCGATAGCCGCCCCGACGACTGCGGTGATGCCCGCCGCCCAGGACGAGATTTCGCAATCGATCGCAACGCTGTTCGGCAGATTCGGCCAGCAGTATCAGACCCTCAACACCGAAGTGGCGGCCTTCCACAATCAGTTCGTCAGCACCTTGAGCGGCGGCGCGGCCGCATACGTGGGCGCTGAGGTCGCCAACGGCGCCTCGCTGCTGCAGGGCGGCGGCTCCCTGACCGCGGATCTCGGCGCCGCGCTGTCCGGGCTGGGTGTCAACATCAGCGGGGCGCTGTCGACGAGCATCAACGCCGGGCTGGCGGGCAGCATCGGCGGTGCCCTGGGCACAGCCATCGGCGCCGGGGCCAGCGGCCTCTTCCTGCAGACCGGTGGCGCCCTGCTGCAGGGTGTCGGCGCCGGCCTGGTCCAGACCGGCAACGCCATCGTGAGCCTCGGCACGGCCCTGGAAAGCAGCGGTGCCGCCCTGTCGAGCCTGGGCGCCGGGCTGAGCGCCCAGGCGGGCGCGGCCCTCAACGCCCTCCTGAACGGCAGCCTGGCGGCCCAGCTGGGCGCGTCGCTGTCGGCCAGCCTCACCGGCGGCCTCAACGGCCTGGCGAACCTGGGTGCCGGGCTGAACGCCGCGTTGCAGACCGGGGGTTCGCTCGTCGGAAACCTGGGCGCGGCGCTGAACGATCTGGGCGGGTCGCTGACCGCGGCGCTGTCCGCCGGCCTCAACGGCTCGCTGACCGGCCTGGCCGGCCTGTTCGGCCTGCCGGCGTCGCTGGCGGCCAGCCTGCAGACCGGCCTCAACGGGCTGTTGAGCACCGGGGGCATGTTTGCGGCCAGCCTGGGTGCCGGCCTGAACGGGCTGCTGCAGACCGGTGCGTCGCTGGCCGGCGACATCGGCGCGGCCCTCAACGACCTGGGCGCCTCGCTCAACGTCGGTTTGTCGGCGATGCTGAGCGGCTCGCTGGCGGGCCTGGGCCCGCTGGGCGCGCTCATCCAGGCAGGCCTGAGCGGAGGCCTCAGCGGCCTGCTGAACACGGGCGGAATGCTGGCGTCCGAACTGGGTGCCGGCCTGAACGGGTTGCTGCAGGCCGGCGGGTCGTTCGCGGCCGATCTGGGCTTGGCCCTGTCCGGGCTGGGCGGCTCGCTGAGCGCGGCGCTGCAGCTGGCGATCAGCGGCAACCTGGCCGGTCTCGGCGCGCTGCTGGGCCTGCCGGCCTCCCTGGCGGCCAGCCTCGGTGCCGGCGTCAACGGGCTGATCAACACCGGGGTCAACCTCGCGGCGAACTTCGGCGCGGGCCTGAACGGGTTGCTGCAGACCGGGGTGTCGCTGGCCGGTGACATCGGCGGGGCGCTGTCCGGGCTGGGTGGTTCGCTCAGCGTGGCGCTGTCCGGTGCGCTGAGCGGCTCGCTGGCGGGTCTCGGCCCGCTGGGTGCGCTCATTCAGGCGGGCCTGACCGGTGGCGTCAACGGGCTGCTGACCACCGGCGCGGCGCTGGTCAGTGGCATCGGTGCGGGCCTGAACTCGTTGCTGCAGACCGGCGCGTCGTTCGCGACCAACTTCGGTGCGGCCCTGTCCGGGCTGGGCGGCTCGCTGAGCGCGGCGCTGCAGCTGGCCATCAGCGGCAACCTGGCCGGTCTCGGCGCGTTGCTGGGCCTGCCGGCCTCGCTGGCGGCCAGCTTGGGTACGGGCCTCAACGGGCTCATCAACGTGGGTGAGGCCCTGGCGGGCAACCTGGGCGCCGGATTGAACGTCCTGGTGCAGACCGGTGCGTCGCTGGCCAGTGACATCGGTGCGGCACTCAACGGGGTGGGCGGCTCGCTGAACGTCGCGTTGTCGACCGCGCTGAGCGCTTCGCTGGCCGGGCTCGGCCCGCTCGGGCTGGCCATCGAATCCGGTCTGACCGGCGGGCTGTCGGTGCTGGCCAACACCGGTGCGGCGCTGGCCGGCGAACTGGGTGCGGGACTGAACGCGCTGGTCCAGACCGGCGAGTCGTTCGCCGCCAACTTCGGTGCGGCCCTGTCCGGCCTGGGCGGCTCGCTGGGCGCCGCACTGCAGCTGGCCATCAGCGGCAATCTCTCGGGCCTCGGTGCGCTGCTGGGTCTGCCGGCCGCGCTGGGAGCCACCCTGCAGACCGGCCTGACCGGCCTGCTCAACACCGGCGCGAACCTGGCGGCCAACCTCGGTGGGGGCCTCAACGGGCTGCTGGACACCGGGGTGTCGCTGGCCGGCGACATTGGCGGGGCGCTCAACGGTCTGGGTGGCTCCCTCAACGTGGCACTCTCGGGCATGCTGAGCGGTTCGCTGGCGGGTCTGGGACCGCTGGGGGCGCTCCTGCAGGCGGGCCTGACCGGCGGGCTGTCGGGCCTGCTCAACACCGGCGGGATGCTGGCGACCTCACTGGGCGCCGGCCTGAACGGCTTGTTGCAGACGGGTGCGTCGCTGGCGGGCAGCTTCGGTACGGCGCTGTCCGGGCTGGGCGGGTCGCTGAGCGTGGCCCTCAACGCCGGCCTCAACGCCGGGGTGACCGGGCTCAGTGGGCTGATCGGGTTGCCGGCCTCGTTGGCGGCCGGCCTGCAGACCGGTCTGAACGGTGTGCTCAACGTCGGCGGCGCCCTGCTCAACGGCCTGGGCGGCGGCCTGAACGTGCTGGTGCAGACCGGTGCGTCGCTGGCCGGCGACATCGGCGCGGCGTTGAACAACCTGGGCGCCTCGCTCAACATCGGTTTGTCGGCGATGCTGAGCGGTTCGCTTTCGGGTCTGGGTCCGCTGGGCGCGCTGATCGAGGCGGGTCTGACCGGTGGTCTCAACGGCCTGCTGAACACCGGCGGGATGCTGGCTGCCGAGCTGGGCGCCGGCCTGAACGGCTTGTTGCAGACGGGTGCGTCGCTGGCGGGCAGCTTCGGTGCGGCGCTGTCCGGGCTGGGCGGGTCGCTGAGCGTGGCCCTCAACGCCGGCCTCAACGCCGGGGTGACCGGGCTCAGTGGGCTGATCGGGTTGCCGGCCTCGTTGGCGGCCGGCCTGCAGACCGGTCTGAACGGTGTGCTCAACGTCGGCGGCGCCCTGCTCAACGGCCTGGGCGGCGGCCTGAACGTGCTGGTGCAGACCGGTGCGTCGCTGGCCGGCGACATCGGCGCGGCGTTGAACAACCTGGGCGCCTCGCTCAACATCGGTTTGTCGGCGATGCTGAGCGGTTCGCTTTCGGGTCTGGGTCCGCTGGGCGCGCTGATCGAGGCGGGTCTGACCGGTGGTCTCAACGGCCTGCTGAACACCGGCGGGATGCTGGCGACCTCACTGGGCGCCGGCCTGAACGGCTTGTTGCAGACGGGTGTGTCGCTGGCGGGCAGCTTCGGTGCGGCGCTGTCCGGGCTGGGCGGGTCGCTGAGCGTGGCCCTCAACGCCGGCCTCAACGCCGGGGTGACCGGGCTCAGTGGGCTGCTCGGGTTGCCGGCCTCGTTGGCGGCCGGCCTGCAGACCGGTCTGAACGGTGTGCTCAACGTCGGCGGCGCCCTGCTCAACGGCCTGGGCGGCGGCCTGAACGTGCTGGTGCAGACCGGGGCGTCGCTGGCCGGCGACATCGGCGCGGCGCTGAACAACCTGGGCGGCTCGCTGAACGCGGCCCTGTCGCTCGGCCTGAGCGGCTCGCTGGCCGGCCTGGGTCCGCTGGGCGCGCTGATCGAGGCGGGCCTGACCGGTGGCCTCAACGGTCTTGTCAACACCGGTGCGACGCTGCTCAACTCCTTCGGCGCCGGCCTGAACGGGCTGATCCAGACCGGGGAGTCGCTGGCGGTGAACTTCGGTGCGGCGCTGGGCAACCTGGGCGGGTCGCTGAGCGCGGCGCTGCAACTGGCACTCAGCGGCAACCTCGCCGGCCTGAGCGGCCTGCTGAGCCTGCCGGCGTCGCTGGCGGCCACCCTGCAGACCGGCTTCAGCGGGCTGGCCAACGTCGGTGCGAACCTGGCAGGCAACCTGGGTGCCGGGCTCAACGTGCTGGTACACACCGCCGAGGGCCTGACCACCGACATCGGCGTGGCGCTGTCCGGCCTGGGCGGCTCGTTCGGCGCGAACCTGTCCGCCGCCCTGAACGCGTCGCTGGCGGGTCTCGGCCCGCTGGGTCTGGCCATCGAGGGCGGCCTGACCGGCGGACTGTCGGGCCTGGCGAACCTGGGTGGCACCCTGGCCGGCACGCTGGGTGCCGGCCTCAACGGGCTGATCCAGACGGGCGAGGCGTTCGCGGCCAACCTGGGCGGGGCGCTGTCCGGCCTGGGCGGGTCGCTGACCGCGGCGCTGCAACTGGCGCTCAGCGGCAACCTGGCGGGGCTGGGTGGTCTGCTGGGCCTGCCGGCCTCGCTGGCGGCCAGCCTGCAGACGGGTCTTAACGGGTTGATCACCACCGGGGCGAACCTGGCGGCCACCCTCGGCGGCGGCCTGAACGGGCTGCTGCAGACCGGGTTCGCCCTGACCGGCGGCCTCGGTGCCGCCCTCAACGGGTTCGGCACCTCGCTGAACGCCGCCCTGTCGCTGGCCCTGAGTGGCTCGCTGGCGGGCCTGGGTCCGCTGGAGGCGGTGATCCAGGCCGGCCTCAGCGGCGGGCTGAACGGCCTGCTCGACCTCGGTGGCACCCTGGCCGCCAGCTTGGGTGGCGGGCTGAACGCCCTCATCCAGACCGGCGAGAACCTGGCCGCCAGCCTGGGCGCGCTGCTCAGCACCAACCTGATGGTGACGATCAACGCCGCCCTGGCCGCGAGCCTGGGCGCGGCCCTGACCGGACTGGCCAACGCCGGGGGAGCCCTGACGGCCGGCCTGCGCGGTGGCCTGACGGGCCTGCTCAGCACCACGGCGAACCTGGTCGGTGGTCTGGGTGCGTCGCTGGCCGGACTGGGGCAGACGGGTGGCGCCATCGCCAACATCTGGGTGGACACCACCACGGCGATCGCCACCGAGCTCGGCGACGCCCTCGGCGCGACCGTCGGCGTGGCCTTCCCCGGCCTGTTCCAGACGGCCGAGTCCCTGGCCGTCGACCTCGGCGGTGCGCTCAACGGGGTCGCCCAGACCGGCGGCACCGTCGCGGGTTCGTTGGAGGCCGCCCTGAACGACCTGGGCGCCTCCCTGGAGGCCAGCCTGCAGGCCAGCCTCGGCATCGGCATCGCCGCGTAGGGCCGGTAAAAACTCCCGGCGAATGTGGTGCCGGGCTCCGAAACGGGGCCCGGCACCACATCTCCGTTCGGACCACCACGAGCCCGCCGGAATGGATTTGCGAACCTTTGCATAACCATGCAGAATCGTCGAAATGGCCGACGTGATCAGGGCTGCCGTCGCAGGGGCGACCGGCTACGCGGGGGGAGAGATCCTCAGGCTGTTGCTCGGACACCCGGCCTACTGCGAGGGCCGGCTTTCCATCGGGTCGGTGACCGCCGCGGCCAGCGCCGGCAGCACGCTCGGTGAGCATCACCCACACCTGACCCCGCTGGCCCATCGGGTGGTCGAGCCCACCGACCTTTCCCTGCTCGCCGGCCACGATGTGGTGTTCCTGGCCTTGCCGCACGGGCATTCGGCGGCGCTGGCCGAAGAGCTGAGCCCGCAGACCCTGATCATCGACTGCGGTGCGGACTTCCGGCTCACCGACGCCGCCGCGTGGGAGCGGTTCTACGGGTCCCCCCACGCCGGCAGCTGGCCGTACGGGCTGCCGGAGCTACCCGGGGGCCGCGAACGGCTGCGCGGCGCGCGCCGCATCGCGGTCCCGGGCTGTTACCCGACCGCGGCGCTGCTGGCGTTGTGGCCGGCGCTGGCCGACGGGCTGATCGAGCCCGCCGTCACCGTCGTCGCCGTCAGCGGCACGTCGGGCGCCGGTCGTGCCGCCAAGACGGACCTGCTCGGCTCGGAGGTCATCGGGTCGGCACGGGCCTACAACATCGCCGGCGCCCACCGGCACACCCCCGAGATCGCCCAGGAGCTGGGCGCGGTCGCCGACCGCGACGTCACGGTGTCGTTCACCCCGGTGCTGATCCCGACGTCCCGCGGCATCCTGGCCACCTGCACCGCGCGCACCGCATCGTCGCTGTCCCGGCTGCGGGCGGCCTACGAAAAGGCCTACCGGGCCGAGCCTTTCATCTATCTGATGCCGGAGGGCCAGCTGCCCCGCACCGGCGCGGTGATCGGCAGCAACGCGGCGCACGTCGCCGTCGCGGTCGACGAGGCCGCCGAGACCTTCGTGGCGATCGCCGCGATCGACAACCTGGTCAAGGGGACCGGCGGCGCGGCGGTGCAGTCGATGAACCTGGCGCTGGGTTGGCCGGAGACCGAAGGCCTTTCGGTGGTCGGGGTGGCGCCGTGAGGTTGCTGCGCGAGCAGGGCGTCACCGCCCCGGCCGGATTCCGGGCCGCCGGCATCGCCGCCGGGATCAAGGCGTCGGGTGCGCGGGATCTCGCGCTGGTCTTCAACGAAGGACCCGACTATGCGGCCGCCGGCGTCTTCACCAGCAACAAGGTCAAGGCCGCGCCGGTGCTGTGGAGCAAGCAGGTGCTCGGCACCGGACAGCTGCGGGCGGTCATCCTCAACTCCGGGGGTGCCAACGCCTGCACCGGGCCGGGAGGCTTCCAGGACACCCACGCCACTGCGGAGGCCGTCGCGGCCGCGTTGTCGGACTGGGGAACCGAGACCGGCGCCATCGAGGTGGCGGTCTGCTCCACCGGCCTCATCGGTGACCGGTTGCCGATGGACAAGGTGCTCGCCGGGGCACGCGAGATCGTGTGCGAGATGGCCGGCGGCCTGTCCGGGGGTGACGAGGCCGCCCAGGCCATCATGACCACCGACACGGTGGCCAAACAGGTTGCGGTGCATCATCCGAACGACTGGACGGTGGGCGGGATGGCCAAGGGCGCGGGCATGCTTGCCCCGTCGCTGGCCACCATGCTGTGCGTGCTCACCACCGATGCGGCCGCCGAACCGGCGGCCCTCGAGGCGGCGCTGCGCCGGGCCACTGCGCGCACCTTCGACCGGCTCGACGTCGACGGCAGCTGCTCCACCAACGACACCGTGCTGCTGCTGGCGTCGGGGGCCAGCGGAATCGCGCCGCCCCAGTCGGATCTCGACGAGGCCGTGCTGCGGGCCTGCGACGACCTGTGCGCGCAGCTGCAGGCCGACGCCGAGGGCGTCACCAAACGCGTCATCGTCACCGTCACCGGGGCCGCATCCGACGACGACGCGCTGACCGTCGCGCGCACGGTCGCCCGCGACAGCCTGGTCAAAACCGCGCTGTTCGGGTCCGACCCCAACTGGGGCCGGGTGCTGGCGGCCGTCGGCATGGCGCCGGCGCGTTTGAACCCCGACCGAATCTCCGTGTCGTTCAACGGTTCCGCGGTGTGTGTCGACAGCGTCGGGGTGCCCGGGGCGCGCGAAGTGGACCTGTCGGCGGCCGACATCGACGTCACCGTCGACCTTGCGGTCGGTGACGGGCGGGCCGCCATCCGGACCACCGACCTGTCGCACGCCTACGTCGAAGAGAACTCGGCCTACAGCTCATGAACATCGACACCCTGCCCACCCGGCTCAAGGCCGAGGTGCTGGCCGAGGCCCTGCCATGGCTCACGCAACTGCACGGCAAGATCGTCGTCGTCAAATACGGCGGCAACGCCATGGTCGACGACACGCTGAAACACGCCTTCGCCGCGGACATGGCGTTCCTGCGCAACTGCGGCATCCACCCGGTCGTCGTCCACGGCGGTGGCCCCCAGATCACCGCCATGCTGCGGCGCCTCGGCATCGCGGGCGACTTCAAGGGCGGCTTCCGCGTCACCACCCCGGAAGTGCTCGACGTGGCGCGGATGGTGCTGTTCGGACAGGTCGGCCGCGAACTGGTCAACCTCGTCAACGCGCACGGCCCCTACGCCGTCGGCGTGACGGGCGAGGACGCCCAGCTGTTCACCGCGATCCGGCGCAGCGTCAACGTCGACGGCGTGGCCACCGACGTCGGCCTGGTCGGGGACGTCGCCCACGTGAACAGCGCGCTGCTGCTGGATTTGATTGCGGCGCAACGTATCCCGATCGTCTCGACGCTGGCTCCCGACGAGGACGGCGTGGTGCACAACATCAACTCCGACACCGCCGCCGCAGCGCTGGCCGAGGCCCTGGGGGCCGCGAAGCTGCTGGTGCTCACCGATGTCGAGGGCCTCTACACGCAGTGGCCCGACCGGGAATCGCTGGTCAGCGAAATCGACATCGCCACACTGGCGCCACTGCTACCCACGCTGGAGGAGGGCATGATTCCCAAGGTCGAGGCGTGTCTGCGGGCCGTCACCGGCGGCGTGCCCAGCGCGCACATCATCGACGGCCGGGTCAAACACTGCGTGCTGGTGGAGCTTTTCACCGACGCGGGAACCGGAACCAAGGTGGTGCGCGCCGGCGACGATGCAGAGCGCAGCGATGCGGAGGAGCGGCGCAGGTGACAAGCGTGACGGGCACGGCCGAAATGCGGCACCGCTGGGAAGCCGTGATGATGAACAACTACGGCACCCCGACCGTCGCCCTGGCCGGCGGTGAGGGCGCCACGGTCACCGACGTGGACGGCAAGACCTACCTTGACCTGCTCGGCGGCATCGCGGTCAACGTCCTGGGCCATCGGCACCCCGCGGTGATCGAGGCCGTCACGCACCAGATGCAGACGCTGGGCCACACCTCGAACCTCTACGCCACCGAGCCCGGCATCGCGCTGGCCGAACACCTGGTCGCCCTGCTCGACGGGTCCGCGCCGGCCCGGGTGTTCTTCTGCAACTCCGGCGCCGAGGCCAACGAGGCGGCCTTCAAGCTGTCTCGGCTCACCGGCCGCACCAAGATCGTTGCGGCACAAGGTGGATTCCATGGCCGGACGATGGGTGCGCTCGCGCTGACCGGTCAGCCGAGCAAGGCGGCGCCCTTCGCCCCGCTGCCCGGCGACGTCACCCACGTGCCCTACGGGGACGCCGGGGCGCTGGCGGCCGCGGTCGACGACGCCACGGCCGCGGTGTTCCTCGAACCGATCCTGGGGGAGGGCGGCGTCGTCGTCCCGCCCGAGGGCTACCTGGCCGCCGCGCGCGACATCACCGCGCGGCACGGTGCGCTGCTGGCCATCGACGAGGTGCAGACCGGAATGGGCCGTACCGGAGCCTTTTTCGCCCATCAGCACGACGGCATCACCCCCGACGTGGTGACACTGGCCAAAGGGCTCGGCGGTGGACTGCCCATCGGGGCGTGCCTGGCCGTCGGACCGGCCGCCGACCTGCTGACACCCGGTCTGCACGGCAGCACCTTCGGCGGCAACCCGATCTGCGCCGCGGCGGCGTTGGCGGTGCTGCGGGTGCTGGAAGACGAGGACCTTATCCGGCACGCCGAGATGATGGGCAAGTCGCTGCGCCACGGCATCGAGGCGCTCGGCCACCCGCTGATCGATCACGTGCGCGGCCGCGGGCTGCTGCTGGGCGTCGCGCTGACCGCGCCGCGCGCCAAGGACGCCGAGGCCGCCGCGTGCGGGGCCGGGTTCCTCCTCAACGCCCCGGCGCCCGACGTGCTGCGGCTGGCGCCGCCGCTGATCATCACCGAAGCCCAGGCCGACAGCTTCGTCGCCGCGCTGCCGGGCATCCTCGACGCGGCCGGGACGCCGGCATGAGACACTTTCTGCGCGACGACGACGTGTCGCCCCAGGAGCAGGCCGAAATCCTCGCGCTTGCAAACGAATTGAAGAAGAATCCGTTCAGCTGCCGCCCGCTGGAAGGGCCCCGCGGCGTCGCCGTCATCTTCGACAAGAACTCCACGCGCACCCGGTTCTCGTTCGAGCTCGGCATCGCCCAGCTCGGCGGGCATGCCGTCGTCGTCGACAGCCACGCCACCCAGCTGGGTCGCGACGAGACCCTGCAGGACACCGCGAACGTGTTGTCCCGCTACGTCGAAGCGATCGTCTGGCGCACGTTCGGGCAGGAGCGGCTGGAGGCGATGACGTCGACCGCGACGGTGCCGGTGGTCAACGCGCTCTCCGACGAGTTCCACCCCTGCCAGGTGCTGGCCGACCTGCAGACCATCGCCGAACGCAAGGGGGCGCTGCGCGGGCTGCGGCTGTCCTACTTCGGTGACGGCGCCAACAACATGGCCCATTCGCTGATGCTGGGCGGGGTCACCGCCGGCATCCACGTCACCGTCGCGGCCCCGGACGGCTTCGTCCCGGACCGCGACGTGGTGTCGGCGGCCGAGCACCGCGCGCAGGCCACCGGCGCGTCGGTCACCGTCACCACCGACGCCGAGGCGGCTGCCGCGGGCGCCGACGTCCTGGTGACCGACACCTGGACGTCGATGGGACAGGAGGCCGACGGGCTGGATCGGGTCGGCCCGTTCCGTCCCTATCGGCTCAACCAGCGGCTGCTGAGCCTGGCCGACACCGAAGCCATTGTGCTGCATTGCCTTCCGGCCCACCGCGGCGAGGAGGTCACCGACGAGGTGATGGACGGGCCGGCCAGCGCCGTGTGGGACGAGGCCGAGAACCGCCTGCACGCGCAGAAGGCCCTGCTGGTGTGGCTGCTGGAGCGGGCGCGATGACCCGCCCGAAGGCGACACCGGAGACCACCCGGGCCGGGCGGCAGGCCCGGATCGTGGCGATCCTGTCGTCGGCGCCGGTGCGCAGCCAGAGCGAGCTGGCCGCGCGGCTGGCCGGCGAGGGCATCGACGTCACCCAGGCCACGCTGTCGCGGGACCTCGAGGAACTGGGCGCGGTCAAGCTGCGCGGCGCCGACGGCGGCGTCGGGGTCTACATCGTGCCCGAGGACGGCAGCCCGGTGCGCGGGGTGTCCGGCGGCACCGCGCGGCTGTCGCGGTTGCTGGGCGACCTGCTGGTGTCGGCCGACGCCAGCGGGAACCTCGCGGTGCTGCGAACCCCGCCCGGCGCGGCGGACTATTTGGCCAGTGCGATCGATCGCGCGGCGCTACCGTACGTCGTCGGCACCATCGCGGGCGACGACACCGTCTTCGTGGCCGCCCGTGAGCCCATGACCGGCGCCGAGCTGGCCAGCGCGCTGGAAAAGCTAACGTAAGCCTTTCAACCAAAAGGAGTTGGTTCATGTCAGAACGCGTCATCCTGGCGTATTCCGGTGGCCTGGACACGTCGGTGGCGATCAGCTGGATAGGTAAGGAGACCGGCCGCGAGGTCGTGGCGGTGGCGATCGACCTCGGCCAGGGCGGCGAGGACATGGAGGTCATCCGCCAGCGGGCGCTGGACTGCGGCGCCGTGGAGGCGGTCGTCGTCGACGCGCGCGACGAGTTCGCGCAGGGCTACTGCCTGCCCACCGTGCAGAACAACGCGCTCTACATGGACCGTTACCCGCTGGTGTCGGCGATCAGCCGGCCGCTGATCGCCAAGCATCTGGTGGCGGCCGCCCGCGAGCACGGCGGCACCATCGTCGCGCACGGCTGCACCGGCAAGGGCAATGACCAGGTTCGCTTCGAGGTCGGATTCGCCTCGCTGGCACCGGATCTCGAGGTGCTGGCGCCGGTGCGTGACTACGCCTGGACGCGGGAGAAAGCCATCGCGTTCGCCGAGGAGAACGCGATCCCGATCAACGTCACCAAGCGCTCGCCGTTCTCCATCGACCAGAACGTGTGGGGCCGCGCGGTGGAAACCGGTTTCCTGGAACATCTGTGGAACGCGCCCACCAAGGACATCTACGCCTACACCGAAGACCCGACCCTGAACTGGAGCACGCCCGACGAGGTGATCGTGGGGTTCGAGCGCGGGGTGCCGGTGTCCATCGACGGCACGCCGGTGACCATGCTGGAGGCCATCAAGGAGCTCAACGAGCGTGCCGGCGCGCAGGGGGTGGGGCGCCTCGACGTCGTGGAGGACCGCCTGGTGGGCATCAAGAGCCGCGAAATCTACGAGGCGCCCGGGGCGATGGTGCTGATCACCGCCCACGCCGAACTCGAACACGTCACGCTCGAGCGCGAGCTGGGACGGTTCAAGCGGCACACCGACCAGCGCTGGGCCGAACTGGTGTACGACGGGCTGTGGTACTCGCCGCTGAAGACGGCGCTGGAGACGTTCGTCGCCAAGACCCAGGAGCACGTCTCCGGGGAGATCCGGATGGTGTTGCACGGCGGCCACATCGCGGTGAACGGCCGGCGCAGCGCCGAATCCCTCTACGACTTCAACCTGGCCACCTACGACGAGGGCGACAGCTTCGACCAGTCGGCCGCCAAGGGCTTCGTCTACGTGCACGGCCTGTCGTCCAAGCTGGCCGCCCGCCGGGACGCGCGGTGACGTTTTCCCGGCGAGCAGACGCAAAAGCCCCCGACACCCCGGGCGCAACGGGACTTTTGCGTCTGCTCGCGGAGAAAAGGTGAGCACCCACGAGGGGTCGCTGTGGGGCGGACGGTTCGCCGACGGGCCGTCGGACGCGCTGGCCGCGCTGAGCAAGTCGACCCACTTCGACTGGGTGCTGGCCCCCTACGACATCACCGCCTCCAAGGCCCACACCGTGATCCTGTTCCGGGCCGGGCTGCTCACCGCGGAGCAACGCGACGGGCTGCTGGCCGGCCTGGACAGCCTCGCCTCCGACGTCGCCGACGGCAGCTTCGGCCCCCTGGCCGGCGACGAGGACGTGCACGCCGCGCTGGAGCGCGGGCTGATCGACCGGGTCGGGCCGGACCTGGGCGGGCGGCTGCGGGCCGGCCGGTCCCGCAACGACCAGGTGGCCACCCTGTTCCGGATGTGGCTGCGCGACGCGGTGCGCCGGGTGGCCGCCGGTGCGCTCGACGTGGTGGGCGCGCTGGCCACCCAGGCCGGGGCCCACCCGACCGCGATCATGCCCGGCAAGACCCACCTGCAGTCCGCGCAGCCGGTCCTGCTGGCCCACCACCTGCTCGCGCACGCCCACCCGCTGCTGCGCGACGTCGATCGCATCGTCGACTTCGACAAGCGCGCGGCGGTGTCCCCCTACGGCTCGGGCGCGCTGGCCGGCTCATCGCTGGGGCTCGACCCGGACGCCATCGCCGCGGACCTGGGATTTTCCGCCGCCGCCGAGAATTCGATCGACGCCACCGCGGCCCGGGATTTCGCCGCCGAGGCGGCGTTCGTCTTCGCGATGATCGCCGTCGACCTGTCGCGGCTGGCCGAGGACATCATCCTGTGGAGTTCGACGGAATTCGGCTACGCCAGGCTGCACGACTCGTGGTCGACCGGAAGCTCGATCATGCCGCAGAAGAAAAACCCCGACATCGCCGAGCTGGCGCGCGGCAAGTCGGGCCGGCTGATCGGCAACCTGACCGGGTTGCTGGCGACGCTGAAGGCGCAGCCCCTGGCCTACAACCGCGACCTGCAGGAGGACAAGGAGCCGGTGTTCGACTCGGTGGCCCAGCTGGAGCTGCTGCTGCCGGCGATGGCCGGGCTGGTGGCCAGCCTGACCTTCGACGTCGAGCGGATGGCGGCCCTGGCCCCGGCCGGCTACACGCTGGCCACCGACATCGCCGAGTGGCTGGTCCGCCAGGGCGTGCCGTTCCGGTCCGCGCACGAGGCCGCGGGCGGGGCCGTGCGGGCCGCCGAGGCGCGCGGCGTGGGCCTCGACGAGCTGACCGACGACGAGCTCGCCGCCGTCAGCCCCGAGTTGACGGCCCAGGTCCGGGAGGTGCTCACGATCGAGGGGTCGGTGTCCTCGCGCGACGCCCGCGGCGGCACCGCGCCGGCCCGGGTCGCCGAACAGCTGGGCGAGGTCAGGGCGGCCTGCGAGGACCTGCGGCACCGGCTACGCCGCGCCTGAGGCCGCGGTGTGCCGCAACGGCCCTTTCCGGGCGGATCGAAACGCAGACTAAACTTCCTCATCGAGGGATTCGGCCGAACCTTTCGGCCGCGATCCTCGTCTGCAGAAGGTGGGACCGATGAGTGTCGTCGCAGGAGTGTTCGGTGCATTACCGCCGCACCGCTATTCGCAGCGCGAATTGACCGATTTCTTCGTCAGCATTCCGGAATTCGAGGGTTACGAGGACATCGTCCGGCAACTGCACGCCAGTGCCAAGGTCAACAGTCGCCACCTGGTCCTGCCGCTGGAGCGCTATCCCACGCTGACCGAGTTCGGGGTGGCCAACCGGATCTTCATCGACAGCGCCGTCGACCTCGGATGCGAAGCCCTCGCGGGCGCCCTGGACGAGGCCGGGCTGGCGCCGCGGGACGTCGACGTGCTCATCACGACGACGGTGACCGGCCTGGCCGTGCCGTCCCTGGACGCCCGGATCGCGGGGCGGCTCGGCCTGCGCGACGATGTGCGGCGGGTGCCCCTGTTCGGCCTGGGCTGCGTGGCCGGTGCGGCGGGTGTGGGCCGCCTGCACGACTACCTGCGCGGCGCGCCCGACGGCGTCGCGGCCCTGGTCTCCGTCGAGCTGTGCTCGCTGACCTACCCGGGTTACAAGCCGTCGCTGCCCGGCCTGGTCGGCAGCGCGCTGTTCGCCGACGGGGCCGGCGCGGTGGTGGCCGTCGGCGAGCGCCGCTCCGAACAGGTGGGTGCCGCCGGGCCCGACATCCTCGACTCGCGCAGCCACCTCTACCCGGACTCGCTGCGCACCATGGGATACGACGTCGGGGCCGCGGGGTTCGAGCTCGTGCTGTCCCGGGAGCTGGCGGACACGGTCCGGCAGTATCTGCCCGGGGACGTCACGTCGTTCCTGGGCGACCACGGCCTGACCACGACCGACATCGGCGCGTGGGTCACCCACCCCGGCGGCCCGAAGATCATCGAGGCGATCACCGAGAGCCTGAACCTGCCGCCGCAGGCCCTGGAATTGACCTGGCGCTCGCTCGGGGAGATCGGCAACCTCTCGTCGGCGTCGGTGCTGCACGTGTTGCGCGACACCATCGCCAAACCGCCGCCCGCCGACAGCCCCGGGCTGATGATCGCGATGGGTCCGGGATTCTGTTCCGAACTCGTGTTACTGCATTGGCACTGATGCTTGATCGGGGACTCCGCTGAGCGATGTGAGAGGCCGGGCCCGGTGAACAGCAGCGACGAAGAGCTCGTCGGGGCCCTGCGGAAGACCCTGAAGGACAACGAGCGGCTCAAGCGGGAGAACCGGCAGTACCTCGCGCGGGCCACCGAACCGGTGGCGGTGGTGGGGATGGGTTGCCGCTACCCGGGT
>NZ_VMQU01000089.1 GCF_007714205.1 Mycobacterium helveticum | reverse complement strand
CCGCACCTGGTCCAGGGATTTTTCCGTGACCCGAATTTGGCCTACATCGCGGCGTGACTCGACTTACTTACGATCGCATTAGTAAGTGGGTGCTGGACTCGACCCCGCTGTATGACGCGGTGGCCACGATGGACACGGTCACATTGATCCGCTCGGCGATCCGGGGGCTGTTGGCTGTGGCCGACACGGAGCTGCAGGCCCGGTTGCGGGCGCGGCTGTCCCGCGACGACGATTACGCGCGGGCGGGAAAACCGGTGTGTGATTATGACGATGCGGCGGCGCGCGAGGCGCTGGTGGACGCGCTGGCCCGCGACGCGTATGCGCTTCTGGCCTGCCTGGATGAGCAGCAGCTGGGGCCGGAGGTCGACAAGGCGGCGCAGTTGCTGGCCACCGTGGTCGGCCAGGACCTCGACCAAGACGCCGACGACGGGGTGTTCCGCATCGCGCGGCGGGTCGCCGCCGATCGGGTGATCTCCACGGTGGACCCGCAGGCGCGCCACGGGCACAAGACCTCCGCGCGTGGATTCAACGGATACAAGGGCCACATCGCGATCGACCCCGATGTCGAGATCATCACGGCCACCGAGGTCACCGCGGGCAACGCCGGCGACGCCGAACCCGCCGCCGACCTGCTGGCCGACGACCTGCCCACCCCGGTGACCGCGGACACCGACACCGCCGACGGCGATCACGATGATTCCCACGGCGACTCAAACCTCGCCGCGGATGCCGGCGCGACCACCGTGGCAATCGCGGCCGGACACGCTCCCGGTGACGGTGACGGGAACGGGGACGCCCGTAGTGTGCGCGGCCTGGAAGACCAGCAGGGGCCGGCGGTCTACGGCGACGCCGCCTACGGTACGGGCAAGCTGCTGGCCATGCTGGAAACCGCGGGCGCCGATATCTTCACCAAGGTGCAGCCGCCGACCGCGCCGGGCGGCCGCTACGCCAAGGACCGCTTCGTCATCGACCTGAACTCGGGCACGGTCACCTGCCCGGGCGCGGTGACCGTGCCGATCCGCCCGGCCACCGCCGGCGGCGGCACCGCGGTGTTCGGCCCGGCCTGCACCTCCTGCCCACTGGCGACCCAGTGCACCAGCTCGACCGCCGGGCGCACCATCACGATCAGCCGCTACGAGGCCGAACTCGCCCGCGCCCGCGCCGCCCAGCACGACTCGGCCTGGGTCGCCGACTACAAGGCCACCCGCCCGAAAGTGGAACGCAAGATCGGCCACCTGATGCGCCGCCGCCACGGTGGCCGCCGTGCGCGCGTCCGGGGCCGCACCAAGGTCGCCGCCGATTTCTCCCTGCTGGCCGCCGCGATCAACCTCGCACGCCTTGGCGTGCTCGGATTACACCGGGCAGGCGGGAACTGGGCCGCGGCCACGACCTGAGGCCGGTCGGCGAAGCCAACCGGCCCACCAGGACCGCCTGTAGACCAGCCAAGCAGCGGAATCGCCAATCACGACAACCGAATTCACCTGAGCTAGGAACCACTCACGACCACGCGCGCACCGTCCAATAGCCCGACCGGTCAACCAGCGTTCCCGCAATGGCCGTTCGACACCAGCCACCTAGCCTAGTCCTAGTCCCCACCAGCGCCGGTGATCGCGGTGGCGGTGTCGGTCTGGGTGTGCATCGCATCGAGGGTCACCACCGCCCCGTCCAGATCGAACTGTCCCAACAGTGTTCGCACAGCAGGTATTTCGTTGCTCTTCGCATCGATGCCCACCTGCCCGAGCACCGCACCGGCACCATGGTCGAACGCGGCGACCAGGTGCGGCGCCTTACCGTCGGGGCGGGTGCGCGCACCTCGCACGGTCTTGCCATCCAACGCGATCACCCGGCGCTGCTCGACGGTGAAGGTTCGCGTCCACATCCACGTGCCCAACGCTCGATCGAGGGCGTCGGCATCGACGCGGGCGAACAGCTTCCTCAACGTCGACTCGTCCGGGACGCTACCGCTGGTGAATCCAAAGCAGGCCAGCTTGTCGGCTGCGGTCTCCGCGGCCCACTGACCGATCGCCGCGAACGAACGGCACCCGGCCACGGTGGCGGTGACCGCCAGTGCCAGCACCCCGGCCAACCAGTAGCGCACCCCGCGCCGGTCGCGCGGGCCGGGCACCCTCTGCAACACCGCCAACAGCGGTTCGTGGCGCGTCGTGTTCGTCTCGGCAGGCAATGTCGGGGAAGATGGCACGCGGGTGTGACCTCGGGTTCGGGTGGTTGGCTTGGTAACCCCATCCAAACCCGTTGGTCACATCCGCCACAGCCGCCACGCCGGTCACACGACGATAACTCCCGAGGTCACAGGCCCGCGCACCAACCTTTCCGGGACCCTGCCCCCGCGGCTCAGGTGTCGCCGCGCTCCCAAACTTGGGTGCCGTCATGCGCGTTGCAGACCAAAAAGAGCCCGTCCGGCGCCTGCGCGACGTAATACGTCGGGTAATCAATGCACGACGAGCCCTCGTCTTTGACGCCGACCATCGGAGGTGACCGGAACCACCGGGGCTCATACCTTCTCGGCGATCCGCAGAACATCAGCCGGCCGGGTTGGGTGGCGAAGGAGACGTAGTAGTCGGCGGTCCCGAATACGTAATAGGTGCTGTTGTCGCACGGCGCACCGAGGACGCGATGCGGGATGATTCCCGGGGTGCAGTCCGGGTAGTCGCAACTGCTGGGCTCGGCGGCAGCCGGGGGAACCCCGAACAAACTCAGGCCCAGCAATACCGCGACCGATGCCACAATGAAGCGCACCAGGCTACTTTGCCACGCCGGAGAGGAAATTGGGAAGGAAATTCTGCCTGGCCGAGAGCGGCCGTGCGCAATGCCGCCGGCGACGGCGCCGTCGCCCCCTCTGCCAGTGATAATGTGGCTCTCCGAGGGTGCGGACGAGGAGGTGATCCATGCCGCCGCGCAAGCTCCCGGCCGACCAGCCCGATGCCGATGACGGGGGGGTGAAGGACCGCTTCGTCCCAGCGTCGACTTCAGTAACCGACGTGGACGAACTCGCCCGGGCAGAAGCCCGTGCGGAGGCTGCTCGCGCCCGCGCGCTGCGGCTGCGCCACCTGGCCGACGCGTCATCGGATGGTCAGGGCAGCCTGGCCGATGGCGAAACCACCGACGGCAACGCGGTGTCCGCGGACGCGGGGGCGCCACCGGCTGCCCGACGGCGGAGGCTACGTCGCCCGGGTCGCAAAGCACTGGCCGTCCTGGCCGCGTTCGGGTCCATCTGCGCGTCGTTGGCGGGAAGCGGCTATCTGCTGTGGCATCACCACGAGGCGGTGCAGAAACGGCAGCGCACCGCGGAGTTCGCCACGGCGGCCCGCAACTCGATCCAGACCATGCTGACGATCAACTCCGGCACGGCCAGAGCCGACGTGCAACGTTTCGTCGACGAGACCACCGGCCAGTTCAAGGCCGGGATCTTGCTGTCCGCCGAGGAATTCGTCAAGGCGGTCGAGCAGTCGAACGGCAGCAGCAAGGGCACGGTACAAGCCGTCGCGGTGCAATCCATGACCGACAATTCGGCGATCGTCTTGGTCGCCGCGAAATCCGAGCTCGGCAAGCCCGGCGGTGCCAAGCCGGAATCGAGGGCGATACGGATCGTGGTCGACCTCCTCAGAGACGGCGGGCAACTCAAGATGTCGAGAGTCGAGTTCGTCCCGTGACGGTCGACGACGAGGTGGCCCAGGACCTCGCACCACGCCCCTCGAGCCGCGTCAAACGCGTGGGGCGGCTGCTGCGCCGGGGCCTGGCACGGTGGCGTCCGATTGTGCTGACGATAGTGCTTGTTGCCTCGACGGGGTTTGCTGCGGGCTATTTCTACGTCGCGTACCGACCGGATCTGCAAACCGACGCCGCTGCACGGCATCAGGCCGTCAAGGCGGCCAGCGACGGTGCGGTGGCGCTGCTGTCCTACTCGCCCGACACCCTGACCCGGGATTTCGACGATGCCAAATCGCGGGTCACCGACAGCTACCTGAACTACTATCAGCAGTTCGCCGAAAAGGTGGTGGGGCCGGCGGCCATGCGTGGCCAGGTCACCACAACCGCTACCGTGGTCAAAGCCGCCGTATCCGAAATGCACCCGAATTCGGCGGTCGTCCTCGCATTCGTGACACTGAAGACGACGAGCAAGGACAAACCTGATCCGGTCCTCACGTCGAGCAGCCTCAAGGTGGTGCTTACGAGGGTCAAAGATTCATGGCTTATTGAAAACTTCGAGGCCGTGAGCCCGGCTAAATCATGATCGAAACCATTCCGTCATGTGCGGCAACGGTGTTAGTCTGTGAATTCGAGTTCGCTTGAAAATGGCGGCATTTAACGCGTCGAGGAGCACGTGATGCGTTCCATGAGCGTGACGATCAGCGCAGCATTGGCGGTCGCCGGTCTGGCCGGCGGGGTGGGCACGGCCCCGTTGGCGCGGGCCTATAACGCGGCCATCAACGGCACGTATACCGCCACGGTGGTCGGACAATGGGCGAGGTCGCGGCAGGTGTACCACCAGGAGGCGACGGTGCGAAGCACCTGGAAGATCACCTCCTCGTGCTCCAACGCCTACGACTGCACCGGCCAGGTGGTCAGCGACCAAGGCTGGAGCGCGCCGCTGACCATGTTCGACGGCCTCAACTGGTACGTCAAACGCGAAATCCCGGACTGGGAAACCTGTCCCGACGGCACCTCACACCCCGGGACGGACTACATCATGTTCTATCCCGCCGACCCGGTAACCGGGGAGAACGTGCTCGGGTCGCCGGTTTTTGCCGGAAGCGAGCGTACGGTCGGTCCGTCCGGCGTCTGCGGCAACAACCTTCCGCTGGATATCGCCCAGCCCTTGAGGCTCGACAAGATCGGGTGACCCCGGGCGCCAAACCTTGAGGTGCGCCTTACTTCTGAATGTTTGAGACTTTTTAATGTTTGAGTGAATGTCTGACTGAAGCCGGGCCACGGGACGCTACGTGGCGAACAGGTCCTGCCACGTTTTGGGACCCTTCTTCGTCACCAGATCCGACTGACGGTAAGCCTGACCGTCGGGGGCGACGTAGACACCGGTGTGCGGGTCGTACTGAGCGATGGCCACCGACGGACCGGGCGCAGGCGCGTAACGCCCGAAAGCACTCGGCGCAGCCGACGGTCCCGACGGCCCAGCGGCCGGTGGGGCCGCTGCGGGCGGCGGCGCATCGGCCGGCACCCCCGGGGGCGGCACCCCCGGGGCTGGGGCGATGGGCAACACAGCCACCGGGGTCGGCGGCGTGATCGGCGGCAACTCGGCCGGGGATGACGGAACGTCAAGTGGTGCAATCGGGGAAACCTCGCCCATCGTTGCCGCCGGGGCCGGCGGCCCCGGTGGTGGCGCCGCCGGTGAAGGCGTTCCGGGTCCCCGGGGAACCGCTCCGGGGGGCATCGGCGTGCCCTCCACCGGGCCGAAGATTCTTTCCCTGTTCCAGTTGACGCGGTCGTCCGGCGGGATGCCCTGCGCGATGAGGTTGGGATCCAGCGGGTAGGTACCGAACGTGTGCTGCCTCATCGCGAGCGGTTCGAATGGCTTGTCGCTCTCGCAGATTTCGACTGTCGGCGCACGCTTTCCGGGCCGCTCCATACACGGGTAGTTGCGCGCACCACGCACCCCGATGGGCGAGTCCTGCGGCAGTTTGCAGTACAGCCCGTCCGGCGTGTCTATGGTGCGGGTATCGGCCGGGGAGCGCCATTGGCTCGGCGGCAGGAAACCTACGGTGCACGGCGGCGGGTCACTGATGATGAGATTGAAGGCGCCCGTGGGCAAACCCTGCACCGTCTTGGTCGGCAGGAATGACTGAATCGCCGCGGTGAACGGCGGCAGCAACACCAGCATCTGCTCAATCGAGGCGTGGTAGGCCACGCCGATCTGACCAATCGTGGTGAGGTTGGCGAGCAGTATCGGCAGCGTCGGCTTGATCTGCTCGAGCAGTTGCGATGCCTCGTTGAACGCCCCGGGGCCCTTCTGCAGCAGCGTGCGGAACTGCGGATCGTCTTTGGCCACTTCCCCGGTGAATCCGGCAAGGCTGCGTGCCCAGGTCCGGATCGAGTCGGCCGTCTGGGCCTGTGCGTCGAGGAACGGGCCGGTGTCTTCGGTCAGGGTCTGCGCGCGGTCGGAGACGCCGTTGAGATCATGGGAGAGCCGTGCCGAAGAGTCGAACAACGACTGGAAGTCGTAGCCGGCGCCGTTGAATCCCTGGTACGTCTCGTCGAGCAGCGTGCTGAGCTTGTCCTTGGGGATGCTCTTGAGCAAGGCATTGGTCTGATCCAGCACGGGACCGATCGGCTGCGGAAGCGTCGTCTGGTTCTTGGCGATGACTGAGCCGTCACGCAGGAAAGGCGCCGAGTCGGTTCGCGGCCGCAGGTCCACGTAGTACTCACCCACCGCGGAGATGCTGAGCACCTCGGCTTTCAGATCCGCCGGAATCTTGGGCGAGGTATCAAGGGAGAGTGTGGCTTGCACGCCCGTGGGTGTCAGCCCTACCGCGGTCACCCTGCCGATCTGCACGCCGCGGTAGGTCACGTTGGAGAACCGGTACAGGCCGCCGGTGGCCGGCAGCTCCAGCGTGACGGTCATCTTGCCGATGCCCAGCAGCGTGGGCACCTGCATGTACCAGACCACCATGACGACCAGACCGATGATCCCCACGATCGTGAAGATCGCCAGCTGGATACGCACAAAGCGGGTCAGCATTTACGGACTCCCCTGCACCGGTGTGGCCGCGGGCGGCAGCAGATCGTTCGGCTGGGCGGCCGGGCCCGGTGGCGGCGGCCCGGGCAGCGGCGGTGCATCCGCCGACTGCGGGCTCAGCGGAGCCGGCCCGGGCAGGGGTCCGTACTGCGGCCCCGCGTTCGGCGGCGGCACTCCCGGTTGGAAGGGCGGCGGGTTGGGCCCCGGCAGCGGTTGCCCGACCGGGCCGGGACCGCTCAGTGCCCCGGGCGCCCCGGGCGGGGCGCCGTACCTGAATTGCAGGTACGCCGGGTCCCCGGGTATCGGAACTGTCTGTGCGCCCAGCCGTCCCCAGTGGGTGCCCAGCAGGATGCTCTTGCGGAGCCCGGCGTTCGTCAGGTCGATGACGAAGTATCCGTTGACGTAGTCGCCGCGGACGAACCGGTCGATGAAGCCCTGGGTCAGTGGGAAGGTGGGGGCGTACGCCAGCGCCTTGTCGAGTTCCGGGCCGACATCGGCGAGCGCGCCCAGCGCCGGCGCCAGGTTTTGCAGGTTCTTGACCAAGTCGTCTCCGGCGTCGTTGACGAGCTTGGCGGTCGTGTTGCCGAACGTCCCGAGCTTGTTCAGTGCTTCGGTGATGCGCGGCCGCTCCTTGGTGAGCACGTCCAGTGCAGGAGGGATCTTGTATAGCGCCTGGGTCAACACGTCGCGCTGCGCGGCGAAGGTGGAGCCCAACCGGTTCAATGCCTGGATCGACGCCACCAGGTTGTCGCGCTGTTGATCGAGTGTGCCGATGAACTTGTCGAGGCGGCTGAGCAGATCGCGGACCTCGCCCGCGTGCCCGGACAGGGCCCCGTTGAAGTTGTGGATGATGTCGCCGAATTGGCCCAGCCCGCCGGCGTTGAGGACCACCGACAGCGACGACAGGGTCTGCTCGGTCGACGGATAGGTCACCGACCGGCTCAGCGGAATGGTGGCGCCCGGTCGCAGTCGCCCGGTCGCCGGCTGACCCAAGGGGGGATTCAGCTCGAGATGCATGGACCCCAGCAGGCTGGTCTGGCCGACGCGGGCCACCGCGTTCGCCGGTATCGAAACGCCGGGATTGACGGAGATGTCCAGATTGGCGTGCCAGCCCCGCACCGTCATCTTGCTGATGCTGCCGACGATGACGTCGTCGACCATCACCGGCGAATTGGCCTCCATCGTACCGACATTGGCGATCTCAACGTGATAGGTGCTGGCACCCGGCCCGCGCCCGACGGCGCCGGGCAGCGGCAGTGAGTTCAGGCCGTTGAATGAGCATCCGGTCACGGTCAGCATGACGCAGCAGCCGATGCCGAACATCCGCCGGATGGCGACGCGCGCGGTCATGGTTGCTGACCTTGACCGGGCAGCAGCATGTCGGGCACGGTCGCGGGAGCCGGCGCCGGCTCGACCGGGGTGGTCGGCGGCGGAGGCTCCGGCATGGCCGCTCCCGGAATCCGTGCCGGCGGCACGGACCCCGGCGGCCCCACCGGATCACCGGGCAGCCCGGTGTACGCGGACACCGCGGGTGGCAGCTCGGGCGCGGTTGGCTTCGGGCCTTCCCCGCCCGGCTTCAGCCGATCCTCGGTGTAGATGACGTTTTTCGAATCGAACACCGGCGCCAGGATGGGGTTGATCGGAATCGGGACATAGTTGAAGTTGAAGTACATCAACGGGTTGAACACCTTCAACGCCGGGCTCAGATACAAGCCGCACAATTTCCCGGTCTCGTTCGCGGTGGCGTTCTCCAGGGCCCCGAGTTGCGAGCAGAAGGCGAACGTCGGATTGGTCAACTGCTGGAAGTCGACCCCGCCGCGAATGTTCCCGACATCCGGGTCGTAGGAGTTGTAGAAGTTGGCGAGCCCGTTCGGAGCAACGTGCAGAAGGTTTTTCAGCGCCATCTTGTGGTCGACGAGAACCTGGGTCAGGTCGGCCAACCGCGTCAGTTGCTCAGAGGTCGCGTCCCGACTGCCCGCGACGAACCGCTGCACCTCACCGACCGCACCCGACAAATCCGTCAAAGCCGCATCCAGATCCGACTTGTTGTCGTCAAGCACGCTGGTGAGGGTGGCCAACCGGTTGTCGAACTGCACGATCTGGGTATTGCTGTCCCGCAGGGCCGAGACGAACGTCTGCAGGTTCCTGATGATGTCGACGAGGTTGCCGCTGCCGTTGGCGAAGACCCGCGCCACGCCCGACAGCTGCGCCAGTGTCTGCCTGAGCTTCTCGCCGTTGTCCCCGCCCAGCGCGTCGGCGGCACTGTCGATGAAACGCGCCACCGACGGCGTGGACACCTTGCTGTTGGGTCCCAATTCGGTTGCCAGACGCATCAACTGGGTCTTGACCTGGTCCCATTCGACAGGTACGGCCGTCCGGTCGATCGGTATCACGGCACCGTCGCGCATGGTGGGACCGCTCGACCGGTAGGGCGGGGTGAGCTGGACGTAGCGTGCGGCCACCAGATTCTGGGCGACGATCACCGCCTTCGCGTCCGCGGGAATGGACACGCCGTGGTCGACGTGCATCACCAGCTTCGCCCGGGTGCCCTGCGGCTGGATCGAATCGATGGTGCCGACCTTCATGCCCGACACCCGCACGTCGTCACCGGGATAGATCGCGGTGGCGGTCGGGAAGTAGGCGGTGATCGTCGTCGCGCGGAAGAACGTGTTGCGGATGGCGACCGCCGTGCCGACGACAACCAGCCCGGCCAACGTGATCGCCAGCCCGACCTTCAGCTTGCCGCGCGGTATCTCCCCAAGCCGCGTCATTGCGTCCCCCCCGGCATGAAGTTGAACGGGAACGGGAAGAATGCCCGCGGCCCGGCGTTGTCCGGCGGCGAGCCGGGCTGTCCGTAGGCGCGGAAGCCGAAGCTGTAGTCGAACAACCATTGGAAGAAGGGCATGAAGAACTCGTTGGGGATGAACGAGTTGTAGTAGAACCCGTTCGACACCGTTTCGCCCCCTTGGACCGCGAGCTGCGCCAGGCCGGGAAGGCTTTTGGCGATGTTGTCCTTGTTCTTTTGCAATATCGCTGTCACACGGTTCAGCTTCTCCAGCGACGGCGCCAGTTTGGATTCGTTGTCGTGCACCAAGCCGGTCAGCTGCCTGGCCACCGCCGACGTGCTCTCCAGCAACCGCACGATCGCCTGGCGGCGCACCACCAGCATCGACACCAGGTCGTTGGCATTGAGGATCAGCGTGTTGAGTTGCTGACTGCGTTGCGACAGGATGCCGGTGACATCGGCGGCGCCCTTGAGCAGCTCACCCAGAGTCCTGTTGCGCGCGTTGAGGGTTTGCGAGAGCCGGGACACCCCGTCGAATGTGGGACCCAGTTGCGGAGCAATCTCGTTCAGCGTCGCCGAGAGCGTATCGAGAGACTGGTTGAGCACACCGGTGTCGGTGCCCTCGACGTCGCTGGTCAGGTTCTCCACCGCCTCGGACAACGAATAGGGCGAGGAGGTGCGCGACACCGGGATGACGGTCATCGGACGTAAGGTGCTGCTGCCGGCCGATTCCAGGGTGAGTATGCGCTGACCCAGCAGCGAACCCGTCCTGATGTGCGCCGTACTGGCGGACCCCAGCAAAACGTTGCCCTTGACGGTGAACGTCACCAGTACGTCGCCGTGGTCCAGGGACATCCCGGACACGGTCCCGACTTTGATTCCCGAGACCGTGACCTCGTTGCCGGTCGCCAGACCGCCGGCGTCGGCGAACAGCGCCTGGTAGCGGACCGTGGTGGCCCGTTGCAGGAGTTGGTCCGGATTCAGCCCGACGGCGATGATCAGAATGATCAAGACGACGCCGATAAAGCCCGGCTTGATCAGCTGGGCGCCTCGATACTTATTCATTGGGATCCTTGGGCTCCGCGCACCTGCCGGTGGTCTGGTGTCCTATGCCCACCTTCACCGTCCGGTACTGCAAATCGGACACCCACAGCTCCAGCCCGCACAGGTAATAGGTCAACCAGGCACCGTCGGCGCCCTGCCTCCTCATTTTCCTGATGTTGTGCGGCAACTTCTGCAACGAGATGTCGATGACGTTCTTGTCGTCGCTGTCGAGCAGCGGCGCCAACCGATTCAGCTGGTCCACGGTGTCGCCCAATGGCTTCCGGGCGCGGCCGAGCAGGTCCGCGATCGAGGCGGTCCCGTTGTCCAGCGCGGTGATCGCGGTGCCGATGGTGTCACGGTCATTGGACAGTCCGCTGATCAGCTTTTCGAGCCTGTCAATGGCGCCGGAGAATTTGCCGCCGTCCTTGTTGACGGTGGCCACCACGGTGTTGAGATTGTCGATCAGCTCCTGCACCGTCTGGCCGTTGTCGGCCAGCGTGTTGGAAAACGACGTCGTCTTCGCGAACAGCGAGTTCAGCGTTGTGCCCTCGCCCTGGAAAACCTGAATCAGCGCCGCGCTGAGCTGGTTGACGTCTTGCGGATTAAGGCCCTGCGTAACGGGTTTGAGCCCGCCGAGCAGCAGGTCGAGGTCGAGCGCCGGCGCGGTCCGATCGATCGGGATCTCCGACCCGGGCGGCAGCACCCTGGTGGACCCGGGACCGTCGACGAGTTCGAGGTAACGGTCACCGACGAGGTTGAGATAGCGGATCATGGCCCTCGTGCCGTTGGTGAGCACGACGCTGCGGTCGGCGTCGAACTTCACCAGAACCTTTTTGTCCGCAAGCAACGAGACGCTGCCGACCGTGCCCACCCGGACACCGGCGACCCGGACCGTCTGTCCGGGCTTCAACCGCGAAACATCGTTGAAGAGCGCGGAATACTTTGCCGTCGAGCCCGTCGTGTACTGCCCGAAGATGAAGAACAACGACACCGTCAACAGCGTCATGACGAGCGCGAACGCCCCGAACTTGATGATCATCCCGCGCGAGCCCGTCATCCGGGCTGCCCAACCTGGAACGAGTTGCGCGGCGGCCCGTCGATCGGGCCGTACAGCAACTGCTTGAGCGCGTCGGAGTTCAACAGCAACTGCTGGTTGCCGTACTCCTGAGGATTCGCGCCGACGTCGGCGATCACGAATTCCGGCGATTTGTTGTAGGGCACCACCGGAAGATTCTCGCAGTGCGGCCCGCCGGTCGCGGCCACCTTGGGTAAGTTGCTCGGGTAGCGGAAACGTTCGGCGCCAAAGCCAAGAAAGACCTCCGCGTAGATCATCGGCTCCGGGTTGTTCGGCGCATGCAGGTTCTCCAGCGACCCCTTGGTAGCGCACCACAGGGCCTGGTGGTATTCGTTCAGCAGGTTCGTGGTGGGCACCAGCAAATGAAGGACGTCGGTCAGCGGCTGCCGGTTGGCACCGAGCACGTCATTGCCCGTGTCGGCCAACCCGATTGAGCTGAGCAGGAACGCGTCGAGATTCTGTTGCTCGTCGACGATCGACTTGCTGATCTTGACCGTGTTGTCGATGGTGGCCAAAAGGTGCGGCGCCGCGTCGGCGTACGCGTTGCTCACGACGGGGAGTGCCTCGAGGTCGTGGCTGAGCGCGGGCAGACTCGCATCCTGCTTGGCCAGAAAGGCGTCGAGGTCGGAAAACGTCTGGCCGATCTTATGACCCCGACCGTTCACTGCCGAGGCGATCGCGCCCAGGGTTTCGTTGAGTTTGGCAGGATCGATCGACGACAGCACCGACGTCAATTGCTGGAATACGGTGTTGATTTCGACGGTGACGTCCTTGTTCTGCAGGACGGCACCCGGCTGGAGGTGCTGCGGTGCGGGGTCGGCGGGCGGCACCAGGTCGACGAATTTGGCACCGAAGACCGATGTCGATGCGATGTCGACGAGCACATTGGCCGGAATGAGATGCATTTGCGACGGCTGCATCTCGAGGTTCAGGACGGCTTGACCGTTGGGCCGCACGTCAATCGAGCCGACCTTGCCGACCTCGACGCCGCGCATCTTTACCTTCGCTTCCGGGTTCATCACCAAGCCGGCGCGCGGCGACACCACGGTCACCGGCACGGTCTTGGTGAAACTGCCCTGGAACAGGCCCAACGCGAGTGCGACGATGATGCCCACCGCAACGATCGTCCCCAACCCGGCGAGGGGACGCGCATAGGACTGCGCGCCAAAGTTGCGGCCGGGCGATGCCGCGACGGGTCCAGCGGAGCTGTCGGCTTCAGAGCGGTCGATGGGACCGGGCCCGAAGGTACGCGTCACTTTCCTTTCACCGCCTTTCCCTAGCCGGACAGGTTGAAGTTGCCGTTGGAGCCGTAGATGGACAGCGAAACCAGCAGGATCACCGACACCACCACGATCAGCGAGGTGCGCACCGCGTTACCGGTGGCCACCCCCACGCCGGCCGGGCCGCCGGAGGCGAAATAGCCGTAGAACGTATGGATCAACAAGATCGTCAGCGCCATCGCCACGGCCTCCAAAAACGACCAGAACAAGTCGATGGGATTCAAGAACGTGGTGAAGTAGTGGTTGTACAACCCGCTGGACTGGCCGAACAGCACCGTCGTGATGAACTGACTGGCCATGAAAGACAGCACCACCGCGATGCTGTAGAGCGGCGTGATCGCCAGCATCCCGGCCACCAGGCGGGTGCTGACCAGATACGAAATCGGGCGAATCGCCATCGATTCCAGCGCGTCGATTTCTTCGTTGATCCGCATCGCGCCCAGCTGCGCGGTCACCCCGGCGCCGAAGGTGGCCGCCAAACCGATTCCCGCGACGATCGGTGCGGCGATGCGCACGTTGATGAAGGCCGCCAGGAATCCGGTGAGCGCTTCGATACCGATGTTGCCCAGCGAGCTGTAGCCCTGCACCGCCAGCGTGCCGCCCGCGGCCAGCGTCATGAAACCGACGATTGCCAGTGTCCCGCCGATCATCGCCAACGTCCCAGCGCCCATGCTGATTTCAGCAATCAGGCGAATGATTTCGCGGCGGTAGTGGGTCATCGCGAAAGGTACGCCGGCAATCGCCCGGCCGTAGAACAGCGTGTGATCGCCGATTCGGCCCAGGGTGCCGGCGGGCTTGTGAAGTTGTCGCGATAAACGCGGGTAGACGGCTCTCAGTTGCGTCACAGCGTGTCCTTACACCTCCCTCGAGCTACTGCTTGGATGAAAATCGGATGCCGATAGCCGTGACGACCACATTGACGACGAGCAACGACATGAACGCAAAAACCACCGTTTCGTTGACGGCGTTGCCCACCGCCTTGGCACCGCCACCCGACACCGTCAGCCCGCGATAACACGCGACCAATCCGGCGATCAGGCCGAAAAGCGCTGCCTTGATGCAGGAAATGACCACCTCGGGCACGCCGGTCAGCAGCGTGATTCCCGCCGCGAACGCGCCGGGATTCACGTCCTGGACGAACACCGAAAAGACGTACCCGCCCACGATGCCGATGATGACGACCAGGCTGTTCAGCAGGAGCGCCACCAAGCCCGCGGCCAGCATGCGTGGTGTCACCAGGCGCTGGATCGGGTTGATACCCAGTACCTCCATCGCGTCGATCTCTTCACGGATCGTTCGCGAACCCAGGTCCGCGCACATCGCCGTCGCGCCGGAGCCGGCCACGATCAGCACCGTCACCAGCGGGCCGACCTGGGTGACCGCACCGAACGCGGCACCCGCACCGGACAGGTCGGCGGCACCCAGTTCCCGCAACAAGACGTTGAGCGTGAAGCTGACCAGGACGGTGAACGGAATAGCCACCAACAAGGTCGGCACGATCGCGACGCGCGCCACAAACCACGACTGCTCCAAGAACTCGCGCCACTGGAACGGCCGGCGAAACAAAAACTTCACCGCATCGGCCGACATGGCGAACAAGCCGCCGACTGCCTGCATGGGCTTGGAGCCGCGCCCCAACGAAATGCCCGCGGACCAGCGGTCTGCCCCCTTAATCGCCATCGGCGAACTCTTTTCGCGTTATGAGACCGGTAGTCTCGTTCTTGCGCACCGGCTGCTGTAGGTTCGGCTGGCCGTCGTTGGCGAAATGCTCACTGCGCAGCCATATCCCGGCACCGATCGCCGCTGACTTAGCCGCTACCAATCTGACGCCACTCCTCCGTTCTGTCGCGTGGGGAATCGTGCGGTCATTGTGACTCATGCCACGAACGCGCGGGGTAAAAACCGCATAAGAGTTCTCGAACGCGCAAACATTTCGGTCAGCTCCACTCTTAGGTGACCGCGCCGGACGTCTTGAGTTCGATGATGCTATCCCAGTCGAGCCCGATTTCCATCAGGATCTCGTCGGTCTGCTCGGCGAACCCGGGCGCCGGCCCGGTGTGGGGCGCGGTGACATCGAACTGGACCGGGTTGGCGACCAAGTCGAGTTCGCCTGCGCGTACCAGGTACTCGTTGGCCCGGACCTGTGCGTCGTCGGCGGCCTGCAGGGTGTCCTGCACCGGCGCCCACGGCCCGGCCAGCGTGGCGAAGCGCTCGCGCCACTCGGCCAGCGTGCGGGTCGCGATGGCCTTGGTCACGAGTTCGACCGCGTCGGCCGTGTTGGCGGCGATGCTCTCCACCGTGGCGAAGCGCGGGTCGTCGGCCACCTCCGGCAGGTCGACGTGCCGGCACACGTCGGCCCAGAACTTGGTGGGCTGCATCATCACGAAGGAGATGTAGCGACCATCGGACGTCGTGTACAAACCCACCAGGGGATTGTTGGGTGCACCATGGACGCCCGGGGGCGGTGCTTCCATTCGTTGGGACAAATGTTTCGTCAACGCCACCGTGTGGCCCATCGACCACAGGCCGCTGCCCAGCAGCGAGACGTCCACGACCGAGGGCTCGCCGGTGCGCTCCCGCTTGAGCAGGGCGGCCGCAATGCCGCCGGCGAGGTTGGTGCCCGAGATGGTGTCGCCGTAGGCCGGCCCGGGCGGCCCGATCATGCCGGGCGTGCCGGCCGGGGTAATCGTGGCGGCGGTTCCGGCGCGACACCAGAAGGCGGTCATGTCGTAGCCGCCCTTGGTCGCCTCGTCACCGCGCGGGCCCAGTGCGCTGCCGCGAGCGTAGATGATCTTCGGGTTCACCGCCCGGATGTCGTCGACGTCGATGCCGAACTTCTTGCGGTGTCCGGGCAGGAAGCTGGTCAGGAACACATCCGAGCGGCGGGCGATTTCGTAGAGCACGTCCTTGCCCGCCGGCACCGACATGTCCAGCCCGATGCTGCGCTTGCCCCGGTTGGCGTGTTCGATGTTGGGGTTCGGTTCGCCTTCGACGCGCAGCATGCCGGTCTGCCGCAGGCCGCGCTGCGGGTCGCCCGTTACCGCGTGCTCGACCTTCACGACATCGGCGCCCCATTCGGCGAGCACCGCGCCCGCCGACGGGACGAACCCGTACATGGCGACCTCCAGAACGCGGATGCCCTCCAGCGGCCTCACGCGCGACCACCCACAACCGGGACCGCATACGTTTTTGGATCCAGGAACTCCTCGAGCCCCGCCACACCCATCTCGCGGCCCACCCCCGACTGCTTGAAGCCCCCGAACGGGCTGTCGGCGCCGAAGTAGTTGCCGCCGTTGATGGAGAACGATCCGGCGCGGATCCGGCGCGCCACCGCCAGCGCCCGCTCCTGGTCGCGGCTGAAGACGGCGCCGGCCAGCCCGTAGATCGAGTTGTTGGCGATGCGCACCGCGTCGTCGTCGTCGTCGCACGCGATAACCACGAGCACCGGTCCGAAGATCTCCTGCTGGGCGATCTCACTGTCGGGGTCGACATTGGTCAGCAGGGTCGGAGCGTAGAAGTAGCCGGGGTCCAGGCGCTTGCCGCCGGTGACCAGCGTCGCCCCCGCGGCGACGGCCCGCCGCACCATGCCGTCGACCTTGTCGCGCTGGCGTTCGTTGATCAGCGGTCCCATCAAGGTTTTCGGATCGGCCGGATCGCCGTGGCGCACCTTGGCGAAGTTGGCCGCGATCATCTCGACGATCTCGTCGTGGTGGGATCTGGGCACCAGCAGGCGGGACGTGAGCGCGCAGCCCTGTCCCGCGTGGCTGACCATGCTGAAGGCGGCGAACATGGCGGCGCCGGCGAAGTCGGCGTCATCGAGCATGATGACCGCCGACTTGCCGCCCAATTCCAAAAACACGCGTTTGACCGTCTCGCTGGCCGCGGCCATGACCTGCCGCCCGACGGGGGTCGACCCGGTGAAGGTGACGACGTCGACGTCGGGGCTGGTCGTCAGCGCTCCCCCGACGGCAGGGTCCGACGAACTGAGCACGTTGACCACGCCGTCGGGAATGTCGGTGTGCTCGGCAATCACCTCGCCGAGCGCGAGCGTGACCAGCGGCGTGTCCGGCGCACCCTTGAGCACCACGGTGCATCCGGCCGCCAGCGCGGGAGCCAATTTGGCCAGCGCGAGCTGATTCGGGTAGTTGTAGGCGATGATCGCCGCGACCACCCCGGCGGCTTCCTTTTCCACCCAGCGGTGATGGCGCATGCCGCGCGATTCTTTCTCGCCGAGGTCTTCGGTGAACTGATAGCCGCGCAGCACGTCGGCGTAATAGCGCACGATGTCGATCGGCTCGTCGAGCTGGGCGCCGTGGGTGAGCGCTACCGTGGCGCCGACTTCGGCGATCGTCAGTGCGCGCAACTCCTCGGCGTGGTCGCGCAGCGCCCGGTGCAGCTGGCCGAGGCAGCGGATCCGGAACTCGACATCGGTGGGCCAGCTGGTGGTGTCGAACGCCCGGCGGGCCGCCGCGATCGCCGCGCGGGCCTCCGCGAGCCCGGCGTCGGGCGCATGGCCGACGACGGCGCCGGTCGCGGGGTTGAGGGACGGGAACGTCGTGTCGGCGCTGAGCAACCGGCCGTCGATCAGGAGCCGGCGGTCGACGTACGGCTCGGGCGCGGCCCCCGCGACTGCTTCCGCGGTGTGCGGCGCTGGCATTCGTACCCCCTTTTGTGGTGCCGGTCACGAAAACTTGGTTCTCTTACCCGGCGAATCTTACATTCACATCTCGAGAATTCAAGAAAGTCGCGGTACCAGGTCGGCGCATTGACCGGCGTCGCAACGGCTGCGACGGCACTCCACCCGGCCCCTTGACGCAGGGTGTTGGTGGTTTCGCGGCGATGTTGCACGCCGATCCGGCGTGAGAGTAAGGTTCTCATAATTGTAAGGGAGATTCTTTGTGACTGAGATGGACGTGTCGGCAATGGGGGCTTGCCTGGTGGTGGGGACGTGAAGACCGCAGTGGTGACCGGGGGCGGCTCCGGCATCGGCCTGGCCGTGGCGAACCGCTTGCGGGCCGACGGTCTCGACGTCGCCACGCTCGATCTGAATCCGTCGGACGCCGATTTCGCCTTCACCGCCGACGTCACCGACCGCTCGCAGGTGGACGCCGCCCTGTCGGCGATCCGCGCCCAGCTGGGTCCCGTGACGGTGCTGGTGAACGCCGCGGGACGCGACGGGTTCAAGCGCTTCACCAATCTCACGTTCGAGGACTGGCAGCGGGTGATCGACGTCAACCTCAACGGGGTCTTCCACACGATCCAGGCGGTGCTGCCCGACATGGTGCAGGCCGGGTGGGGCCGGATCGTCAACATCTCCTCGTCGAGCACGCACTCCGGCGCTCCTTATATGAGCCACTACGTGGCGGCCAAGTCCGCAGTCAACGGCCTGACCAAGTCGCTGGCACTCGAGTACGGGCCGAGCGGGATCACGGTCAACGCCGTGCCGCCGGGATTCATCGACACCCCGATGCTGCGCGCCGCCGAGAAGAACGGGTTCCTGGGCAGCATCGAGGAGACCATCGCGCGCACCCCGGTGCGCCGGATGGGCAAGCCGGAGGACATCGCGGCCGCGTGCGCCTTCCTGGTGTCCGAGGAAGCCGGCTACATCACCGGCCAGATCCTGGGCGTCAACGGCGGCCGCAACACCTGACACCCGGCAAGCAACTGGAGGGACAAACGGTGGGAGACAGCGCTGTGGGACGCGTCAGCGGGAAGGTCGCCTTCGTCACCGGCGCGGCGCGGGGTCAGGGCCGCAGTCACGCGGTGCGCCTGGCCGAGGAAGGCGCCGACATCATCGCCGTCGACCTGTGCGCGAACCTCGACAGCATCGGCTACCCCTTGGCCGCCCCCGAGGATCTCGACGAGACCGCGCGGCTCGTCGAGAAGACCGGCCAAGCGGTCGTGACCGCGCAGGCCGACGTGCGCGACGCCGGCCAGTTGCGCGCCGCGCTGGACAGCGGGCTCGCCGAGTTCGGCAGGCTCGACATCGTGGTGGCCCAGGCCGGGGTCGCCGGCATGAAGGGCGCGCCGCCGTTGCAGGCGTGGTGCGACGTGATCAACACCAACCTGGTCGGCACCATCAACGCCATTCAGGTTGCGCTGCCGCACCTGGGTTCCGGGGCCTCGATCATCGCGACCGGATCGACCGCCGCGCTGATGGACACGGCCAAGAAGGACAACCCGGGCGCCGACCCCGGCGGCATGGCCTACATCCACTCCAAGCGCGGGATCGCGCACTACGTGCACGACCTCGCCACCGAGCTGGCGCCGTTGGGGATTCGCGCCAACGCCATCCACCCGACGAACACCAACACGCCGATGTTGCAGAGCGAGCCGATGTACCGCTCGTTCCGGCCGGACCTGGAGAACCCGACGCGGGCCGACGCGGAGCCGGTGTTCGGTGTGCAGCAGGCGATGAGGATTCCCTACGTCGAGCCGGCGGACATCAGCAACGCCGTGCTGTGGCTGGCCTCCGACGAGGCCCGCTACGTCACCGGTATGCAGTTGCGCGTCGACGCGGGCGGCTACCTCAAGTGGTACGACTACCAGCAGTGAGCCTACAGAACCATCGGAGGAGTCAGTGAAAGTCTGGGTTGATCCAGAACGCTGCCAGGGCCACACCCTGTGCTCGATGATCGCTCCGGAGTCCTTCCAGCTCAGCGACATCGACGGCAGCTCGTCGGCGATCGACGAGGTGGTGCCGGCCGAGCGGCAGGCCAAGGTCCGCGAGGCCGCGCAATCCTGTCCCGAGCAGGCCATCATCATCACGGACGAAACCTGAAGGGAGACGGCGCCTTGAGTGTCGACGACGTCGTGAGCGACAGCGACCGCAAGAAGCACCGGTATCAGTTCGAGCGGCACTCCCCGGAGTACCGCTCCCGCTTCAGCCAGATCACCAAGGAGATGCACGCCCGGTGCCCGATGGCGTGGAGCGACACCTACGGTGGGCACTGGGTCGCGGCGGGCAGCCACGAGGTGTTCGAGCTCGCCCGCTGCCCTGCGGTGTCCAACGACCACGACATCCACAACGAACGCCGCGGCTACAAGGGCATTTCGATTCCCACCGCGAGCCGGATCAACCAGGTGCGGGGCGGCATCCTGGAGATGGACAACCCCGGGCACCACATCTACCGCAGCGTGCTCAACCCCTACCTGTCGCCGGCCGCCGTCAAGCGCTGGGAGCCCTTCGTCAACGACGTGACGCGCGCCTGCCTCGACGAGAAGATCCACGAGGGCCGCATCGACTTCGTCGATGATCTGGCCAACGTGGTGCCCGCCGTGCTGACGCTGGCGATGATGGGCATTCCGCTGAAGAACTGGCAGCTGTACAGCGAGCCGACCCACGCCGCGGTGTACACGCCCGAGCACTCCCCCGACATCCAGCGGGTCACCGAGATGCACCGGCAGATGGGCATCGACCTGGTCAACAACATGATCGAGATCCGCAACGCCCCGCGACCGGGGCTGGTCAACGCGCTGCTGCAGATGCGGATCGACGGCGAGCCCGCCCCGGATCTGGAGATCCTCGGCAACCTCGGACTGATCATCGGTGGTGGTTTCGACACCACGACGGCCCTGACCGCCCATTCGCTGGAATGGCTTTCGGAGCATCCCGCCGAGCGCGAGTTGCTCAGCCGGGAGCGCGACACGCTGCTCGACCCGGCGACCGAGGAGTTCCTGCGCTACTTCACCCCGGCGCCCGGCGACGGCAGGACCTTCTCCGACGACGTCGAACTCGACGGGACACAGTTCAAAGAGGGTGAGCGCCTGTGGATCTCGTGGGCCATGGCCAACCGCGACCCGACGGTGTTCCACGACCCAGACGAGATCGTCCTCGACCGTAAAGGCAACCGCCACTTCAGTTTCGGCCTCGGTGTGCACCGGTGCGCCGGATCCAACGTGGCCCGCACCGTGTTCAAGTCCATGCTGACCGCGGTGCTCGACCGGATGCCCGACTACCGCTGCGATCCCGAGGGCACGGTCCACTACGAGACGATCGGCGTCATCCAGGGCATGCGCAAGCTGCCGGCGACCTTCACACCGGGTCAGCGGGTCGGCGCGGGGCTGGACGAGACGCTGGACAAACTGCAACGCATCTGCGACGAGCAGGAGCTCGCGCGGCCGATCACCGAACGCAAGGAAGCCGCCGTCATCAACTGAGCAGACGCACAATCCCCCGACACGCCGAGCGCGCGGGGGATTTTGGGTCTGCTCGCGTCATTTAGCCGCGGGGTAGGCCGAGCACTCGCTGCGCGATGATGTTGCGCTGGATCTCCGAGGTGCCCCCGGCGATGGTCCCGGAAAAGCTGCGGGCGAAGCGCTCGAACCGGCTGGCGAAACAGTGGTCGAGGTTCATCGGCGCATACGGCCCGCTCTGTCCCGGGTGCATGAGCCCGTCGGCTCCGGCGGACGTCAGCGCGAGTTCCATGGCGCGCAGCTCGGCCTCCGATCCCAGCAGCTTGAGAACGGAGATCGCCGACGTGTCGTCCTCACCGCGGGCGGCACCGGCCAACGCGACCGAACCCAGCAGGCGCAGGGCTTGTTTGTCCATGATGGTGACGGCGTACTGGTCGCGCTCGACCTCGGTGGCCGGACGGAAGTCGGCGATCATGTTGTCGAGCCGGTCGGCGAACCCCAACCACATCATGGTGCGCTCGTGCCCGAGCGATCCGTTGGCCACCCGCCAGCCCTCGTTCAAACCCCCGACGAGGTTTTCGGCCGGCACCCGCGCGTCGGTGAAGAACACCTCGTTGAAGTCCAGGTCGTGGGCCGAGCAGATCGACGGGAACGGCCGGCGCACCACGCCCGGGGTGTCGGTCGGGATCACCAGGGCGCTGATGCCCTTGTGTTTGGGCGCATCGGGGTCGGTCCGCACGAAGGCCAACAACACGTCGGCGTCGTGGGCTCCCGACGTCCACACCTTCTGGCCGTTGACCACGAAGTGATCGCCGTCGAGGACCGCGCGGGTGCGCAGCGACGCCAGGTCGGAGCCGGCGCCGGGCTCGCTCATGCCCAGCGACGCGGTGATCTCCGCGCGCAGGATCGGCACCGCCCAGCGGCGCTTCTGCTCGTCGCTGCCGAACGACAACAGCGACGCCGCAACGATGTTCACGCCCTGCGGGTTGAAACTGTGGTAGATCCGCCGGCGACTGAGCTCCTCGAGGTAGACGAACTGCTGGACCACCGTCGCGTTGCGGCCGCCGAACTCCGGGGGCTGGGCGGGCAGCAGCCAGCCGTTGTCGAACAGCAGCCGCTGCCAACGGCGCGCCCATCCCGGCATGTGCGAGACCGAGCGCGGACGCTCGAGCGTCTCGCTTGCGGGAGGCAGGTTTTCGTCGAGGAAGGCCGAGAACTGCCCGCGGAACGCCTCGACGTCGGGGTCAAAAGTCAGCTGCACGGTACTCCTCGGCGATCCGCGCGCGATGTTCGGCGGCCCCGCCCAGCATCAACTCCCCCGCCTTGGCCCGCTTCAACGCGAACTGCAGGTCGTTCTCCCACGTGAAACCCATGGCGCCGAAAAGCTGTAAACCGTGCCGGAATACCAGCGACTGGCACTCCCCGGCCGAGGCCTTGGCCATCGCGGCCGCCAGCCGGCGCCGCGGGTCGTCCGCCGCGATCGTCAATGCCGCGAAGTACGCCAGCGCGCGGGCCCGTTGCACCGCGACGTGCATGTCGGCCGCCTTGTGCTGCACGGCCTGGAAGGAACCGATCGGCACACCGAACTGGTGCCGGTTGCGGACGTGGTCGAGGACCAGATCGAGGATGCGCTGGCACGCTCCCACCATCGTGACTGCCATGCCGGCCAACGCCACGTGGTGTGCGCGCTCGGAGTCGACGGCGAGCCGAGCATCGTCGGTCACCCGCACTCCGCAAAACGACAGATCCGCGACGTGCAGCACGGGGTCGAACACCGCCGAGCGGCGGGCCGACACGGCGCCGGCCTCCGCGAGGAACACCCCGGCGTCGGTGACCACCGCGAGCCGGTCGACACGATCCCCGTCCAGGACGTTTCGGGCCGTGCCGTCCAGCACCCAGCCGTCGGCATCGCGGTGCGCCGTCACCCCGGCGTGCACGGCGGTGCCCGACTCGTGGGGGTCGAAGCGCTCGGCCGCCAACGGAGCGAACTGGCTCATCGTCGCAAGGAACGGCGTCGGGTCGGTCGCGTGCCCCAACTCCTCGAGCACGATGGCCAGCTCCACCATGCTTTCCGGCTCGTTCAGTTCGGTCCAGCCCTGGTCCACGTAGGACTTCCACAGTGGGCTCGGGTCCACGCCGTCCTCGGCGATGCTGCGGACCAGCGAGGGGGGACACTGCTTGGTGAGCGCGTCGCGCACTGTGCTTTGCCACAGCCGTTGATCGGCATCGAACTCCAACAGCATCCCGGCCGCCTCCTGTCGTCACCGCCGTCACGAGAACACCATTCTCGCATACGAAAGTATTGATCTCGGAAACTGGGTTATGGGTGCCCGGTATCAACGGCGAAAGCCGAGGCCGCGCCCAGCTCTTCCAGAAGAGCTGGTCGTTGGCGCCCATGGGGGTGAACAGCCGGCTATGCCGTCGCTCTGACACGAAAATAGAAGTGACCACAAGCCGGTGAGCGCAGGTAGGGGTGACCCGCCGGCGCTGTCGATGGGGTTC
>NZ_VMQU01000088.1 GCF_007714205.1 Mycobacterium helveticum | reverse complement strand
GGATAGGGGACCGGCGTGGCGCCCGGCTCGCCAACCGAGCCGGTCACCGGTTCGGCCGAATCGTTGCTGCGGGGCCCGTCAGCCGTCATACGCTCGCCACCACTGTTGTGCAACCCTTCCGCGCGGGATCTGTCCCGCGCATCTGCCGCGCGTAGCGGCGCCCGTTCGGTCGGAGCGCCGGTGCCGCGCCGGGCGGCCCATCCACCAGTTGCTCCCCAACCGGTTCCCACAGTATTCAAACAGCTTGCCGGGCCGCGTGCCGCCACCTTCCCGTCACCGCCCGGACACCGAGCGCCCGGACACCGAGCGCCCGGACACCGAGCGCCCGGACATCGTGATTGTGCAACAGTGGAGAGAGCGAAGGTATCTGTTCATGTCCCCTCACGACACGACGGAGAAACCGTTCATGGCGAAGGTGGATCTCGCCGCCCTGCTCGCGCTGAGTTCGGCGCTGTGCGTGGCGATCGGCGATGTACTGCAACAACGGGCCACACACCGGATCATCGACACATCGGTCGGCCATCTGGGATTGTTCGCGGCGTTGCTGCGCAACCAGCGGTGGCGTTGGGGCGCCCTGCTACTCGGGGTGAGCATCGCCTTCCAGGCCGCGGCGCTGGACGAGGGTTCGGTGCTGCTGGTGCAGGCGCTGCTTGTGCTCTCCCTGTTGTTCGCGCTGCCGGTGAGCGCGCGGTTGGCCGACCGCAGGGTGACCGGACGGGAGTGGCTCTGGGCCGCGTTGCTGACCGCCGCGGTGGTGGTGGTCGTCACCGTCGGCAATCCGCGGGCCGGTCATCCGGACGCGCCGCTGCAGACCTGGGCCGCGGTGGCGGCGGTGGTCGTGCCGCTGCTGGCCGGGTGCGTCGTGGCCGCCCGGATCCGCGGCGGTGCAGTGGCCGCGGTGCTGTTCGCCTTCGTCTCGGGTGCCCTGTGGGGGATTTTCGCGGTGCTCACCAAGGGCGTCGTCCACCGGCTCGGTGAAGACGGGTGGCGGGTGCTCGGCACACCCGAGCTCTACGCCTGGGTGTTGCTCGCACTGGGCGGGTTCGCGTGGGAGCAGTCGGCGTTCCGGGCCGGCGCCCTGACCGCGTCGATGCCCACCCTCGAGGTCTCGCAGCCGGTGGTGGCGGCTTTGCTGGGTGTCGTCGTCCTGGGCGAGACCCTGAACACCGGCCCCGCCGGGATGATCGCCCTCGCCGTGGCCGCGCTGGTGATGGCGGCCGCCACCTTCGAGCTGGCACGGATCGACGCGGTCGCCACGCGCCGCAAGGTCGAGCGGATGCTGCGCGGCCGCGTCGGTCGGGATACAGCTGCGGCACAGCTTGGTGCTGTAAGTGTGGAGCGTTACCCGGCCGGGCGGACACCTCCGCGCAACGTCACACAGTGGTAGTAACACAGTGCCAGTCACACAGTGCCAGTCACACAGTGCCAGTCACACAGTGGTAGTAACACAGTCGTAGGTGAACCGATGCCGAACAGTTGGTATGTCGGCCGTCGCCGGGGGAACACTGGTGGGAACCGTTTGAGGTGAGGGGTCATCCATGTCCAAAGTCGATGTCGCGGCGTTGCTGGCGTTATGCGCGGCGATGGCCTCCGCCGTGGGCGACGTGATCCGGCAGCGCTCGGCTCAGGAGATCACCGACAAACAGGTCGGTCACCTGCAGCTGTTCCGCATGTCGTTGCGCGACGGCCGGTGGTGGCTGGGCGGGCTGGCGGCGATCGTCAACTACAGCCTGCAGGCCGGGGCCCTGGCGTGGGGATCTGTGGTGTTGGTCACGGCGCTGCAGGTGACGGCGCTGCTGTTCGCGCTGCCGATCTACGCACGACTGACCAACCGCCGGGTGACCCGCTGGGAGTGGATGTGGGCGGTGATCCTGGCCGGCGCCCTGGCCGTGGTCATCATCGTCGGCGACCCGGCGGCGGGCCGGCAGCGCGGCGCCCTCGAGACATGGATGATCGTCGCTGTTGTGATGCTTCCCCTGCTGGTGGGGTGCGTGCTGGCGGCGCGGGCCTGGTCCGGTGGCCCGTTCGCGGCGGTGTTGCTCGCTCTGGTGGCCGGTTCGTCCCTGGCGCTGTTCGCGGTGCTGACCAAGGGGGTCGTGGAGATCAGCGAGCACAGCCTGCTCGGCGTGCTGACGGCACCCGAGTTCGTGCCGTGGATTCTGGCCGCCCTGACCGGGATGATCTTCCAGCAGTCGGCGTTCCGGGCCGGGGCGCTGACCGCGTCGATGCCGACAATGACGGTGGCGAAGCCCGTGGTGGCCGGTCTGCTCGGGGTCTTCGTGCTGGGCGAGACGCTGAGCTCGGACGGCCCGAAGGCGTTGGTGCTGATCGCGGCGGTGTCGGTGGTGATCATCGCGACGGTGGCGCTGGCCCGGGGCGAGGCCGCCACCATGGTCGCCCAGACCGGGCGGGACGGGGTCGGTGCGGCTCGGCGTGGGCGGTTGGGTCGGCTCCTGGCCCGCGGTGATCGCGGCGCGGCGGAAGGGGTCGTCACGGCCGACACCCCGGCCGCCTAACCGGAGACGCTGCGGGCCGGTGCGGCCCGCAGGCCGGCGAGGGGCCGCCGGGACGTTAGTTTTGGTGGCGTGTTGAGCGCTATCGCGATCGTTCCCTCCGCACCGGTGCTTGTTCCCGAGCTGGCCGGCGCGGCCGCCGCCGAGGTGTCCGAGCTGGCCGCGGCGGTGCTGGCGGCGGCCGTGTCGCTGCCGTCCCGGTGGGTCGTCATCGGCACGGGTGACGGCGACGACGTGCTGGGGCCCGACGGTGTCGGCACGTTCGCGGGGTTTGGCGCGGACGTGCGGGTCCGGCTGAGCCCCGGCGACGACGGCGCGGTGCCGGCCGCCTTCCCCCTGTGCGCGCTGCTGGCCGGCTGGGTGCGGGGTCGGGCCCGGCCCGACGCCCGCGCGCAGGTTCGCGTCTACCGCGGCGACAAGGAGGCGGACACCGCGCTGGCCCAGGGCCGGCAGCTGCGCGCCGAGATCGACGAGACACCCGATCCGGTCGGGGTGCTGGTCGTGGCCGACGGCGCGAACACCCTGACGCCGGCGGCCCCCGGCGGCTACCACCCGGGCGACGCCGAGGCGCAACTGGCCCTCGACGACGCGCTGGCCAACGGGGACGTCGCCGCCCTGACGCGGTTGCCGCCGCCGATCCTGGGGCGGGTCGCGTTCGGGGTGCTGGCCGGTCTGGCCGGGCCCGGGCCGCGTTCGGCCAAGGAGCTCTACCGGGGCGCGCCTTTCGGGGTGGGTTACTTCGTCGGCGCCTGGCAGCCGTGAACCCGGCGATGCGACCGCTCGCGATCCTCGGACCCACCGGCACCGGAAAGTCGCAGCTGGCGCTCGAGGTCGCCGAGCGGCTCGGCGCCACGGTTGGCGCCGAAGTCGTCAACGCCGATGCGATGCAGCTCTACCGCGGCATGGACATCGGCACCGCCAAGGTGCCCGTCGAACAGCGTCGCGGCATTCCCCATCATCAACTCGACGTCCTCGACGTCACGCAGACCGCCACCGTCGCCCGCTATCAGGCCGCCGCCGCCGCCGACGTCGACGCGATCGCGGCCCGCGGTGCGGTGCCGCTCATCGTGGGCGGTTCGATGCTCTACGTCCAGTCGCTGCTCGACGACTGGACGTTTCCCGCGACCGATCCGCAGGTGCGGGCGCGCTGGGAACGACGCCTCGCCGAGGTCGGGGCGGGCGGGCTGCACGCGGAGCTGGCCCGCCGGGACCCGGCCGCGGCCGCGGCCATCCTGCCCACCGACGGCCGGCGCACCGTGCGGGCGCTGGAAGTGGTCGAACTCACCGGGAAGCCGTTCGCCGCCTCGGCGCCGCGCATCGGCGCAGCGCGCTGGGACGCCGTTATCATCGGCTTGGATTGCGACACAACGCTTTTGGATGAGCGATTGGCGCGGCGCACCGACGCGATGTTCGACCAGGGCCTGGTCGAGGAGGTACGCAGCCTGGTGCGCGCCGGCCTGCGCGACGGGGTGACCGCCTCGCGCGCCCTGGGCTACGCCCAGGTCCTCGCGGCGCTCGATGCCGGTGGGGGCGCCGCCGGGCTACGGGACGCACGAGAGCAGACGTTCATCGGGACCCGGCGTTACGTGCGACGGCAGCGCGCCTGGTTCCGCCGGGACCACCGGGTGCGTTGGCTCGATGCCGCCGGGGGTGCCGGCCTGGCCGACGCCGCGCTGCGGGCGTGGCGGCAAGTACCCTGAACGGGTGATCCGCGCCGACGACGAAGACGCCGAGGAATGGCGCGCATGATCTTCGCCAAGGGCCACGGCACCGAGAACGACTTCGTGCTGCTGCCCGACGTGGACGCCGCGCTCACGCTCACCGCGGCCGGGGTGGCCGCGCTGTGCGACCGGCGCCGCGGCGTGGGCGCCGACGGGGTGTTGCGGGTCACCATCGCCGGCGCCGCCGTGAGCGCCGGTGTGCTCGAACGCCTGCCCGACGGTGTCGGTGCGGCCGACTGGTACATGGACTACCGCAACGCCGACGGATCGGTCGCGGCGATGTGCGGCAACGGCGTGCGGGTTTTCGCGCACTACCTGCGGGCCAGCGGCCTGGAAGCCCGCGGGGAGTTCGTCGTCGGCTCGCTGGCCGGCGCCCGGCCGGTCACGCTGCACCACGCCGACGCGGCGCACGCCGATGTCACCGTCGACATGGGCAAGGCCAACCGGCTCGGTGGCGGGGAAGCCGTCGTGGGCGGCCGGCGGTTCACCGGGCTGGCGGTCGACGTCGGCAACCCTCATCTGGCCTGTCTGGACCCGCGGCTGAGCGCCGCCGAACTGGACGCGCTCGACGTCGCCGGGCCGGTCAGCTACGACCTCGCCCAGTTCCCCGAGGGCGTCAACGTCGAGGTGCTCACCGCCCCGGCGGACGGGTTGGTGCGGATGCGGGTCCACGAGCGCGGGGTCGGCGAAACCCGGTCCTGCGGTACCGGAACGGTCGCGGCCGCGGTCGCCGCGCTGAGCGAAATCGGGGCCGGGACCGGAACTCTGACCGTGCGGGTGCCGGGCGGTGATGTCACCGTCACCATCACCGACGCCACCAGTTACCTGCGCGGGCCCTCGGTTCTGGTCGCTCACGGCGAAATCGGTGGGGAATGGTGGAGCGCCCAGCAGCGTTAAAACGGATGTACGACGCAGCTGCGGCGTGCACTATTTCTCATTGACTATGACACACTCCCAATCTCCCAACCGGGACCCCAGCGTCGGCGAACTCGCCCTCGACGACCGGTCGGCGCTGCGCCGGGTCGCCGGGCTGTCGACCGAGCTGGCCGACGTCTCCGAGGTCGAATATCGCCGGCTGCGGCTGGAACGCGTGGTGCTGGTCGGCGTGTGGACCGAAGGCAGCGCCGCCGACAACCAGGCGAGCATGGCCGAGCTGGCGGCGCTGGCCGAAACCGCGGGCTCCCAGGTGCTCGAAGGGCTCATCCAGCGCCGCGACCGCCCCGACCCGTCGACCTATATCGGGTCCGGCAAGGCGGCCGAGCTGCGCGCGGTGGTGATGGCTACCGGCGCCGACACCGTCATCTGTGACGGCGAACTGTCCCCGGCGCAGCTGACCGCGCTGGAAAGGGCCGTGAAGGTCAAGGTCATCGACCGCACCGCGCTGATCCTGGACATCTTCGCCCAGCACGCCACCAGCCGGGAGGGCAAGGCTCAGGTGTCGCTGGCCCAGATGGAGTACATGCTGCCCAGGCTGCGCGGCTGGGGTGAGTCGATGTCGCGGCAGGCCGGCGGCCGCGCCGGCGGCAGTGGCGGTGGGGTGGGCCTGCGCGGTCCCGGTGAGACCAAGATCGAGACCGACCGGCGGCGCATCCGCGAACGCATGACCAGGCTGCGCCGCGAGATCAGGGACATGAAGCAGGTCCGGGACACCCAGCGCAGCCGGCGCCTGCAGACCGACATGCCCTCGATCGCCATCGTCGGATACACCAACGCCGGCAAGTCCAGCCTGCTCAACGCCTTGACCGGGGCGGGGGTCCTGGTACAGGACGCCCTGTTCGCCACCCTGGAACCCACCACCCGGCGCGCCGAACTGCCCGACGGGCGGCCGTTCGTGCTCACCGACACCGTGGGATTCGTCCGGCACCTGCCCACCCAGCTGGTCGAGGCGTTCCGCTCCACACTCGAGGAGGTCGTCGACGCCGACCTGTTGGTGCACGTCGTCGACGGCTCCGACGCCACCCCGCTGGCCCAGATCGACGCGGTCCGCCAGGTCGTCTCCGACGTCGTCACCGACCACCGGGGCGACCATGATGCCGCACCGCCGCCGGAGTTGCTGGTGGTCAACAAGATCGACGCGGCCAGCGACCTGACCCTGGCCAAACTCCGGCACGCCCTGCCCGGCGCGGTGTTCGTCTCCGCGCGCACCGGCGACGGCATCGAGATGTTGCGGCGGCGGATGGCCGAACTCGCCGCTCCCACCGACACCGCCGTGGACGTGGTGATCCCGTACCACCGGGGTGACCTGGTGTCGCGCCTGCATTCCGACGGGCGGGTCCAGCACGAGGAGCACAACGACGACGGCACCCGGATCAAAGCCCGGGTTCCGGCGGCGCTGGCCGCCAGCCTGCGGGAATTCGGCGCCCGGTAAGCAACCACCGCCCGCCGACCAACCGGCTGGTTGGTATATGTTGAGCTGCAGAGTTCTCGTACGCCGCGCAGGTCGCCGGAGGTCTTCGGAGGTTGTCCATGAGTAGCGCCATCAAATACGAACGCACGCTGTTCGAACCCGAGCACGAATTGTTCCGCGAGTCCTACCGGGCGTTTCTGGACCGCCATGTCGCGCCCCACCACGACGAGTGGGAGAAGGCCAAGATCGTCGACCGCGGCGTCTGGCTCGAGGCGGGCAAGCAGGGCTTCCTGGGCATGGCGGTGCCCGAGGAGTACGGCGGCGGGGGCAACCCCGACTTCCGCTACAACACGATCGTCACCGAGGAGACCGCCGCCGGGCGCTACAATGGGATCGGTTTCGGCCTGCACAACGACATCATCGCGCCCTACCTGCTGGCCCTGGCCGACGAAGAGCAGAAGCAGCGCTGGCTGCCCAAGTTCTGCAGCGGGGAATTGATCACCGCCATCGCGATGACCGAGCCGGGCACCGGCAGCGACCTGCAGGGCATCAAGACCCGCGCGGTCAAGCAGGGCGACCACTATGTGCTCAACGGGTCAAAAACCTTCATTACCAACGGAATCAACTCCGACCTGGTGATCGTGGTGGCGCAGACCGATCCAGGCAAAGGGGCGCAAGGCTTTTCGCTGCTCGTGGTGGAACGCGGCATGGAGGGCTTCGAACGCGGCCGCCATCTGGACAAGATCGGGCTGGACGCGCAGGACACGGCCGAGTTGTCGTTCACCGACGTCAAGGTGCCGGCCGAGAACCTGCTCGGCGAAGAGGGCATGGGCTTCATCTACCTCATGCAGAATCTGCCGCAGGAACGCATCTCGATCGCCGTCATGGCGGCCGCGGCGATGGAGCAGGTGCTCGAACAGACACTGCAGTACACCAAGGAGCGGAAGGCATTCGGCAAACCGATCGGCAGTTTCCAGAACAGCCGATTCGTGTTGGCGGAGCTCGCCACCGAGGCGACCGTGGTGCGCATGATGGTCGACGAGTTCCTGCGGCTGCACCTGGAGAAGAAGTTGACGGCCGAACAGGCCGCTATGGCCAAGTGGTATTCCACCGAGAAGCAGGTGCACCTGATCGACCGTTGTCTGCAGCTGCACGGCGGCTACGGCTACATGCGCGAATATCCGGTTGCGCGTTCCTATCTCGATGCCCGGGTCCAGACCATCTACGGCGGCACCACCGAGATCATGAAGGAGATCATCGGCCGGGGGCTCGGGGTCTAGCCCGGATCTGGATCCCGTACAACGGGACTCGTCGTCGGCGGCGAAGTTACTGACGCGTAGCCGTTTTGGGTCGCTCATTCGCCGGCGCGGAGACCAAGCTGCGGCGAATTCGCGAAATTCGGCAATCGTCGGTCAGATGTCGACCGGCTCATGGTCTGACGTACCGTCGACGCATGCGTCTTGCAGATGCCGGTGAGGGCTCGGACGGGTGCGCGAACGTCGACGTCACCGGGACGGGCCGGGGGCCGGCGACGGCCCCGGCGTACGACAGGGTGAACCGTACGCCGCGCGTGCGGCGGGACGGTTCGTTGCGATGCGCATGTCGTTCGGCATCATTTCCACATCGATGCGGTATCCATTTTTGTAATATCCGTAAATTGAGTTCGCATTTCTCGTCGATTGGAGCAATGTTGTGCGAGCCCGGCGAAAATGCGGACCGTTACGGGGGTACGGGCCCGTCGGTGGCATGAAGCTCCGTTCGCGGGGCCGCGGGATATGGGCATGGCCCACAGGTGGGCGCATACCCGTGGACTGGAGGGCTTGGTGAACGGGCAGAGAGGTCACATGCACAAGCTGGTCGGGCGTGCGCTGGTCGGCTTGGCGACCACAGCGCTGGCCGCCGTGTTGCTGGCTCCCGCGGGGGCCGCGAGCCCGATCGGCGACGCCGAGGCGGCCATGATGGGCGCGTGGGAGAAGGCCGGCGGCGATACGTCGCCGCTGGGTGCCCGCAAGGGGGATGTCTACCCCGTCGGGGACGGTTTCGCCCTGGAGTTCGACGGCGGCACGATGTTCTACACCCCGGCCACCGGGGCGAAGTACGCCTACGGGCCGGTACTGGACAAATACGAGTCGCTGGGCGGTCCGGCCGGTAGCGACCTGGGCTTTCCGACGATCAACGAAGTGCCCGGGCTCTCCGGACCGGACAGCCGCGTGAGCACCTTCTCGGCCAGCGACAAGCCGGTGATCTTCTGGACGCCCGAGCACGGCGCGTTCGTCGTGCGCGGCGCGATGAACGCGGCCTGGGACAAGCTCGGCAGCTCGGGCGGCGTCCTCGGGGTGCCGGTCACCGACGAGACCTACGACGGCGAGCTCGCCTCGCAGAAGTTCAGCGGCGGCCAGGTCTCCTGGAACCGGGACACCAAGGAGTTCACGACGGAGCCGACGGCGCTGGCCGACCAGCTGAAGGGCCTGCAGGTGCCGATAGACCCGACGGCGGCCATCAACATGGCCTGGCGCGCGGCCGGGGGAGTCAACGGCCAGCTGGGTGCCAAGCAAGGCGGGCAGTATCCCATCGGCGGTGACGGGATCGGCCAGAACTTCGCCGGCGGGAAGGTGTATTTCAGCCCGGCGACCGGTGCGAACGCCGTCGACAGCGACATCCTGGCCAAGTACGAGTCCCTGGGCGGCCCCATGGGCAGCGACCTGGGATTCCCCGTCGCCAACGAGTCCGACGGCGGCATACCTTCGAGCCGGATCTGCACCTTCTCCGCGGCCGACAAGCCGGTGATCTTCTGGACCGCCGAGCACGGCGCGTTCGTGGTGCGCGGAGCCATGAAGGCCGCCTGGGACAAGCTGCGCGGTGCCGGCGGAAAGCTGGGCGCGCCGGTCGGGGACCAGGCCGTGGACGGCGACGTGGTCTCGCAGAAGTTTGCCGGCGGCACGATCTCGTGGAACCGCACGAAGAACACGTTCACCACCGACCCCGCTAACCTGGCGCCCCTGCTGGGCGGGCTGCAGATATCGGGCCAGAACCAGCCGAGTGCCGTGGCGATGCCACCCCACACCACGAAGCCGGTCTGGCAGCAATGGTGGTGGCTGCTGGGTGGCGCCGCGGCGCTGGTGCTTGTCGCGTTGCTGGTGCTGGTGGCCGTCCGCATGCGCCGGGCCCCTGCCGGCAGCGACACCGCCGCCGGCGGGACCGAACGGGATGCCGGCGCCGGATACGATGCCGAGGCCGACGGGCTCTGGGGCCACGACGGCGAGGCCGCCACCGATCACTTCGGCCGCGGTGACCTGTACGACTCCACGGAACGTCCCGAGGGGGGACATCCCGAGGGCGCCGAGTCCGCTCGCCGGGTCGGCTGGGGGCGCGGGACCGGGGCCGCGCTCTTGGCCGAGGACGTCGAGCACGCGTTCGGCGTCGGGGACGAAAATCCCGACGCGGTGGACACCGACTCGATCCCCGTCGTCACCGACGCCGACTTCTCGGCCGCCGGTTACCCCGAGCTCGAGGAGGACCACGGCGATCTCGACGAGCCGGAGGCCGGCTACGCCGAGTTCGCGCCGGAGGAACTCCCGCAGGACGACGTCGCCGGGCACGCGAAGTATCCGGAGCCGGCGCCCGGGGACGAAAACTCCGATGCCGTGGGTGCCGCCGCTGCCGGCCATGCAGTCGCCGCGTCCGGCGCGGCGGCCGCCGACCTCTCCGGGGCTGCCGCCGGGGAGGCGCGCAGCGGGCGGCACGCGGCCGTCGACACCGCCGAGACCTCGCCGTTGGCCGCGCACGCCGCCGGCGCGGGCCCGCGCGGGACGGGGCGTCCGACGATTCACCTGCCGCTGGATGACCCCTACCAGATGCCCGACGGGTATCCGATCAAGGCGAGCGCAAGTTTCGGCCTCTACTACACGCCGGACAGCGCCCTCTATCAGGACACACTCGCCGAAATCTGGCTGTCCAGCGAACAGGTCGCGCAGGCCAACGGGTTCATCAAGGCCGACTAGGAGGCCGGTCGTCCCGGCTCCGCCGGGGGCTAGATCTTGCGGATCACGGTGACGACCTTGCCCAGCACGGTCGCGTCGTTGCCGGGAATGGGGTCGAACGCCGGATTGTGCGGCATCAGCCATATCTGACCGCCCGCGCGCTTGAACGTCTTCACCGTGGCCTCGCCGTCGAGCATCGCGGCGACGATGTCGCCGTTCTCGGCGACATGCTGCTGCCGCACGACCACCCAGTCGCCGTCGCAGATCGCCGCCTCGACCATGGAGTCGCCGACGACCCTGAGCAAAAACAGCGTGCCCTCGCCGACCAGCTCGCGGGGCAGCGGGAAGACGTCTTCGACGGCCTGCTCGGCGAGAATCGGCCCGCCCGCCGCGATGCGTCCGAGGACGGGGACGAAGGCGGGTTCCGGCAGGGCGTCCGAGCCGGCCACCTCGGTGGCGGGCGCCGCGGCGGTGGCGTCGTCGGCACCGCGCACGTCGACGGCGCGCGGGCGGTTGGGGTCGCGGCGCAGGTATCCCTTGCGCTCCAGGGTGCGCAGCTGGTGGGCGACCGAGGAGGTCGACGTCAGACCGACGGCGTCGCCGATCTCCCTGATGCTCGGGGGATAGCCGCGGCTGGTGACCGACTCGCGGATGACGTTGAGGATGGTGCGCTGCCGCTCGGTCAGCGATGAATCACCGGCGGAGGCGCCGTTGCTGTCGCTCATGGCAATGAATGTAGCCGGACGCAGGCCGAGAATCAAACATGTGTTCGACTGGCGTGTCGGCGACCGCGACGAAGCCCGTTCGGCCGTCAGGGCCGGCCGAATGACAAAGGTGTAACTCTGCGGGCGATCGGGTATTTCTGCGGCATGTGCCGGTTGACCGATGGCGGCGGTCGCTTGTCGGTGGGGCGGTCTAGCGTTTGGCTCGTGCGACACGCTTCGCTCAAATGTTCGGATATCGAACACACGAGCGATACTGTCGAACACACGAGCGAGGATTAGTTGACCGGAGGAACGCAGATGACAATCATTCACACAGTCTCGCCGCGTACCAGCAGCGTTCGGCGCCCGATCAACGGGCCGGTCCAGGAACCTCGCCACGGGCGGGTCCGGACGCAAGGGCCGCGCCGGCCAGGCCCGTGCGGGCCGGCGGGGACCCCGCCGCGGTACCGCGGCACCGGCGTCGCGATGTCCGTCGCGCCCCACCGCAGGCGCTCCGTCACGTGGGCGAAGACGGCGGGCCTGGCCGTGGCCGCCGGGCTGATCACCTTGTGGCTCGGGTTCATCGCCAACGTCGGGCAGGCGGTCAACGGGCAGTCCTCGGCTTCGGCGGCCCCGGTGCCCGACAGGCTGGCCGTCGTGCGGGTCGAGCCGGGTGAGTCGCTGCGAGACTTCGCACACCGGGTCGCGCCCGACGCGCCGGTTCGCCAGGTGGCCGAACGCATCCGCACACTCAACGACCTGAACTCGCCGGCGCTGGTCGCGGGTCAGCCACTGATCGCGCCGGTGGGCTGACCGCGTCGTTGCGCAGCGCGGAGGCCGTTGCACGGCTGCGCTCGCCCCGCGGGCGGTGCGCACAGGTACGCTCGCAGTGTCCTGCGATGTCCGTGAGCGCGGCGAAGGAGCGGTCATGCACTGTCCGTTCTGTCGTCACCCCGATTCCCGGGTGATCGATTCGCGGGAAACCGACGAGGGACAGGCCATCCGCCGCCGCCGGTCGTGCCCGGAGTGCGGGCGGCGTTTCACCACGGTGGAGACGGCGGTGCTGGCCGTGGTCAAGCGCAGTGGCGTCACCGAGCCGTTCAGCAGGGAGAAATTGATCAGCGGGGTCCGCCGGGCGTGCCAGGGCCGCCAGGTCGACGACGACGCGCTTAACCTCCTGGCCCAGCAGGTGGAAGACACCGTACGCGCGGCGGGATCCCCGGAGGTCCCCAGTCACGAGGTCGGCCTGGCCATCCTGGGACCGCTGCGCGACCTCGATGAGGTTGCGTACCTGCGGTTCGCGTCGGTCTACCGGTCGTTCGAGTCTGCGGACGATTTCGAGCGGGAGATCGAGCTGCTGCGCGCGCACCGCAACGTGCCGACGTCGAACTGACGGGCCGCCCCGGGGACCCGCACTAGGGTGGTGCCATGGTCCCTGACTTGCATCCCGATCTGGTGGCGCTCGCGCCACTGCTTGGTACCTGGGCGGGACGTGGCGCCGGTGAGTACCCGACGATCGAGCCTTTCGAGTACTTCGAGGAGGTCGTCTTCGGCCATGTCGGGAAGCCGTTCCTGGCCTACGCCCAGAAGACCAGGGCGGTGACGGACGGCCGGCCCTTGCACGCCGAAACGGGCTATGTCCGGGTGCCGCAGCCGGGCAGGGTCGAGCTGGTGCTGGCCCATCCGACCGGCGTCACGGAAATCGAGGTGGGCACCCTTTCGGCCGGCGGCGGCGTCGTCGAGGTCGAGTTGTCCACCCTCTCGATCGGGCTGACGCCGACCGCGAAAGAGGTTTCCGCGCTTGGGCGCTCGTTGCGCGTCGAGGGCGACGAGCTGTCGTACTCGCTGCGCATGGGCGCCGTCGGCCAGCCGCTGCAGCATCATCTCGCCGCGGTGTTACACCGGAAACACTGAACGTTCGCGCAAGCCGGCGCGGCCCGGTTTCAGGTCGCGCTGCGCTCGTCGTTGCCCATGGCGTTCAGCACCGCGACGCGGGTGCCGGCCGGGCCGGTGACCGCCTTCTCCCCGCCGCCGGAGCGGAGCAACCGGCGAAGGGCGGCCTGGTCGTATTCGCCGGGTTCGGTGGTGTCGATGAAGCGCTGCACGACGTCGATGAAGCGGGCCGGGTCGTCGTGAAACGGGAAGTGCCCGGAACCCTCGAAGATCTCCAGCCGCGAGCCCGGCATCGCCGCGTGCGCCATCCGCGCATGGCGGACGGGGACGACCACATCTTTGGTGCCCCAGATGATCTGGACCGGGATCGCCTCGGTCAGATAGCACCGGTCCAGCATGGTGACGATCTGGCCGCGCCAGTCGACCACCGCGCGCAGGGTCCGGCTGAACGCGGCCGAGGCCGTCGGCTCCGGGAGGTCGTCGAGGATGCGCAGCACGTTGGGCAGGTCGCGGCCCAGGCCGGTGCTCCCGAAGGCGGCGCCCAGCACGCGGCCGACGACCTGGACCGCCGGCAACACCAGGGGCAGCCGCAGCAGCGCGAGGGCTTCGCCGCCCATCGGCAGCGACGCCCACCGCAACACGAGATTGACGTCCTTGGTGACGCCGCCGGCGGCCACCAGGATGAGGCGCTCCACCAAATGCGGGAACTGGTAAGCGAATTGCATCGCCACCCCGCCACCGAGGGAATGACCGACGATGGTCACCCGCTCGATGTCGAGCACACTGAGCAGGTCGCGCATCCCGTTGGCGTACGCGGCGATGGAGTAGTCGGCGCGCGGTTTGTCGGACTGCCCGTGCCCCAGTAGGTCGGGGGCGATGACGGTGAACCGCTGAGCGAGCTTGGCCTGCACGGCATTCCAGGTCGTGGAGTTGTCGCCGATGCCGTGGACCAGCAGCATCGCCGGCCCCGAGCCCGCGATGCGGTAGGCCCTGCGGTATCCGTGGATCGTACGGAACTCCAGCCTGGGTGCCGTCACTTCGCGCACCGGGCGGAGAGTGCTCTTGCGCTGCCGCTCGGTCATCTCCACCCTTGTTGTCGGGCCGCGAAGGCATTACGCGGCACTCGGAGGCGCTCAGGCCGAGTCGTCGTCGTCGTACTTCTTCTCGGCCTGCTGGGCCAGGAACCGCTCGAACTCCGCGCCGATCTCCTCACCGCTGGGCAGTTCTTCGTCGCGAGCCAGTAACGACCTGTTCTCCTGTGCGTCGATGAAGGCATCGTACTGGCGCTCGAGTGCGGCCACCACTTGAGCCACTTCCGCGCTGGCCTCGACCTGCTCGTCGATCTTGGCCCGGATTTCTCCGGCCGCCTCCGACAGCGCCGCCAGCGGCAGTTCCAGCGACCCGCTCTTGGCCACCTGCTCGAGCAGCGCCTGCGCCGCAGCGGGGTAGTCCGTCTGCGTCAGGTAGTGCGGGACGTGCACCGTGAAGCCGACCACTTCGTGACCGTGCTGGGCCATCCGGTACTCGAGCAGGTTGGAGGCGCTGCCCGGGACCTGGATCTCGGCGATCCACGGCTGGAAATCGGCGATCAGCTCTCCGTTGTTGGAATGCGCGGTCAGCGTGATCGGGCGGGTGTGCGGAACCGCCATCGGGACGGTGCCCAGGCCGATGGTCCGCCGCACGCCCAGCCGTTCGGCGAGCATGCGCACCGCGGTGATGAAACGCTCCCATTTCAGGTCCGGCTCCATGCCGGCCAGCAACAGGAACGGCGTGCCGACGCTGTCGCGCAGCGCGTACAGGCTCAACTCCGGGTCGTCATAGTTGGTGAAGTGATCGGTCTTGAAGGTCATCATCGGGCGCCGCGAGCGGTAGTCCAGCAGTTCGTCGATTGCGAAGGACGCGACCAGCTCGGTGTCCAGGGCCGCCCTGAGGTGGCTGGACGCCAGCCGTATCGCATGACCGGCGTCGGAGAAACCCTCCAAAGCGTGCACCAGCACCGGTCCCTGGCCGTCGGACGTCAGCAACTGCGGCGCCGGGAACTCGAGTTCGTACATTCCCGCCTGTTCGGGCTGGTAGTACTCGTCGTCCGGGTCGTGGCGGTGGGCCATCCGGGTCGCCTCCTTCCGGGAGCTGCTCGAGGGGTGCCCCCTGTAGTGTCCCCCAAATCGCGGGGCCCCCACTATTGAACAGGGAACTGCTGTGCGTCCGTATGTTCGAACGCGAAAACGCCCCGGTGTAATCCCTCGCCCGGTGAGATCTGCCCGCCGGCCGCCGGTCGGGCATGATGGGAGCCGATGCGAATCGCGCTGAGAGTGCTCTGTTCGGTGGTCGGCCTGGCCATGCTGTCGACGTCCTGCGGCCGGCCCGCCGAGCATGCCTCGGCCTTGAGGGTGCCGTCGCAGCGGGCCAGCAAACCCGTGGAACGGCTCAGCAGGCCCAAAAGGGCGGCGCTCGCCGGGCCGGTGGACCCGGACATGCGCGTCGGACCGATCTTCCTCGACGGCGGCACCCTGCATGTGTGTACGGGGTCGGTGGTGCACTCGGCGGGCGGCGACCTGGTGATGACCGCGGCGCACTGCCTGGGCGGCGGTTCGCAGATCACCTTCGCGCCCGGTTTCGCCGGCGACACCGCGCCCACCGACCTGTGGACGGCCGATGCCGTCTACCTCGACCCGCGCTGGACCGCCGCCAAAGACCCGCACGCCGACTACGCGGTCATACGGGTCAGCAACAAGGGCGGGGGGTCGGTCGAGTCGCACGTCGGCTTGGCGCTGAACCTGGGCCAGGCGCCCGCTCCCGGCAGCCACGTCACGGTGCTGGGGTACCCGTCGGGGATCGGCGGATCGCCGGTGGGCTGCCAGGCCAGCACCGAGGTCAGCGAGACCGGTTACCCGTCGGTGGTGTGCGAGGGTCTGGTCGCGGGCACCAGCGGCGGACCATGGGTCAGCGGCACGACGATCACCGGGCTCACCGGCGGCTTCGAAGGCGGTGGGTGCGCCGAGAACGTGTCGTATTCGGCGCCGTTCGACCAGCACGTCGCGCAACTGCTGGCCCGCGCCGAAGCCGGCGGTACCGGCGATACCGTCCCGAACGGCCTGGACGACGCCTGCTAGCGCAACGGGCGGGTCAGCGGCGGAACTGGTTGAGTGCCCGCACCTTGTTCATCACGTCGAGCGCGGCGACCTTGTAGGCCTCGGAGAACGTGGGGTAGTTGAACACCGCGTCCACCAGGTACTCCACGGTGCCGCCGCAGCCCATCACGGCCTGCCCGATGTGCACCATCTCGGTGGCACTGGTGCCGAAGATGTGCACCCCGAGCAGCTTGAGGTCCTCGGTGGACACCAGCAGTTTGAGCATGCCGTAGGAATCCCCGGCGATCTGCCCGCGCGCCAGCTCCCGGTAGCGGGCCACCCCCACCTCGTAGGGGACCGCGTCCTTGGTGAGCTCCACCTCGGTGGCGCCGACGTAGGAGATCTCGGGGATCGAATAAATGCCGATCGGCTGCAGTTCGGTGATGCCTAACGCCGGCTCCCCGAACGCGTGGTAGGCGGCCAGCCGCCCCTGTTCCATCGACGTTGACGCCAGCGCGGGGAAGCCGATGACGTCGCCGACGGCGTAGATGTGGGACACCTTGGTCTGGAACCTGTCGTCGACGAAGATCCGGCCGCGACTGTCGGCCTCCAGCCCGGCCTTCTCCAGGTCGAGGTGGTCGGTCTGGCCCTGGCGTCCCGCGGAGTACATGACGGTCTCGGCGGGGATCTGCTTGCCGCTGGCCAGTGTGGTGACGGTGCCCGCCGAGCCGACGTCGACCGCGGTCACCTCCTCCCCGAACCGGAAGGTCACCGCCAGGTCGCGCAGGTGGAACTTCAGCGCCTCGACGACTTCGGGGTCGCAGAAGTCCAGCAGGTCGTTGCGTTTTTCCACCACGGTGACCTTGGTGCCCAGCGCGGCGAACATCGAGGCGTACTCGATGCCGATCACCCCGGCGCCGACCACCACCATCGAGGCGGGGAGCGACTTGAGGTCGAGGATCCCGTCGGAGTCGAGCACCCGGTCCTCGTCGAACTCGATTCCGGACGGCCGCGCCGGCCTGGTGCCCGTGGCGATGACGATGTGATCGCCTTGGACGACCGTCCTTTCGTGGTGGGCAGTGTCTTCGACGAGGATGGTGTGCGGGTCGACGAACCGCCCGTGACCGACCATCAGATCGACCCGGTTCCGCATGAGCTGGTCGCGCACCACATCGGTTTCCTTACCGATCACGTGCTGGGTCCGGGCCAGCAGGTCGGCTGGTGTAATGCGGTCTTTCACCCGGTAGCTCGCCCCGTAAAGCTCGCGCTGATTCATCCCGGTGAGGTAAAGCACCGCTTCCCGCAACGTCTTTGACGGGATCGTGCCCGTGTTCACGCACACGCCCCCGAGCATGCGGCCGCGTTCGATGATCGCGACCGACTTGCCCAGCTTGGCCGAGGCGATGGCGGCCTTCTGCCCGCCCGGCCCGGAACCGATGACCACCATGTCGTACTCGCGCGTCGACGCCATGAGCTAGACAGTAGAACAGCGCCACCCACAGTGCTGACTTCATGCACAGGAGGAACGCTGCGCCGGTTGGGGTGCGCACCGGCTGACGGTGGGTGCCGTCAGCGTTGAGACTCATGACGACGAATCACGCGGATTTCGAACTGAATCGCCCCGGGGCGCTGATTGCGGCCCTACCGGCCGTTCTCGGGTTCGTCCCGGAGAATTCACTGGTACTGGTGTCGCTCGACGGCGGCGAACTGGGGTCGGTGCTGCGGGTCGACCTCTCCGATAAGCTCGCCGACCGGATCGCGCACCTGGCCGAGGTCGCGGCCACGGCCGAACCCGAGGCCGCGATCGCGGTCGTCGTCGCCGAGGCCGGCGCCCGCTGCCCCGGATGCAACGAGGAATACCGGCACCTGTGCGCGGCACTGACAGAAGCGTTGTCGCAACACAACATTGAGCTGTGGGCCGCGCACGTCGTGGATCGGGTGGCCGCCGGCGGGCGCTGGCATTGCGTCGACGGCTGCGGCGCCGCGGGCGCCGTCGACGACCCGTCGGCTTCCCCGCTGGCCGCGGCGGCCGTGCTCGACGGGCGGCGGCTCTATCCGCGGCGCGCCGACCTGCAGGCCGTCATCGCGATCGAGGACCCACAGCACACCGGCGAGTTGACCGACCTGGTCGGGCGGGAGGCGGCCGCCCGGGAAGTGGCGCATCGCGGCGATCCGACCGGCTGCAGCCGCCGGGACGTCGAACGCGCGTTGGCGGCCGCCGCCCGGGTCGCCGACGGCCGGCCGCTGCCCGAGGCCGAGTTGGCGCGGCTGGGCTGCGCGTTGACCGACGTACAGGTGCGCGACTCGCTGTACGCGCTGGCGGTCGGCGAGCGCGCCGGGGAGGCGGAGTCGTTGTGGGCGCTGCTGGCCCGCACGCTGCCGCCCCCGTGGCGCGTCGAAGCGCTGGTGTTGCTGGCATTCAGCGCCTACGCCCGCGGTGACGGGCCGCTTGCGGGCGTGTCGCTGGAGGCGGCGCTGCGATGCGATCCCGAGCACCGCATGGCGGGGATGCTGGACACGGCGTTGCAGTCCGGGATGCGGCCCGAGCACATTCGGGAACTCGCGCTCACGGGCTACCGCCTGGCCCGGCGCCTCGGTGTGCGGCTGCCGCCGCGCCGGTCGTTCGGCCGGCGTGCAGGGTAGCGGCTCAGACTTTCTCGACCTTGACCGCGTGCGCCATCTCGTGCGGCAGGGTGACGTTCTCGTGACCGGGTATCACGATGGTCACCCCGGCCGGTCCGGTCTCGACGGTCACCCTGGCGTTGGGCACGACGCCGGCGTCCTTCAGCCGGCTGATCAGGTCGATGTCGCCTTGCACGTGCTCGGTGAGCTGGCGCACGACCACCGCCACCGGCGACCCGCCGGGCAGTTCCGTCAGGCGGACCAGGTTGGCTTCCGCGGCGCCGAAGTCCGGGCCGACGCCCAGGTCCAGAAGACCCGGAATGGGGTTGCCGAACGGGGAGGTGGTCGGGTGGTTGAGCACCTTCACCAGCCGCCGCTCAACGTCCTCGCTCATCACATGCTCCCATCGGCATGCCTCGGCGTGCACTTCTTCCCACGGCAACCCGATGACGTCGACCAGCAGCCGTTCGGCCAGGCGGTGCTTGCGCATCACCGAAACGGCCAGGGCACGGCCCTTGTCGGTGAGCTCGAGGTGGCGATCGCCGGCGACGTGGAGTAGGCCGTCGCGCTCCATGCGCGATACGGTCTGGCTGACGGTCGGCCCGCTCTGCTCGAGGCGTTCGGCGATCCTGGCGCGAAGCGGCGTTACGCCCTCTTCTTCGAGGTCATAGATGGTCCGCAGATACATCTCGGTGGTATCAACCAGGTCGTTCATTCAGCACCCTCCAATGACGCCGAGTCTACTGGGCCAGCTGCGCGAATGGGTGCAACGCTGCGCAGGCAAGCGGTATGCCCGCCGCATATGCGGCGGGCATACCGCTGTGCTACCTGGCTCTGGTGGTGGCGTCGACCGGCAACCCTGCCGGCGACGTCAGCTCGCGTACGACCGGAGGCGGTCGGCGCGTTCGCCGTTGCGCAGCTTGCCCATCACGTCCCGCTCGATCTGGCGAACCCGCTCGCGGGAGAGACCGAACAGTTTGCCGATCTGGTCCAGGGTGCGTGGCTGCCCGTCATCGAGACCGAACCGCAGCCGGATGACCTGATGCTCACGCTCATCGAGGGTGGCCAAGACACTGCGGATGTCGGTGTGCAGCAGCTCGGCGATCACCGCGTTCTCCGCGGACATCGCTTCGGCGTCCTCGATGAAGTCGCCCAGCGGCGCCTCCTCCTCGGAGCCGACCGGCATGTCCAGGCTCACCGGGTCCCGGCTGTGCTCGAGCAGGTCGTTGATCTTCTCGATCGGGATGCCCGATTCGGCGGCGAGTTCCTCGTCGCTGGCCTCGCGTCCCAGGTTCTGGTGCATCTCCCGCTTGATCCGCGCCAGCTTGTTGACCTGCTCGACCAGGTGAACCGGCAGCCGGATCGTGCGGCTCTGGTCGGCCATGCCGCGGGTGATGGCCTGACGGATCCACCAGGTGGCATACGTGGAGAACTTGAATCCCTTTGTGTAATCGAACTTCTCCATCGCACGGATCAGGCCCAGGTTGCCTTCCTGGATGAGGTCGAGCAACGGCATGCCCCGGCCCGTGTAGCGCTTGGCCAACGACACCACCAGCCGCAGGTTCGCTTCCAGCAGGTGACGACGCGCCGCCTGACCATCGCGCACGACGGCCGCCAGGTCGCGTTTGCGGCTCTCGCCCAGGCGCTTACGGGTTCCCAGCAGATGCTCGGCATAAAGGCCGGCTTCGATGCGCTTCGCCAGTTCAACCTCGTCCGCTGCGTTCAGCAACGCGGTCTTGCCGATGCCGTTCAGATATACGCGCACCAAGTCCGCTGCGGGGCTTTGAGCATCCAGATCGCCTTCGATCCTGCTGGGGGTGGCGTTCGCCATAGCGACCTCCTGATCGGCTTGAGCTGTCGTATGGGTTAACGACACACACGGCCTGAGAGTTCCCGGCGACCTGTGATCTCACACGCCATGACGTGCAGAAATGTCCCGACGACCTGAGAAAGTCCTGAGAAGTGCGGCGCGGGGCGACGCGTCCGCTAGCCGTGCCTCTGCGCGCTGGGCGGATCGGGTTGCGCCTGTGGGTCGCGCAGCGGCTCGAGAGCGGGACGCTCCGCCGTCGGGAAAAGCGGAGTGCGCGACGGGGCGGCGTCGAACCGCCGGGGCTCGTCGCGGCGCCGCGGCGGGCGGTCGTTGGCGATCAGCACGGCCATCCACGGCAACGGCAGCGACACCGCCACGATTGCCAGCGAGATCAGGCCGTTGTGCCAGGCGCCGTACGCGACGGCGGCCAGGATCAGCGCCGGTATCCGAAAAGCCATCAGCGCCAGGTACTTACGCACCCGCGCGCGATGCTGTTCGTCGTAGGAGGGTGCGGCGGCGGTGATGAGTACGGGCCGGCCCTCGTCATCAAACCTGTCTCCGGACCCCGGATCGGAGCCCCGCTTCATTCCTCCACTGTCCCACATATCGCCGATTCCGGCTCGGCCGGTTTCGCCACACCAACGGGCGTGCACAATGTCAGGTATGGAGACGCAGACGATCGAACGCACCGAGACCGACGAACGCGTCGACGACGGGACCGGCAGCGACACCCCTCGGTACTTCCACTACGTCAAGAAGGACAAGATCGCCGAGAGCGCCGTGATGGGCAGCCACGTGGTCGCCTTGTGCGGCGAGGTTTTTCCGGTCACGCGGGCGGCCAAGCCGGGGTCCCCGGTCTGCCCGGACTGCAAGAAGATCTACGAGACGCTCAAGAAAAGCTGATCACGCCGGCGGTTCGACCGTCGCGACGTCGCGCTTCGGCGCCGTCGGGGGTGCCGGCGAATCCCCTGTCGCCGTAAGCGCGCGCAGGTGTGACATCAGCCAGTTGCGCAGCCGGTGGGCATGCGTCTTGGGTGCCGGGAACTCCTCTTGGACGGCGGCATTGAGTTCGGCGCCCAGCATGATCGCGAAGCCGGCGAAGAAGGCGAACAGCAGAAACGCGATGGGTGTGGACAGCGCGCCGTAGGTGTAGCCGGTGCGGGTGATCCAGCTCAGGTAGATTCGCAGGCCGAGGGTCGCGATCACGAACACCGCCGTGGCCAGCACCGCCCCGAGGATCAGCCGGTGCGACGGCAGCGGCACCGGCAGCGCCACCCGGTACAAGATCATGATCCCGACCATCAGCGCGAGAAACAGCGCCGGGTAATAGCCGTAACGCAGCACGTTGGCCAGCGCGACCGGGATGTGCTCGCCGATCTTGCGCGGGCCCACCACCAGCAGCGGCGCCGTCGACACGACGACCACGAGCATCACCACGTAGAGGAACAGCGCGAAGAAGCGCTGGCGCACGGGATGGCGCAACGGCGTCTGGCCATGGGCTTCGACCACGGAATCGACGAACGCCGAGATCGCCGACGAGCCCGCCCACAGGGAGATCACGAACCCCAGGGACACCACCTCGCCCCGCGCGCCGTTGGTGATGTCGCGCATGGTGGGTTCGATGATCTCGTTGACCACGCTGCGGGAGAACACCGTGTGGGCCGTCGTGATCACCTGGCGCTCGATGCTGGGCAGCATGTCCGGGCCGAACAGCGGCGCGACGTAGGCCAGGCTGCCCAGCATTCCCAGCAGCAGCGGCGGGAGGGACAGCGCCGACCAGAAACCGGCCTGCGCGGACTCGGCAAAGATGGAATCGTCCCAACTCTTCGCGAGAGTTCTGAGACAGATTCGCCAGACGTGGTGGCGGGACGGTTTCGCGACCTGATCGCTCATACGGGTCCAGCATTACCGAAAACTGCGCCCGCGGCCCACATTGGCCGCGGGCGAGTTGGTGTCGGGCTAGCTTTGGCTGAACTCCAGCACGGCGGCCAGCTCGACCAGTTTCGACTCGTGCTCGTTGGCGTGGTGCTGGCAGAAGAGAAGTTCGGCTCCGGAGGGCAGCTTGGCACGGACGCGGGCCGCGGCGCCACAGCGGTCGCAGCGGTCAGCTCTGGTCAAGGGACTGGTCAGAGTTGCGTTCATGCCCTCTCCGTTCTCGCGTTTATTCACTGTCTCAGACGTATGGGGTTTTTGCTTTGTTCCCCGATCGTTATCGGGTGTGTCGTTTCTCACGCGTTCCTCACGCCTTCCGGGAAGGCTCTTTAAGCTGTTCTTTCGTGGCATTGGCTTCTGACGTGCTGCTGCACCTGTGCGGCGCCGACGAGTGGTCGCGCGCCCGCGAAGAGGGCGCGATCAGGCCGGAAAGCTCCGGCTCTGACGTCGGGGCCGGGTTCATCCACCTTTCGACGCCGCAGCAGGTGCACCTGCCGGCAAACCGGCTCTACCGCGGCCGTGCGGACCTGGTGGTGTTGCACATCAACCCTGGGCTGCTGGATTCGCCTGTTCGTTGGGAGCCCGGTGTGGCAACGGATCCGACCTGCATGGTGTTCCCGCATTTGTACGGCCCGCTGCCGGTGCGCGCTGTGATCCGGGTCATGGATTACCGGCCGGAGCCCGATGGCACCTTCCCGCCGATCGCGGACCTGTCGGGGCCCGGCTAGTTCGCGCGGGCCACGACGTGGCATGCGCAGCAACGGCGCTGCGCCGAAGCTCAGTCCAGGTAGTCGCGCACTAGGGGCCAGTTAGCGCTGTGCATTGACCTGCAAAAACGCGGTCGTTGGTGTTGCGGTGTAGTGCCGGATATGTTGGATTGAGCTGCTTTCCCGTGAACGCCACGAAAGAAGGCAGCTAGCCATGGCCACCACACCGCATCCCGTTGATTCGACAACGCGTCCTTTGCTGCCAAGGGCATCGGTAACCATGCCCAAGGCTGCATAGCATCCGACCACGGGCAGTTGACCGACCTTGGGCCCGCGCCAGCGCCGCCGGCATGGTGCGCGCCGGGCGCCACGCCGCACTGCTCTGAGCAGACGGGTGTGCGACACGAATGTAGGTGACGGGGGTTGAGGCTGGTCACGCGATAGTCTGGTTGTGGTATAAACAACCAGA
>NZ_VMQU01000087.1 GCF_007714205.1 Mycobacterium helveticum | reverse complement strand
GGGCGGGGGCGGGCACGATTGCCCCCGCCACGTTCGGGTCCGGTATCACCGGCAGCTGCGGTGAGTTCGGCCCCCGCCCCACCACCCGTTCCTGAAGGCGCCACAATGTGTACTTCAACGAGCCGATGAACTGGTTCCAGTTGTACCGGTGTGGTCCGTGCAGCCCGATGTCGCCGCCGAACCCGATGTCGGGTATCGATCCGAGCACCAGCCGGTCGGCGCTGCCGGCGCCGGCGACCGCGAAACCGGACGTCGACTTGATCAGCGGGGGAAGCATCCGGTTGAGGGGCAGCCAGCTGGTATCGGGGCTCACCGCAACGTCGTTGAAGGCGCCGGCGAGCGTGTTCAGGTCGCGGATCATGCTGCGGCCGCTGGTGTCGGTTCCCCCGATCGACGGGAACCTGGCCAGCAGCCGGGCGGTGTCACCGGCTTGGACGGCCAGGTTGGACAGTTCGGTGGTGTTGGCGGCCAGGGCGTCGGTGCCGGGGCCCGCGGCCGTGATCAGGTCGGTGATGGTGCGCTCTTTGGCGTCGATTTCGCCGGCGAGGCGCGTCATCTCGGTCATCGCGGTCGACATCTGCCCGGAGCGGGAGTCCAGCGTGCCCAGCAGCCGGTTCGACTTGCGGATCAGACCCGCCAGCGCCTGGCCCCGGTCACCGGTCGCCCGGCCGACTCCGTTGATGAGGTTGGTGAAGTTGCGCACCGCCCCGCCATTGACCAGCACGGCCGCCGAGCTCAGCAGCGACTCGACCGTCGCGGACGCCGCCGTAGACTGCAGGCCGATGGTGTCGCCGTCGTGCAACATGGCCGCGTTCGGTTGGGTCGCCGGGGGTGGCTGTAACGCCACGAACACGTCGCCCAATGGTGTGGCGGTGCGCAATTCGGCCCTACTGCCCGCAGGCAGTTGGACGCCCGCGCTGATGCGCAGCGTGGTCACCGCGGTGTAGTTGCGGGCGATCATGGACTCGACCTCGCCCACGTCGGCGCCGGCGAGCTTCACCTTGGCCTTCGTCGGCAGGTTGAGCGCGTTGGCGAAGATCGCGGTCAGCCGGTACCCCGCAGAACTCAAGCCGGGGGCCGGAAGGGGGACGCTGGCAAGCCCGTTCGTGGCGCATCCCGAGCTGAGGACCGCCGTGGCCGCGACGATCGCGACGATCGCGGGGGCGGGTTTGCGGCGTGCGGTCGTCATTTCTGCCCCATCGCCGCCATGCCGTCCAGCACGTAGGTGAGCCCGAAATCGGGTCCGAAGTCCTGCAGGGTCCCGGTGCTGCAGCCCAGTTGCCGCAGGCCCATCATGTTGCAGATCTCCTTGGCGTACTGGCCGTCGAACACGATCCTGTCGATGAGGGCGTGCCCGCGCAGGGAACCGTTGGCCTGGTCGATGGAGTTGTAGGCGTTGTCGGCCACCATCGGTGCCAGGTCGAGCAATTCGGCGAGCTCGCGCCGGTTGTCCGTCGCCGTCTTGGCCAGGGTGTTGCCGTTGAGAGTCGCCTGCCTGATGCTGTCGCGGTGGGCGTCGAGCAGATCGGCGGCCTGCTGGACCAGTTGGTCGAGCCTCTTTCCGGTGGTGCCCGTTCCGATCTCCTCGTCGTCGAGGACCTGGCTGGCCAGGTGGATGGTCGACGCGAACTGCCGCAGCTTGGCGTCGTTGGTGGCCGCCGCCTGCAGCAGCGAGCTGACATTCTTGATGATCGTGGTGATCTGCTCGCGGGTCTGCGCGCCGCCGTCGCTGCTCAGCCGCATCGCCTCGGACAGCTCGGCGAGTGCTTCTTTCATCTTCGCGCCGTTGCCGTCGACGACCGCCGCGCCGCTGTCGATCACGTCGGCCAGCGGGCCTCCGCCGTGGCCGTCGCCTTCGAGCGACTTGGTCACCCGGTCGAGAACGCTGAGGACCCTGCTGAATTCGACGGGCGTCTTGGTGCGGGTCAGGCCGATGGTGTCGTGGTTTTCCAGGACCGGCCCGCCCCGGTAGGGCGGGGTGAGCTCGATCTGGCGGTCGGTGAGGATGGACGTGGACACCGTGACGGCCTGCGCGTCGGCGGGGACCTTGACGTTGCGGTCGACGGTGAACTCCACCTCGACGTAGCCACCCCGCGGTCTGATCTTGGTGATCTTGCCCACCGGCATGCCGAGCACCGCCACCACGTTGCCCTCGTACAGGCCTGAGGCGCTGTCGAATTGGGCCGTCACGATGATCGGGTCCTGCCTGGCGCCGAAGTACCCCCACCCGACGCCGACCGTCGCGAGCACCGCGGCGACGGCGGCCGCGACAGCGACGACCCTGATCCTGACGCCGGTCTTGGCGGCTTTGCTCCTGTTCACTTGCAGTTCCCGTTCACTTACAGTCCTTGAAGTACGGGATCATCCCGAACTGCTTGGCGCGGCCGCTGATTGCGCACATCCACGAATCGATGAGCGCGCCACCGGACGCGGTGAAGTTGATGGCGTTCCCGTCCCCGCTCATGTTGGCGACCTGACGCAACATGACGGGGCTGACCTGCAGCATGTTGCGCAGCAGGTCGTCGTGCTGGGCGATGATGTCGGTCATGTCGCGCGTGTCTTTGATGAGCGAATCCAACTCCGGCCGGTCGTTGACGAGAATCTTGCTCATGATGTCGACCAGGCTCGTCAGGGACCGCATCATCGCGTGGAAAACGGCGCGCCGCGCGACGAATTGGCCCAGCAGGTCCTGCCCCTGGTTGATCAGGCTGCCGACGTTGGCCTGCTGACGGCGCAACGTGTTGGTGACCTGCTCGGTGCTCTTGAGCAGCTCGCCCAGCTGATCGCGCCGCCGGGCGATGATCGACGACAGGGTGTCGATGTTCGCCATGGCCTCGGGTATCACCGCGGGCATTTTTTCCAGCTGCTTGCCGAGCATGGCCAGCGACTGCGCGAACCTGTCCGAGTCGACCTGCTCGAAAGTGGTTGTGGCGTCCTTCAATGCGGCCTGCAGATCGTAGGGAACCGACGTGTGCGCCAAGTCGAAGGTGCCGCCCGGCAGCGAACCGGGACCGCCGGGTTCCACCGCGAGGTAGCGGGACCCTAGGATGGTGGCCACCTTGATCACGGCTTTCGACTGCCTGCCGAGCACCAGGTCGTCGCGGATCTTCAAACCCGCTTCGACGTGGTCGCCGGCGAGTTTCATGCTGCTGATCGTGCCGACCGGTATACCCGCTACGGTGATCGGATTCCCGACCCGCAGCGACGCCGCCTGCAGAAACTCCGCCGTGTAGTGCCGGTAGCCCATTCCGAGCATATGCACGGTCACCATGGTCCCGATCACCACCGCGACCACCGCGACGGCGATGAAGCCGAGCCACGTCGTGTTGTAGCTCTCCAGCGCGCGCTTGCGCCGAGTCAGGCGACGCAGCCAGGAAGTAATCACCGGGAAATCAGCCATTGTGTCTGCACTTCGGGGTGTGCATCGCCTTGTTCCCGGGCGTGGCGGCGTCGACGATGATCGGCACGACGTCGTTGAGGCCGGGGAAGAACCCGAACAGGTTCGCATCGCACGCGTAGCCGTTGCCGTAGGCGCCCTGGTTGCCCATCCGGGTGAGCCCCTTGAGCACCAGCGGAATGTTGTCGGCGAAGAAACCCACCTGGGGTTCGACGCCGAGCAGGTGCCGGACGAAACCGGGCTTGCGTTCCATCAGTTCGGCGAACGACGGGTAGACGTCCCTGGCCGACGTCGCCAGGCGGCCCGTCACCCGCGCCAGCGAACCCACCGCCGCCACCAGTTCCGGACGCCGCCCGTCGAGGGTGGACACCGTGTCGCGGGTCGCGGTGAGGATGCCGTCGAGGTCCGCGTTCTGCCGGGCGAGATTGCCCACCGCCTTGTTGAGAGTGGCGATCAGATCGCCGAGCTCCTGATCCCGTCCGGCGAACGTCTCTGTGAGCGTTGTGGTTTGGCTGACCAGCGCGGCAAGCGACGGGGTGTCGCCCTGCAATGACTCGATCAGCGCTTTGGTGAGATTGTCGGCGTCGCGCGGGTTCAACAGGCTGAACAGCGGCTCATAGCCGTTGAGCAGCGCGGTGACGTCGAAGGAGGGTTCGGTGCGTTCCGGCGGGATGACGCTGTCGGGTGCCAGCCGGCCGGGACTGCCTTCGGTGCCCAACGACAGCCCGAGGTAACGCTGACCGACGATGTTCTGGTAGGTCACCGAGGCGACGGTGTTACCGAACAGCGGCTGGCCGTCTTGCACGACGAACGAGACCTTCGCCAGTTTGCCGTCGAGGTCGATCTTTTGGACGCGGCCCACCCGCACCCCGGCCATGCGGACGTCGTCACCTTCGCGAAGCCCGTACACATCGGTGAAGACCGCCGAATACGACGTCGTCTTTCCGGCCACGTCGCGGCGCAGACTGACGTAGACCAGCCATGTGACGGTTATCGCGGCCACCATGAAGAGCGACAGGCCGATCAGCGGCGCGCGGAACTTCACTTCGGCCTCCCCGCCGCGGCCGCGCGGGCCCGCGGCACCGTCGTGCCGCGGGCGATCGGACCGAGCAGCAGCTCGGTGGCCACCGTCGCGGGCCGGCCGGTGATCGCGGTCAACAGGTTTCGCTCCTCCTGGCTGCCGACGGGCCCGACGTTGCCGCCGAACGACGACGGCGCAACCGATCCCGGCGTCGCGGCGTGCGGCGCATTGTCCGGATTGGCGGACCCCGGGACCGGCGGCGACGGTGTGACCCCCGCCGGCAGAGGCGGATTGGGGTCCTGCAGGTTGGGAGCCGCGTTGATCAGCGGCGGACCGACGGCGATCAGGTTGCCGTCGGGCCCGACGACGGTTCCCGGCGGCGGCGCGAGGTCCTTGGGCGGCTGATAGTTCTGCGGCAGCAGCACTTCCGGCAGGTCCGGCCGGACCGGGACCAGCGGCGCGGTGAAGCAGCTGGGCCCCTTGAGCTCGCCGTAATGCGGGCAGTCCGCACGCGTGTAGGAGTAGGAGGGGGTGAACGAGATGTTGACCCGCCCGTTGGCGAGTTCGCGGTCCGGCATCCAGACGTCGTCCATGAACCTGGTGGCCAGGTTGTCGATCTTGACGGCGGCCGGAAGGAAGACGTCGGCCTTCAGCGCCAGCACACCCAGCACGGGCGTGAAGTCGGTGGTGATGCGGACCAACTGGTCGACGTGGTCGTACAGCCACTGATGCGTGGTGCCCAGCGTGTGGTCGGTGCCCGAGAACATCGACTCCAGCTGTGCGCGCGTCTCGGCGAAGGTCTGCATCGGCTCGATGGCCCGGTGCAGCGCGTCGAAAAGATCCGGGGCCGTGGCCTCCAGCCCCCGGGTCGCGTCGACGAGCGCGGACAGCGTCGACGGACCCGTGTCGGTGGCGACCAGCGAATTGAGTTGGTCGATCAGGTGATCCAGCTTCTTGCCGGCGTCCACCAGGGCCACGCGGCGATGTTCGGTGGCCGCGGCGAGCGCGGCCATGATGCCCACGGACTTGTCTTCGCGGCCGCGGCCGGTCGCGGTGAGCAGGTTTCGCAGCTTGCCGATGGTGGTCTGAAACAGCACCGTCGGCAGGCGGGTGTCTTCGGGGATGTGGGCGCCGGGCCGGATGACGGGTCCCGGTCCGTTGCCCACCAGCTGAACCGACGACACCGCAAAGATGTTGCTGGGCACGACCCGAGCGGTGACCGATGCCGGGATCGACGTGGCGTAGCCGGGTTTGAGGTCGATCCGGACGTAGTTCGGCTTCCCGTACGCCGCGGGGACGACGCTGTCCACGGTGCCCACGAGCACACCGTGGTACTTCACGTCGGACTTCTCGGGCAAGCCGTCGCCGACGTTGACCAGGTCGGCGACGACCTTCACGTAGTCGTTGAGCCGGCCGGTCGACTTGAGCAACAGGGCCGCGGTGACCAGGCTCGCGACCACGAGGACCGCCACTCCGCAGCCGAGCAGCTGCCGGTCCGACGGGCCGCGCCCGTCCAGCTCAAAGGAATTCGGCATCCGCGATCACCTACCCGCCGAACCTCGCGCCGGAGTCGACGCCGTAAAGCGTCATGGTGAGCAGCATGTTCACCATGATGATCACGGTGATGCTGGCGCGCATGCCGTGTCCGGCCGCCACCCCCACACCCTCGGGACCCCCACTCGCGTAGAACCCGTAGTAGCACTGGATCGTGGACGCGATCCACACGAAGACGACGGCCTTGACCAGCGAATAGGCAATGTCCTTGCCGGCCAGCATCATCGAGAAGTAATGCAGATAGGAGCCCGTCGAACCGCCACCGCTGAGTCCCACCACCAGCTCGGTGCTCAGGTAGCCGATCGCCAGGCACGCCGCGTACAGGGGCACTATCGCGATGACCGAGGCGATCAGCCGGGTTGTCACCAGGAACGGGATCGGGCGGATGGCAAGCGATTCCATGGCGTCGATCTCTTCGGCGATGCGCATGGATCCCAGCTGGGCGGTGAACCGGCAGCCGCCCTGTATCGCAAACGCCATCGCGGCCATCAGCGGTGCCAGCTCGCGGGTGTTGACCAACGACGAGACGAAGCCGGTCGCGGGGCCGAGGCCGAGCAGTTCGAGAAAGTTGTAGCCCTCGATGCCGACGAGCGCACCGACGGTGACCCCCAGGACGACGGCCACACCGGCGGTGCCGCCACCGACCACCAGCGAGCCGTTGCCCCAGGTGATGTTCGACAGCAGTTTGAGGAATTCGGTGCGGTAGTGGCGTGCGGCGATCGGCACGGCGACCAGCGCCCGAATGAAGAAGACCAGCATGTGTCCCAGCCGGACGACTGGCATGGTGGACCGCCGATAGAGCCGGATGACGCGGCCCGTGATGGGCGCCAGCGGCGCGTAGGTGGAGCTCGTCACGTCACAGACCCGTTCTGGGCGAGAGCATGACGTAGAGCTGGCTGATGGCGACGTTGACGATCATCAGGACGAGGATCGCCTCGACCACTGCGGCGTTCACCGAGTTCGCGACCCCGGTCGGGCCGCCCTTGGTGGACAGGCCTTTCTGGCCTGACACCACGGCGACGATGGCGCCGAAGATGACCGCCTTCAGCAGCGCCAGGATCATGTCGCCGGGCGTCGCGAACGACGCGAACGTCGCCACGAAGCTGCCCGGCGCTCCGTTCTGGAAGTACACGTTGAACATGTAGCTGGCGAAGAATCCGACGAAGCACACGACTCCGGTGAGCGCGAAGCTGATCATGATGGCGGCGGCGAAGCGCGGTACGACGAGACGGCGGATGACCGATACGCCCATCACCTCCATGGCGTCGAGCTCTTCCCGCATGGTCCGCGAACCGAGGTCGGCGGTGATGGCCGACCCGACCGCCGCAGCCATGAGGATCGCGGCGACCATCGACGCGCCCTGACGGATGACCGCGAGACCGCTTGCCGCGCCCGCGAGCGAGGTGGCTCCGACCTGGCCTGCCAGCAAAGCGAACTGCACCGAGAGGGTGACGCTGATCGGCAGCGCCACCAGAACCGTCGGTAGGACCGCGGTGCCGGCCATGAAGGCGCCCTGCCGGACGAACTCGCGCCACGGGAAGCGCCCGGTGACCAGGTCGGCGCAGAAATATTGGATGGTGCGCACGCCGAGGACGAACTGCTCGCCGACGGTGGTCAGCGAGGCCAGCGGGTGACGTTTGACGTACCCGATGGTCCAGTCGCGGATGGCGTCGATGCCGTCGGTGCCGGTGCCGGTGCTGCCGCCGCCCCGGTCGTGATCGTCGAACCGAACGGGTTCGTGTCGGGGAGGCATCGCGGCGCGGTCGGCATCGCCGCCAGCAAACTTTATGTCAACGGTCATCCGCTACCAGCAACGAGTTCCATCGGCGCTCTCCCACGGCGAATTTCGTGATTTGTCGAGCAGAAGAAATCGGGTGGCGTGGAGCGAACCTTGTTTTAAGGTGCTGCCCATCGGGTTCCGCGATTCCGCAGCTCAATAAGCTTAGCGGTAACACGCTAACCCAGCTGACTAGCACTTTCAATAGCATTGTTGAACCCGTGTGTCATTGCCGTCGGGTGACGAACACCGCGGTCGGAACAGCGGATTGAACCCGGCGTGTCGGCAGGAAGCCAGCAAACACCGGAGATTGCGGGCACCGGCGTCGCGCTGAATAGATGTTACAGATGCGGCAGGTTGTGCACGGGTTTTCCGGCGAGGAAGTGCACGTCTGACCTGTGGGGTGAGTGACGGGGCTCGAACCCGCGACTTCCAGGATCACAACCTGGTGCTCTACCAGCTGAACTACACTCACCATGCCGCCGGGCCGGTCCCGTAGCGGGGCCAACGAACGGCGACGTCGATACTAGCCGGTTGGTGGCCCGGGGGCCGAATCGATTGGTTGCGGTGGGTCGTTTCTGCCCGCCAGCTGGGTGGCGACCGCCTCGATTTCGCTGGTGGAGGGCCCCGGCGGCGAGACGAAGGCGGTCCGGCGGTAGTACTGGAGCTCGCGGATGGACTCGTGGATGTCGGCCAGGGCCCGATGGGTGAGTCCCTTGGCCGGCTGGCCGAAGTAGATGCGTGGGTACCAGCGCCGGCAGAGCTCCTTGATCGAACTCACGTCGATCATCCGGTAGTGCAGGAACGAGTCCAGGGCGGGCATGTCGCGGGCGATGAAGGAGCGGTCGGTGGCGATGGAGTTGCCCGCCAGCGGCGCGCTCTTCGGTTGTCTGACGTGGTTGCCGATGTAGTCCATCACGATCGCCTCGGCGGCCGCCAGGTCGACGGTGGACGCTTTGACCTCGTCGGTGAGCCCGGAGCGCGAATGCATGTCGGCGACCACGTCGATCATCGCCGACAGCGCGGCGTCGTCGGCGTGGATCACGACGTCGACGCCATCGCCCAGGATGTTCAAGTCGGGGTCGGTGACCAGGACCGCTATCTCGATCAGCTTGTCCGAACCTAAGTCCAGGCCGGTCATCTCGCAGTCGATCCACACCAATTCGTCCACCACAGCGCTCAGCGTATGCGTACGCGAGCCATCGCTCCCGCGTCCCCCTGACAAGTAGGGTGAGTTTGCCGAGCGGGTGACGATCGGAAAGAGGGCGCAGCACATGGGTACCGAATCAGCGGCGACAGCCGCGCAACGGATCGCCGGCGGCTACGCCGTCGATGGCCGGGCGCTGGAACTGGGCAGCGTCGTCGTCGACGGCGTCGCCGACCCGTCCGCGCAGATTCGCATCCCGCTGGCCACGATCAACAGGCACGGCCTGGTAGCCGGGGCGACCGGAGCCGGCAAGACCAAGACGCTGCAACTGATCGCCGAGCAGCTCAGCGCCGCGGGCGTGGCCGTGCTGATGGCCGACGTGAAAGGCGACCTGTCGGGTTTGTCCCGACCGGGGGAGGCCAACGACAAGACTGCCGCGCGGGCGAAGGACACCGGCGACGACTGGGAGCCGGCGGCGTTCCCGGTGGAGTTTCTGTCGCTGGGAACCGGTGGCGTCGGCGTGCCGGTGCGGGCGACCGTTGCCGGTTTCGGTCCGGTCCTGCTGTCGAAAGTATTGGGGCTCAACGCGACCCAGGAGTCGACACTCGGGTTGATCTTTCATTGGGCCAAGCAGGCCGACCGTCCGCTCGTCACCCTGGACGATCTGCGCGGCGTGATCAGCCACCTGGCCGGCGACGAGGGCAAGGCCGACCTGAAAGACCTGGGCGGGGTCTCGTCGACGACGGCGGGAGTCATCCTGCGAACGTTGGTGAATCTCGCCGGCGACGGCGGTGACACCTTCTTCGGCGAGCCGAAGCTCGACCCGCACGACCTGCTGCGCGTCGACGACCAGGGTCAGGGAGTCATCTCGCTGCTGGAATTCGGCGGTCAATCGTTGCGCCCGGTCATCTTCTCCACCTTCCTGATGTGGCTGCTCGCCGAGTTGTTCGCCGGGCTGGACGAGGTCGGTGACGTGGACAAGCCCAAGCTGGTCTTCTTCTTCGACGAGGCGCACCTGCTGTTCAGCGACGCCTCCAAGGCCTTCCTCGGGCAGGTCGAACAAACCGTCAAGCTGATCCGCTCCAAGGGCGTGGGGGTGTTCTTCTGCACCCAGTTGCCCACGGACGTGCCCAACGACGTGCTGTCCCAGCTGGGCGCCCGCATCCAGCACGCGTTGCGGGCGTTCACCCCCGACGACCAGGAGGCGCTCAGCAAGACCGTCCGCACCTATCCCAAAACCGATGTCTACGACCTGGAGTCGGCGTTGACGTCGCTGGGGATCGGCGAGGCCGTCGTCACCGTGTTGTCGGAGCAGGGCGCACCCACGCCGGTGGCGTGGACACGCATGCGCGCACCCCGCTCGCTGATGGCCGCGATCGGCACCGATGCGATCGCCGCCGCGGCCAAATCCAGTCCGCTGCAGGCCAAGTACGGCAAGACCATCGAGCGCGAGCCGGAGCCGACACGCGAAGCGCCCCGCCCGGAGCAGCCGCGGGGCCGGTACGACCCCCTGCCCGGGGACGACATCGAGATTCCGCCGATGCCTGCCCCCTACGAGCCGAAAGGCCCCGCGACGTGGGAGGAGGTGCTGAAGAACCCGACCGTGAAGAGCGCCGTCAATACCGGCGTACGCGAGATCGTCCGCAACATCTTCGGCACCGGGGGGCGTCGCCGGAAGTAGCGCCCGGCGCCACTAGCCGCCGCCGAGTTTCTTGTAGAAGCTGCCGACGATGGGCGCGACGACGGCGCGCGGGGCGTACCCGCTGGCCACCGACATGGCTTTGGAGGTCAGGCCCGGCACGATGCGCATCTTGTTGCGTTGCAACGCATCCAGCGAGGCCTGGGCGGTGTGCTCGGTGGAGATCCACAGGAAGTCGGGGACCAGTCTTTCCACCAGCGAGGCCTCGGCGTCGTCGGGCAGATCGGTGCGCACCGGGCCCGGCGCCAGCAGTGTCACGTGCACACCGGAGCCGCGCAGTTCCCCGCGCAACGATTCGCTGAAGGTGTTCGCGAACGCCTTGGTGGCCGCGTACGTCGCGTTGTAGGGAATCGGCGAGTTGCCCGCCGCCGAGCCGGAGATCAAGATGCCGCCGGCCCTGCGCGCCACCATGCCGGGCAGCACGGCCAGCGTGAGGTCGTGCACCGCGACCGCATTAAGCTGGACCTGGGCCTTTTCGCCCGCAGGGTCGAGGTCCCTGACCGGACCGAAGGTCGCGGTGCCGGCGTTGGCGCACAGGATGGAGATGGGACGCGCGGCGAGTTCCTCGCACAGCTTCGCCCGATCCGCCGGGTCGGCCAGATCGGCGGGGCGCACGTCGACGGCGACCCGGTACCTGTCGGACAGGCGGGCGGCCAACTCGTTGAGCAGTTCCTCGCGTCGGGCGGTGATGATCAGGCTGTATCCGCGTGCCGCGAGTTCGGTGGCCAGCGCTGCACCGATGTTCTGCGAGGCTCCGGTGACGACCGCGCGCGCGTCGGGACTGGGGGCGGGTACCGGCATGCGCCAATGGTAAACAGGCAATGCGGCGGAGCCGGGCGCGGCGGGTCGCCTGGCCGTTCAATTGGCAGCGATCGCAAGCGCGGCGGAGCCGGGCGCGGCGGGTCGCCTGCCCGTTCAATTGGCAGCGATCGCAAGCGCGGCGGAGCCGGGCGCGGCGGGTCGCCTGCCCGTTCAATAGAGTCGCCGACATGAATCGACCGGGTTCGCGCTCGGGCGGGCCGCTGTGGTCTCGGGTGGCGGCGTGGGCGCTGTGGGACTGCGGTTCCCTCGGCATGAACGCCGTCGTGGCCACGTTCGTCTTCTCGGTCTATCTGACCGGCAGCGTCGGCTCGGGGCTGTCCGGTGGTACGTCGCCGGCGAGTTGGCTGGGGCGCGCGCTCGCAGCCTCGGGGGTGACCATCGCGGTGTTGGCGCCGCTCGTCGGCGTCTGGGTGCAAGCCCCGCACCGTCGGCGGGTGACGCTGACGGTCCTGAGCGGTCTCGCGGTGACGTCGACCAGCGCGATGTTCCTGATCCGCGACGATCCCCGCTATCTCTGGGCGGGGCTGGTGCTGCTGTCGGCCACGGCCGCGTGCGGTGATCTGGCCGGCGTTCCGTACAACGCCATGCTGCGTCAGATCTCGACGCCGCAGACGGTGGGGCGCATCTCCGGCCTGGGCGCGGCCGCAGGGTTCAGCGGCAGCGTGGTGCTGCTGCTGCTGGTCTATGCCGGTTTCATTTCCGGTACCGGCCCGGTGCGCGGGCTGCTCCACGTGCCGGTGCATGACGGGCTCTACGTCCGGGCGGCGATGCTGCTGACCGCGGCGTGGTTCGCGGTGCTGGCGCTGCCGCTGCTGTTCGTCGCCCACCGGCTGCCCGACTCCGGCGAGCCGGCCTCGCATCCGACGAGCATGCTGGGCGGTTATCGCAAGCTGTGGACGGAGGTGACCGCCGAATGGCGGCGCGACCGCAACATCGTCTACTTCCTGGGGGCCAGCGCGCTGTTCCGGGACGGGCTGGCGGCAGTGTTCGGCTTCGGCGCCGTGCTCGGCGTCAACGTCTACGGCCTCTCGCAGGCGGACGTGCTGGTGTTCGGGATGGCGGCCAGCGTGGTGGCCGCGGGGGGCTCGGTGGCCGGCGGGTTCGTCGACCACCGGATCGGATCCAAACCCGTCATCCTGGGATCGCTGACGGCGATCATCGTCGTGGCGCTCGCCCTGATGGCGTCGTCCGGTGCGCACGCCTTCTGGGTGTGCGGGTTGCTGCTGGCCCTGTTTGTCGGTCCGTCGCTGTCGTCGTCGCGCGCGCTGCTGCTGCACCTGTCCAAGCACGGCGGGGAAGGGGTCGCGTTCGGCCTGTACACGATGACGGGCAGGGCGGCGTCGTTCCTGGCGCCGTGGCTTTTCTCGATTTTCGTCGACGCCTTCGGCGCCGTCCGCGCCGGTCTCGGCGGCATCTCGCTGGTCTTGATCGCCGGCCTGCTGGGGATGCTGGCGGTGCGTGCGCCGCTGCGCCACGCCGTCCTCACCGAACCGGCGTAGCGGCGCTCAGCCCTTGGCCCCTCAGCCGGCCCTGGCATCGCAGATCGTCAGGCCCACCCCGACCCGTCGGCTGACCTGAACCCCGGCGACGGTGACCGTGCAGGTGACGTCGTAGCCGAAGTTCACGATCGTGACGTTCGCCGGGTGGGTGGGCGACTTGGCAAGGCTGACCTGTTTGCTCCACGGCAGCGCGACGTTGAACTCGGTCTGCAGGAGGCCGCCGGAGCCGATGTACATGATGCTGAGGGCGCGGCCCTCACCGGTGACGCTGTAGACGACGTCCTGCATGGCGGCCGGGGGGCCCGTCGTTTCGGACGGGGTTTCCGGCCCGAGGGTCGGCGGCACCGGTGCGGGACGGGGTGAACGCGGCGTGCGCGTCGGCGGCGTCGTGGTCGGCGTCGGGACCCACGTGCTCGGTGCGGGCATGGGCGGCAGCGGCGGCACGGCGGTCTGGGTCCGGATCGCGCCGTTGACCAGCACCAGCGCGACCACCAGGCCCACAACCAGCAGCACCGCCATCCCGGCGGTGACCCACAACCAGCGCGGCGTCTTCGGGCCATCCGGCGGCGGGGAAGCCATCCCTTCGGGCGGCACCTCGCCCGGCGGAGGCTGGTCGTACTGCCAGTAGGCGGGCAGACGTGTGGTCGGGTCGGCCTCGTTGAAGCCGGTGGTCCATGGGACATAGGGCCCGCCGTAGGTCGGCGCGAACGGCGCCTGGTCGGCGTAGGCCGGGTCGACGGGCGGCGGCTGCCAGCGACCCCGCGGATCGGTCGGCTCCGACCCCGGCTGAGGGGGACTGAACCGCTCGGGTCGACGTGGATCGTTCATGTCCACCTCATGGCTTGCAGGGTACCTGGGCCGAACCCCTGACCGGCTCTCACCGCCGGACGCGCGATTCAGGGGCACCGATTTCCCGCCGTGAGCGCGGCGACGGTCATGGCGCGCATGACGGCGCGCGAGCGCGCCGCGCGCCCGGGCTTGCTGCGCGAGTTGTCGGGGGACTTCATGGCATGCGGGGTCGAGTTCAGCAGTCCGAACACCGCGTGGGCCGCCAGCCGGGCATCGGCTTCGGCCAGCTCGGGACTGAGTTCGCGCAGCACCCCGACCCAGACCTCCACGTACTGGCGCTGGGCCTTGCGGACCTGCTTTTCGGCCGCCTCGGGCAGGTGCGCGAGGTCACGGTCCTGGATGCGGATCAGGTCGGGTTCCCCGAACGCGAAGTCCAGGTGAAAGTCGATGAGGCCGTCGAGGGCCGCCGCGGCGTCGGCGTTGCGGGCCCGCACGTCCCGGGCTCCGGCGAGTAATCGGGCGCTGATGCCCACCAGCAGCTCGACCAGCATCGACTCCTTGTTGGGGAAGTGCCGATAGATGGCCGGACCGCTGACACCGGCGGCGGCGCCGATGTCTTCGAGCCGGACCGCCAGGAAGCCGCGTTCGGCGAACAGCCGTTCGGCGGCCGCCAAGAGTTGCAGGCGCCGGTCGGACTTCAACCGGCTGCGGCGATTTGGTGCCTCGGGATGACCGGCCTGGCCTTCCGGAGCGGACGCGGTCACGACGGACCTCCCGTGCAGAACTCGACCGTTCGGTTAATCGTCGCTAACGTAGCACGAGTCGGTGGCAGTCGACGTCGGCGAGCGGCTAGGTTGGTAGCCAAACCAGCCGGAGGGACCGTGGCAGCCGCAGGAGCCGCACACTTCGATCCGCTGTCCTTTGATCGCGGCCCGAGCGAGCCCGCGCTGCTCGATGTGACGATCGGCGCGAACCTCGCGGACACCGCCCACACGTATGGGGCTCGCGAGGCCCTCGTCGACATCGCGGCCGGGCGGCGGTGGAGCTACGCCGAACTGCGGGCGGCGGTGCGCGGCTTGGCGACCGGGCTGCTGGGCGCCGGTGTGGGTGCGGGCGATCGGGTCGGCATCTGGGCGCCGAACCGGTGGGAGTGGGTGCTCGTCCAATACGCCACCGCCGAGATCGGCGCGATCCTGGTGACCGTCAACCCCGCCTACCGCACCCGCGAATTGGAGTATGCGCTAAGGCAATCGGGGGTCGCGCTGGTGATCGCGGCGCCGCGTCACAAGACCAGCGACTACGCCGCGATGCTCGCCGACGTGGCCCCGCGCTGCCCGGCGCTGCGCGAGGTCGTGTTGTTGGAGAGCCGGCGGTGGGAGGAGCTGTCGGGCGCCCCGGCCGACCCCGTCGCGCTCGCCCACCGAGCGGCCGAGCTCGACGGCAGCGACCCGATCAACATCCAATACACTTCCGGCACAACGGGTTACCCGAAGGCCGCGACGCTGACTCACCGCAACATCCTCAACAACGGTTATCTGGTCGGCGAGCTGCTCGAGTACACCGCCCGGGACCGGATCTGCGTCCCGGTGCCCTTCTATCACTGCTTCGGGATGGTGTTGGGCAACCTGGCCGCCACCAGTCACGGCGCCTGCATCGTGATCCCCGCGCCCGGCTTCGAGCCGGCCGCCACGTTGCGCGCGGTGCAGGCCGAGCGGTGCACCAGCCTGTACGGCGTGCCGACGATGTTCATCGCCGAACTGGGCTTGCCGGACTTCGCCGGCTACGAGCTGGGCAGCCTGCGCACCGGGATCATGGCCGGTTCCCCATGCCCGGTCGAGGTGATGAGCAGGGTGATCGAGCGCATGCACATGCCGGGCATCTCGATCTGTTACGGCATGACCGAAACCTCGCCGGTGTCCACGCAGACGCGCATGGACGATTCGCTGGAGCGCCGCGTCGGCACCGTCGGCCGGGTCGGTCCGCATCTGGAGGCCAAGGTGGTGAATCCGGTGACCGGCCAGATCGTGCCCCGGGGCGTCGCGGGGGAGTTCTGCACGCGCGGCTATTCGGTGATGGCCGGCTACTGGGACGACCCGGAGCGGACCGCCGAGGTCGTCGACACCGGCGGCTGGATGCACACCGGGGACCTGGCCGTCATGGACGACTCCGGCTACGTCCGGATCACGGGCCGCATCAACGACATCGTCGTTCGGGGCGGCGAAAACATCTCCCCGCGCGAGATCGAGGAGTTCCTCTACACCCATCCCGACATCCTCGACGGCCATGTCATCGGGGTTCCCGACGCCCGGTACGGCGAGGAGCTCATGGCGGTGGTCATGCTGCGCCCCGGATCGCGGGAGCTGACGAGCGACGCCCTGCGCGAATTCTGCGCGGCCGGCCTCGCGCACTTCAAGATCCCGCGGTATCTGTGGATCGTCGACGAATTCCCGCTGACAGTGACGGGCAAGGTCCGCAAGAACGAGATCCGGCAGCAAGCGATCGAATACCTCCGCGGCCGCGGCTGAGCGGGCACTGCCTGCCTGGACGGACGGTGGGCGCGGTGGTATTCTCAGCCCAGTTAATCAGCATTAACTGAACCGTCGCGAACACCCGAAAGGCGAGGAGACCCTGCGCTCATGGACAAAGTGGTGGCCAGCGCCGCGGAGGCGGTCGCGGACATCGCCGACGGATCGTCGCTGGCCGTCGGGGGATTCGGGGTCTGTGGCATACCCGACGCGCTGATCGCCGCGCTGGTCGACAGCGGGGTCACCGACCTCGAGACGGTGTCGAACAACTGCGGCATCGACGGTGTCGGGCTCGGTTTGCTTCTGCAGCACAAGAGGATTCGGCGGACCACCGCTTCCTATGTGGGCGAGAACAAAGAGTTCGCCCGCCAGTTCCTCTGCGGCGAACTCGAGGTGGAGCTCAATCCGCAGGGTACGTTGGCCGAGCGGCTGCGCGCCGGGGGCATGGGAATCCCGGCGTTCTACACGCCCGCCGGAGTCGGCACCCAGGTCGCCGCCGGCGGATTGCCGTGGCGCTACGACGCCTCGGGAGAGGTGGTGGTCGTGTCGCCCGCCAAGGAAACCCGTGACTTCGACGGTGTGACCTACGTTCTCGAGCGGGCCATCCGCACCGACTTCGCGCTGGTGCACGCCTGGAAGGGTGACCGGCACGGCAACCTGGTGTACCGCGAGGCGGCCGCCAACTTCAACGCCGACTGCGCCGGGGCCGGCCGGATCACCATCGCCCAGGTCGAACACCTCGTCGAGCCCGGCGAGATCGATCCCGCGGCGGTGCACACCCCGGGGGTCTTCGTGCAGCGGGTGGTGCACGTGCCCAATCCGGCGAAGCTGATCGAGAGGGAGACGGTGCGATGAGGTGGGGGCACCTCCCGCTTGCGGGGGAGAGGGGCACCAGATGAGCTGGAGCAGGGACGGCATGGCTGCCCGCGTGGCGGCGGAATTCGAAGACGGGCAGTACGTCAACCTCGGCATCGGGATGCCCACGTTGATCCCCAACCACGTGCCCGCGGGGGTCCACGTGGTCCTGCATTCGGAGAACGGCATCCTCGGCGTGGGCCCCTACCCGACGCGCGAGCAACTCGACCCCGACCTGATCAACGCGGGCAAGGAGACGGTCACCACCCTGCCCGGGGCGGCGTTCTTCTCGTCGTCCACCTCGTTCGGCATCATCCGCGGCGGACACCTCGACGTCGCGGTGCTGGGGGCGATGCAGGTCTCGGCCACCGGCGACCTGGCCAACTGGACGATTCCGGGCAAGATGGTCAAGGGCATGGGCGGGGCCATGGACCTCGTGCACGGCGCCCGCAAGGTGATCGTGATGATGGAGCACGCCGCCAAGGACGGCAGCCCGAAGATCCTGGAGCGCTGCACGCTGCCGCTGACCGGTGTCGGGTGCGTGAACCGCATCGTCACCGAACTCGCGGTCATCGACGTCGGCGACGACGGCCTGCACCTGGTCGAGACCGCCCCCGATGTGTCGGTCGACGAGGTCATCGCCAAGACCCAACCGCCCCTTGTGATCCCAGCGAGCGCGCGGTGACCGCCACGATGACCGCACCCTCGTTCGCCGACGAGCACCGGCGGCTCGTCGCCGAGCTCAACGCCAAGCTGGCGGCGGCGGCCCTCGGTGGCAACGAGCGTGCGCGGCAACGCCACGTCAGCCGCGGCAAGCTGTTGCCCCGCGAACGCGTCGACCGTCTGCTCGATCCGGGCACCCCGTTCCTGGAGCTGACCCCGCTGGCCGCCCACGGAATGTACGACGACGAGTCCCCGGGGGCGGGGATCATCACCGGGGTCGGCCGGGTGTCCGGGCGCGAATGCGTGATCGTCGCCAACGACGCGACGGTCAAGGGCGGCACGTACTACCCGATGACGGTCAAGAAGCACCTGCGCGCGCAGGAAGTCGCGCTGCACAACCGGCTGCCGTGCATCTATCTGGTCGACTCGGGAGGGGCGTTCCTGCCGCGCCAGGACGAGGTGTTCCCCGACCGCGAGCATTTCGGCCGGATCTTCTACAACCAGGCCACCATGAGCGCCAAGGGCATTCCCCAGGTGGCCGCGGTGCTGGGTTCCTGCACCGCGGGCGGCGCCTACGTGCCGGCGATGAGCGACGAGGCCGTCATCGTCCGCGAGCAGGGCACGATTTTTCTCGGCGGACCGCCGCTGGTGAAGGCCGCCACGGGCGAGATCGTCTCGGCCGAGGAGCTCGGCGGGGGCGACCTGCACTCGCGGGTCTCCGGTGTCACCGATCACCTCGCCGACGACGACGAGCACGCGCTGCGGATCGTCCGCGACATCGCGGCCACGTTCGGCCCGCGCGAGCCGGCCCAGTGGGAGGTCCGTGCGCCGGTCGAGCCCGAACACGCACAGACCGAGCTCTACGACGTCGTGCCGCCCGACCCGCGGGTGCCCTACGACGTCCACGAGGTCATCGTCCGGCTGGTCGACGGCAGCCACTACAGCGAGTTCAAGGCCAAGTACGGCAAGACCCTGGTGACCGCCTTCGCGCGCATCCACGGCCACCCGATAGGGATCGTCGCCAACAACGGCGTGCTGTTCGGCGAATCCGCTTTGAAGGGCGCGCATTTCATCGAGCTGTGCGACAAGCGCAGCATCCCGCTGTTGTTTCTGCAGAACATCGCCGGGTTCATGGTCGGCCGCGACTACGAGGCCGGCGGGATCGCCAAGCACGGCGCCAAGATGGTCACCGCCGTGGCCTGTGCCCGGGTGCCCAAGCTGACCGTCGTGATCGGCGGATCCTACGGCGCGGGCAACTATTCGATGTGCGGCCGGGCGTATTCGCCCCGCTTCCTGTGGATGTGGCCCAACGCGCGCATCTCGGTGATGGGCGGAGAGCAGGCCGCCTCGGTGCTGGCGACCGTGCGCGGCGAACAACTCGCCGCGTCGGGCACGCCGTGGTCGGCCGACGAGGAGGAGGCTTTCAAGGCGCCCATCCGCGAGCAGTACGAGGGCCAGGGCAACCCGTACTACTCCACGGCCCGGCTGTGGGATGACGGCATCATCGACCCGGCGGATACCAGACTGATTGTGGGGCTTGCCCTTTCGTTGTGCGCGCACGCACCGCTGGAACCCGTCTCCTACGGCGTCTTCCGGATGTGATGACGGACGTGATGAGGATGTTCGACACCGTGTTGGTGGCCAACCGCGGCGAGATCGCCGTCCGGGTGATCCGGACCCTGCGCCGGCTGGGCATCCGCTCGGTCGCCGTCTACAGCGACGCCGACGCCGGGGCGCGGCACGTGCTCGAGGCCGACGAAGCGGTCCGGCTGGGGCCCGCCCCGGCGCGCGAGAGCTACCTCGACATCGCCAGGGTGCTCGACGCGGCGGCACGCACCGCAGCCCGGGCGATCCACCCCGGCTACGGGTTTCTCTCCGAGAACGCCGATTTCGCCGCCGCCTGCGAACGCGCCGGAGTGGTGTTCCTGGGGCCGCCGGCCCGGGCGATCGAGGTGATGGGCGACAAGATCACCGCCAAGAACACCGTCGCCGCCTTCGACGTGCCGGTGGTCCCCGGTGTGGCCAGGCCCGGCCTGAGCGACGACGAGTTGGTCGCGGCCGCCGCGGAGATCGGCTACCCGGTGCTGGTCAAGCCGTCCGCGGGCGGCGGCGGCAAGGGCATGCGGCTGGTCGACGAGCCGGCCCGGCTGCGCGACGCGCTGGTGAGCGCACGCCGGGAGGCCGCCTCCTCGTTCGGCGACGACACGTTGTTCTTGGAGCGCTTCGTGCTGCGGCCCCGCCACATCGAGGTCCAGGTGCTCGCCGACACCCACGGCAACGTCGTCCACCTCGGCGAGCGGGAGTGCAGCCTGCAGCGGCGTCACCAGAAGGTCATCGAGGAGGCGCCCTCGCCGCTGCTCGACCCGCGGACGCGGGCCCGCATCGGGGCGGCGGCGTGCAACACCGCCCGCAGCGTCGACTACGTGGGTGCGGGCACCGTCGAGTTCATCGTCTCGGCCGAACGCCCCGACGAGTTCTTCTTCATGGAGATGAACACCCGTCTGCAGGTGGAACATCCGGTCACCGAGGCGGTGACCGGCCTGGACCTCGTCGAGTGGCAGCTGCGGGTGGCCGCCGGTGAGAAGCTGGCGTTCGCCCAGGACGACATCGAGCTGCGCGGCCACGCGATCGAGGCCCGGGTCTACGCCGAGGACCCGGCCCGGGGCTTCCTGCCGACCGGAGGCCGCGTGCTGCAGGTTTTCGAACCGTCCGGTGCCGGTGTGCGGGTGGACTCCTCGCTGCTGGCCGGCACCGTGGTCGGCAGCGACTACGACCCGATGTTGAGCAAGGTGATCGCCTACGGCGAGGACCGCGACGCGGCGCTGGTGGTCCTCGACCGGGCGTTGGCGCGGACGGCCGTCCTGGGCGTGCAGACCAACGTCGAATTCTTGCGGTTCCTGCTGGCCGACGACCGGGTGCGCGCCGGCGATCTCGACACCGCGCTGCTCGACGCGCGGGTGGCCCAGTTCGCGCCGCTGCCCGCCCCCGACGACGTGCTCGCCGCCGGGGGCCTCTATCGCCAGAGCCGCTTGGCCGAACGCGCATCGGGTGACCTGTGGGCGGCGCCGACCGGATGGCGCGTCGGCGGGTACCCGGCGCCGGTCCGCACCGAGATGCACACCGCGCTGCGCACCGAGACGGTGTCGGTGTGGGGGCCGCCGGACTCCGCCTCGGTGCGGCTGGGTGATCGCGAGACCTGCTCTGCAAGAATTGAACTCGGGGACACTCGGATGTTCGTGACCCTGGATGGGCTACGCCGGGAGTACCGGTGGGCCGAGGCCGGGCGGCACCTGTGGATCGCCGACGAGCGTGGCGCCTGGCAGCTGCGCGAGGCCGAGGAACACAGGATTCACCGCACGGCCACGGCGCGGCAGGCCGAGGTCCTCAGCCCGATGCCCGGCAGCGTGATCGCCGTCCAGGTCGACTCCGGCGCCGAGGTCGCCGAGGGCGACGTGGTGGTGGTCGTCGAGGCGATGAAGATGGAACATTCGCTGCCCGCGCCGGTTTCGGGACGGGTCGAGGTGCTGGTGTCCGTCGGCGACCAGGTCAAAGTCGATCAGGTGCTGGCGCGGATCAAGGATCGGGAATCATGACGCTATCCAAGGAATACGAAGACCTGCGGGCGACGGTGGCCGACTTCGCGCGGACCGTGGTCGCGCCCGTGTCGGCCCAACACGATGAGGAGCACAGCTTCCCGTACGAGGTCGTCGCCCAGATGGGCGAGATGGGGCTGTTCGGACTGCCGTTCCCCGAGGAGTACGGCGGCATGGGCGGCGACTACTTCGCCCTGTCGCTGGCCCTCGAGGAGCTCGGCAAGGTCGACCAGTCGGTGGCGATCACGCTCGAAGCGGGGGTCAGCCTCGGCGCGATGCCGATCTACCGGTTCGGGTCCGAAGAGCAGAAGCAACGGTGGCTGCCGGACCTGACGGCCGGCCGGGCGCTGGCTGGCTTCGGCCTGACCGAGCCGGGGGCGGGTTCGGACGCGGGCGCCACCCGCACCACCGCCCGGCTCGACGTCGGGGAGTGGGTCATCAACGGCAACAAGCAGTTCATCACCAACTCGGGCACCGACATCACCTCGCTGGTCACCGTCACCGCGGTCACCGGGGCCCTCGATGGCGGCAAGAAAGAGATCTCGACGATCGTCGTGCCGAGCGGTACAACCGGATTCACCGTCGAGCCGGTCTACAACAAGGTGGGCTGGAACGCGTCGGACACCCACCCGCTGACGTTCGCCGACGCCCGGGTTCCGGAGGAGAACCTGCTGGGCGCCCGCGGCACCGGCTACGCGAACTTCCTGTCCATCCTGGACGAGGGGCGCATCGCCATCGCCGCCCTGGCCACCGGCGCGGCGCAGGGCTGCGTCGACGAGAGCGTCAAGTACGCCAACGAGCGCCAGTCGTTCGGGCAGCCGATCGGCTCCTATCAGGCGATCAGCTTCAAGATCGCGCGGATGGAGGCGCGTGCCCACGTGGCGCGGACGGCGTATTACGACGCGGCCGCGAAGATGTTGGCCGGCAAGCCCTTCAAGAAGGAGGCGGCGATCGCCAAGATGATCGCGTCGGAGGCGGCGATGGACAATGCCCGCGACGCCACCCAGATCCACGGCGGGTACGGCTTCATGAACGAGTATCCGGTGGCGCGGCACTACCGCGACAGCAAGATCCTCGAGATCGGGGAGGGCACCACCGAGGTGCAACTGATGCTCATCGCGCGATCGCTGGGCCTGTCATGAGCGACAAGACGATTGTCCAGCGCGGCTTGTGGTTCGAGGAGTTCGAGATCGGCACCACCTACCTGCACCGGCCCGGCCGCACGGTGACCGAGGCCGACAACGTGCTGTTCACCACGCTGACGATGAACACCCAGTCGCTGCACCTGGATGCCGCCTGGGCGGCCGAGCAGCCGGGCTTCCGGGGCGAGCGGCTGGTGAACTCGATGTTCACGCTCTCGACGTTGGTCGGTCTGTCGGTGTCTCAGCTGACGTTGGGCACCATCGTCGCCAATCTCGGCTTCTCCGAGGTGTCGTTCCCCAAGCCGGTCTTCCACGGCGACACGCTGTACGCCGAAACCGTGTGTACCGGAAAGCGGGAATCCAAAAGCCGTTCCGGGGAGGGCATCGTCACCCTCGAGCACACCGGGCGCAATCAGCACGGCGACGTCGTCGCGCGGGCGGTGCGCACCACGCTCGTGCAGAAACGGCCCGAGGAAGCTCGATGAACCTGCGCGCCGCCGGGCCGGCATGGTTGTTCTGCCCGGCCGACCGCCCCGAGCGTTTCGCGAAGGCCGCGGCCGCCGCCGACGTGGTGATCCTCGATCTCGAGGACGGCGTGGCCCAAGCGGATAAAGCCGCCGCCCGCAAGGCATTGCGGGACACACCGCTGGACCCCGAGCGCACCGTGGTCCGGATCAACGCGGCCGGCACCGACGAGCACGCCCTGGACCTCGACGCCCTGGCCGAAACCGGCTACGGCACGGTGATGCTGTCCAAGACCGAATCGGCGGCGCAGGTGACCGCGTTGGCGCCGCGCGATGTGGTCGCGCTGATCGAGACGCCGCGCGGCGCGGTGTTCGCCGCCGAGATCGCCGCGGCCGACGGCGCCGTCGCGCTGATGTGGGGCGCGGAGGATCTGGTGGCCGCCCTCGGCGGCAGTTCGAGCCGGCGGGCCGACGGCGGGTACCGGGACTTCGCGCGGCATGTCCGGTCGACGACGCTGCTTGCGGCGTCCGCGTTCGACCGGATCGCTTTGGACGCCGTGCATTTGAACATCCGCGACATCGAAGGGTTGCGTGCGGAGGCCGACGACGCCGTGGCAGTCGGTTTCGACGGGACGGTCTGCATCCACCCAAGCCAGGTCGCCGTCGTACGTGAGGCCTACCGCCCCGACGAGGAGAAGATCGACTGGGCGCGAAGGGTTTTGGCCGCGGCGAAGAGCGAGCGCGGGGTGTTCGCATTCGAAGGGCAGATGGTCGACTCTCCGGTGCTCAAGCACGCGGCGACGATGCTGCGGCGGGCGGGCGAGGCTGCCATGGGCTAACTGCCGGAATCACTTCCGTCGTCGTCTTCGTCGTCGTGGTTGTCGCGCAGCAGTTTTTCGGGGTGCCAGTAGGTGTTGGTGCGGGGTTGGCCGCGTTGTAGGTGTGGGGGTGGGATCCATT
>NZ_VMQU01000086.1 GCF_007714205.1 Mycobacterium helveticum | reverse complement strand
CTACCTGCTGCCCCGGCAAGATGACCCGCAGTCGGCGACCACCGACCGGTTCCCGGCGGCCTCACCGCACTACTAAGGCATTGCTGAGGTGCATGCAGTCCCGACCGCGGCGGGACTAGGGCGGGGTTAGCTCCAGTTCCAGACCGACATTTCCCCGGGGAAGGTAGTTGTTGCACACGTGGGTGGACTTGGCGACAACGCCCTTGTTGTTGCAGAAGATCTTCATGTGATTGGGCCACGCGAACCAAAGCGGATCGCCGTAGACAGCCTCGGAGAACACGCGAGTTTTGCAACATCCAACGCACCTTTCTCAATAGCGCCCGACGGTCGCTAAGACATCGACCTAAACGCCTACTTTCTGCTGCACCCCGCACCAGAAGACGCTTCGGCGACATAGGCCCGCTGGTGACGTTGGCGGTTGGTCTATAGGGAAACCATCAAAGACCTCACCGTCGAGCATGAAGTCCTGAAGTCTTGGAGGACAAAGTGAAGCGGCTGCTGCGGAAAGAGGGGTTTGCGGACGGTGGCCTACGATGCGGGCTCATCGGCCTTGCGGCGGTGCGCGGCGAGGAAGTCATCGACGATGCGCTCACAGTCTTGACGATCGATGGCACGCAGCCCGGTGAGTCGGGCAAACGCCACTGGCCCGACGAGTTGACACAGGATGAGCTCCGGGTCGAAATCGTCGAGGTCGGCGCGGGCTTCGGGGCTTTGCAACAGGGCATCGAATGGCTGGCGATACTGGTCGATGATCCGTGTGCGCAGCGCGTGCCGGTCGTGGGTTTCCTGGGTGCCGTTTGGTGTGCGGCCAAGCGCGACCCAGGCCAGGGTGGTGACGTGCAGCGGTGCCTCCTGGAACAGCGTGGCCTGTCGGCTCAACAGTTCGATGAGTTGGTCGCGCAACGATCCCGTCTCCGGTGCAGGGTGGACCTGCGGCAGCAGCCTTTCAAATGTGGCGGCAAGCAGTTGAGTGGAGCTGCTGAAGTGGCGATACAGGGTCGTGCGCGCGACTTTGGAGGCTTTGGTGACCGCGTCGATGGTGACGGCTTCGATGCCGCCGGCGCTCAGGAGTTTGGTGGCCGCATCCAATAGCCGGGTTCGTGAGCGCAACAGGCGCGGGTCGACGTCATCATCGTCGTCGACCGGGAATTCCAGGGTGTCGCGCTCCATGTAGTCACCGTAAACCTCGCGCGTAGCTGGCCGGCACCGAATCGCGGCTGCATCGGTCGATTGATTCGACCCCTAGACGGCTACGCTACTACTAGTAGCGTAGCGATACCACTAGTACACTTGTCTGTAGGGGTCTGTGGGGCGAAGGAGGACGCATGATCGGGCAGCGGGTCGGACGATCCCTGGTTGAGCAGCTTCAGGGCGCGGCCACCACAGGCCGGTTCGTGTGGCGGACGAACGAACTCTGCCGGCGGGCGCGAGGGGGAATCGCACAGACGGGCGGGGCTGGTCGGCGATGAATGTGCCGCTTGGGCTAACCAAGACGCATGTGTGGGCGCGGGGGGTTCGCGATTTCAGGCTGGTCCGCCGCGGTATCACTCGGCGCCTACACCGACAGCCGCCGGTTGATGACCGCGGCCGCGTTCGTCCCCGTCACTACCCTCCTCGCTCCTGCTCCTACTTGGACGACGAGTTGATGAACCGGGAAATGTATGACCACGTGCGCGACGAGCCGATCAGGTTGATCTCCCGGCTGGGATTTCGCCTGCGCCGTTCATGAAGCGGTCACTGTTTCGGGGTCGGTGCATCGTCATTGTCAAACCGCCTGTGCGCAAAGGGATCACGTGTCGCTGTACCGGACATGCTGGACCGTCGACGGCGCGTTGGTCACCGCCTGAAGCGGCTGGTTGCGCGGCGGCGATCAGAGAGCTTCGGACACCGGTGGCGGTTTCGCCGGGCAGGTAGAAGGGTACTGGTAGTACTGTTGCGATACCGTTGATTTCTTTCGAAGTAGCGGGGCGGGGGATGGCAGACAACGGGTGGGTCTCTTCGGGCGTGGCGACCTTGAGTCGCCCTGTTCGGGAGCGACTTCAAAAGGTTGCGGCCGGTGAGGGCGCGTACAGCGATCGGCTAGCGCGCTTGGCGGGTTTCAGTATCCGACATAAGGTGCTGATCATCGGCATGTGGGTGGTGAGCGCCGCTGCCCTGGCGGTGCTGTTCCCGCAGCTGGAAACCGTTGTTAGACAGCAGTCAGTGAATCTCATACCGCGCGATGCGCCATCGCTTCAGACGGTAGACCGCATGGGCGCGGCCTTCGGCGAGCAGGGATCCAAGACGACGATATTTGTCGCGATGGAGGATCCGGCGGGCCTGACTGCGCCGGTGCGCGGACGCTACAACGCGATGATTTCCCGGTTGCGTGCCGATTCGGAGCATGTGCGCTTGGTTCAAGACTTGTTGGCCGACCCAGTCACCGCAAGCCAGGCAGTCAGCCAAGACGGCAAAGCCTGGTATGTGCCGGTGGGAGTGGCCGGAACGCTGGGCGATCTCAAAGCTGCCGAATCGGTCCAGGCGGTCCGCACGATCGCCGCCCAGGCATTCAGCGGCTCACCCACCGATGTTCGCGTCACCGGGCCCCCGGCCACCTTCCGCGATCAAATCGCTTCGGCCGAAGAGGATTTGGTTGTCATCTCGGTCGCGACGGCAGGCCTGATCGCGATGATTTTGCTGGTCGTGTATCGGTCGGTGTTTACCGCGTTGCTGCCGCTGCTGGTCATCGGTGTGAGCCTGGCGGTGGGGCGCGGAGTGCTATCAGCGTTGGGTGAATCGGGCATGCCGGTGTCGCAGTTCACCATCGCCTTCATGACGGTGATCTTGCTGGGTGCTGGCACCGATTATTCGGTGTTCTTGATCAGTCGATATCACGAGCAGCGACGCCAAAACGTCCCGCCGGATCTGTCGGTGATCAACGCGACCGCCACCATCGGGCGCGTGATTTTGGCTTCGGCCGCCACCGTGGCGTTTGCGTTTCTGGCCATGGTGTTCGCGAAGTTGAGCGTGTTCGCCGCGTTGGGTCCCGCGTGCGCAATCGCCGTCTTTGTCGGATTTGCGGCCACGGTGACTTTATTTCCCCCGGTGTTGGCGCTGGCGGCCAAACGCGGCATCGGTGAACCCAAGGCCGACCGCACACGCCGCTACTGGAACTGGATCGCCGTGGCCGTGGTGCGTCGACCCGTTCCACTGCTGGTCGCCAGTCTGGCCCTGGTGCTAGGCCTGGCGGCCGTCGCGCTGACTATGCACATCAGCTACGACGATCGCCAAGGACAGCCGGCGACCACCGCCAGCAATGAGGGGTATCACCTGCTGGACCGCCACTTTCGCAAGGACGTCATCATCACCGAATTCATGCTGGTTGAATCGCCCACTGATATGCGCACCAGCAAGGCCCTGGCCGACCTGGATGAAATGGCGTCTCGGGTCTCGCAACTGCCTGGTGTCACCAAGGTCTCCGGTGTCACCCGGCCCACGGGCGCACGCCTGGACCAGGCTCAACTGTCGTGGCAAAACGGCCAGATCGGTAACAAGATGGCCGGCGCGGTCGCCAAGGGAGACGCCCATAAGGATGACCTGGCCAAACTCACCCACGGCGCCGACCAACTCGCCGGCGGTCTCGCGCAACTGGACACCACCTTGCGCACCGCGTTGACACCGTTGACCGGGATCCTCACCCAGGCCCAATCCAGTGGATCCCAAGTCCAGCGGTTCCGTCCGCTGCTACAGCAGCTTTCGGCTACCGCCCCGGCCGTCGACCAAGCCATCCGAACCGGTCCGGGACTGCGCCAGCAAGCCGACCAAGCCCAAAACGCAATCGCCGCCATCGACCCGCTCGTTGCTGCGCTCAACACCTCCCCATGGTGTGCGACCACACCGGAATGCGCCCAACTCCGCGACCAGGTGCAGATCCTGGTGACCCTGCGCCATACCGGCTTCTTCAACCAGCTCGCCAACCTCGGCGACCTTTACCAGCCCGGCAGCGACACCGCGGCCGGCACCGTGGCCGACGTCCAAAACGCAATCACGTCGCTGGACAAGGCTTTCGGAGCACTCGGCGACCCCGCCGACCTGGCCGGCAACATCCGCCGCCTCCAAAGCGGCATCAGCCAACTCGCCTCCGGCGCACAGGCCCTCGCCACCGGCGTGCACACCCTGGCCGACAGCAACATCGAAATGCTGTCGGGCATGAGCCAAATCGCCACCCAACTGCAGAATTCCGCACGAACCACCGCCGGCTCAGACAACGCCAGCGGCTTCTACCTTCCCACCAATGCCTTCGAGAACCGCCAATTCGCCGACGTCGCAAAGCACTTCCTGTCACCTGATGGCAAGACCGCGCGTTTCGCCATCGAATCCAGTTACGACCCCTACAGCAGCGACGCGATGAACCTCGCCCACAAAATCACCGAGATCGCCGATGCCGCACGACCCAACACCTCGCTGGCCAACGCCACGGTGTCGATGGCCGGATTCCCCGCCGTCAACTCCGACATCCAACGCCTGCTCGCCGCCGACTTTCATCAGCTGGCCTTTGCGACCCTCGTCATCGTCGGCCTCATCTTGGTCGTATTGCTGCGCGCCCTGGTCGCCCCGCTCTACCTGTTGGGTACCGTCGTGCTCAACTACGGCGCCGCGCTCGGACTGGGAACCCTCGTCTTTCAATATGGCCTCGGCAAGGAAATCGCCTGGCCCGTACCGCTTCTAGCGTTCATCATCCTGGTGGCCGTCGGCGCCGACTACAACATGCTGCTCATCTCGCGACTACGCGAAGAATCGACCCACAACATTCGCGTCGGCGTCCTGCGAACCGTCGCAAACACCGGCTCAGTCATCACTTCGGCCGGGCTCATCTTCGCCGCCAGCATGTTCGGCCTGATCGTCGGCTCCATCGCGATCATGATCCAAGCCGGATTCATCATTGGCTGCGGCCTACTTCTGGATACCTTCGTCGTTCGCACCCTCACCGTTCCCGCGATCGCCACACTGCTGCGCGAAGCGAGCTGGTGGCCGCAACGGAAACCCCTGACTCACAACGGCCGACCACATCGGACCACATGACAATTAGCCAGGAGCGCATCCGCACCAGCGACGGGATCACTCTCGTGGCCGACTGCTACCAGCACGCCGCGACTCGCCCCGTCGTGCTGCTCCTCCATGGCGGCGGTCAGAACCGTCACGCGTGGGCCACCACCGCTCGTCGACTCCATTCCCACGGCTACACCGTCGTCGCCTACGACACACGAGGTCACGGCGACAGCGACTGGGACCCGATCGGACAATACGACGTCGAACGGTTCGTATCCGATCTGATCTCGGTACGAGGACACGTCAGCGCCGACAGTCCCCCCGCCGTCGTCGGCGCGTCGCTGGGTGGGCTGATCATCCTCGCTACCCATCTGCTGGCCCCACCCGACCTCTGGGCAGCCGTTGTCCTGGTCGACATCACCCCGCGGATCGAATTTCATGGAGCCCGTCGCGTCGTGTCATTCATGGCCGCCCACCCCGACGGATTCGGCTCACTCAATGACGCCGCCGACATCATCGCCGAATACAACCCCCGGCGCGCGCGACCCGAAAATCTCGACGGCCTGCACAAGGTCCTGCGGCAACGTAGCGACGGACGATGGATCTGGCGCTGGGACCCAGCGTTCATCAGCTCCAACTTCGATGTCCTGCAAGGCAATCTCATGACAGGCAGCGAGGAGTTCGACGCCATCAGCGGATTTCTCGCCGAAGGAGCACGTCGAATCACGGCCCCAACGCTGTTAGTACGCGGCGCACTGTCAGACGTAGTCTCCCAGGAAACCGTCAACGAATTCCTCCAGCTCGTCCCGCACGCCGAAACGACGGACGTCACCGGCACCGGTCACATGGTTGCCGGCGACAACAACGACGCGTTTACCGCCGCGGTCACCGACTTCCTCGACCGCACCACAAGGACCCCGACGTAAGCATCCAGCGAACCTGCACCCGCCCCGGCTGACACGTCGGACACCCATCGAGATGGCTCGATCTATCGTTCGCACGCCTTCGGCGCTTGTGCCGTCCTGTCGCCAGGCGCGCGGCTACTGATGCGCCATGGCCACTGATTGTGTTGCGTCTAAGTCATTCTCGTCAACAGGAAGGTCGTGCCGAATCACCCGGACTCGACCCCGCGGCAGACACGCCATGTAGCCGTGGCACTTCCCATAGAGCTCCCACGAAGTCGCCGCCGCATCCGGGTCGACATCGATGCGGTGGCCGCGGGAGAAACACAGATGCAGCGCACCGTCGTCGTCGCACCAGGCACGCGTGCAGATCGCTCCGGCCAGGTCCAACAGTGGCCGCTCCTCGGCCGAAAGATTGATAGGGTCGATCAACACTTCTTCCTCAGGCCAGCCTGCTGCCGGAGGGAGGGTCAGCCGCATCGGTCGGGAAATCACCAGCTGGTTGTGATCGTCCAGGTCGACTACCAGCCCTTCGTGCAGCGAGACTCGTTGCACGGTGCACTGCTCGATCCATTGCGTGTACATAACCACTCCCTTCGACGCACCAGCGAGTCGCCTACCTATGCTACCGCTAGTAGCGCACCGATACTATTAGTATTGCTATGCGCTCTTGCTCGCGTTCCACGCAGCAAGAATGCGCTGCAGACCTCGATCAATGCGCTCGCGCGCCTCCGCTGCTGTCGCCCGTCCGACGACGAAAGCCATTAGATTGGCCAGCCAGATATCTGCGATGACTCCGGCGATCTGTCGCTCGCAAGCTCCCTGCGTCGGCCCACCAACCGTGCGCGCCAGCATGCTTTCGACGACGTCGGCGGCGTGTTGCACTGTCAAGGCTTCGTCTGTGCCCGCCATAACGAATGCCCGAACCACGGCCTCGGTGAGCTGCAGGTTTTGCTGCCACTCGTCGTGGAGCCGCGCTGTCAACGATCCCAGTCCGTCACTCGGGGAAGCGGCGCACGTGCTCCAGTCGCGTTCCTGATTCACCCGCTCGAACTCACGGGCGAGCAGCGTCACCAGCAGGTCGGTCTTCGACGCGAAATGGTCATACAGTGACCCGACAGTGATGCCAGCTTGCTTGGCCACCGTCTTGAGACGCACGGCCTTGAAACCGCCCGCCGTTGCGACCGCTCGGGCAGCATCGAGGATTGCGGTGCTGCCCCCGGTACCGGTCTCGGAATCTGGCGCCGCGCGGAACGGTACGTCAACCGACACTACGACTTCACTTCGGGGATAGACCTTTCGACGAGGAGGTGGCGGGATGACATTCCTCAAATCCCCCTTCGGGGAAGACGATGTCTTTGCAGACCGTTGGATATGCGTGCAGCCGCAAGCGCAACTGCAAGAGCCGCGAGTGCGGTAAACGGGGCTAGCACGAGCGTACTGGTGACACAGCCATGAGTGGGTACTGAAGCTGTGCCGTCCAGACCGCGGTGCGAAACGCGGACCCGATCGGCGGACGCTTCCGGGCGCACTCGGCAGCGAATACTCATGCGGGTAGCCGCAATTCCCCACGCAACCCACGGCACCCGACGCTGCGACACCGGCAAGGAAATACCCCCAGTACTTTCGGTTTCGCTACGCTACTGTTCGTACCATAGCTCATAATGCAGTTGGAATGTCACATTGACGAAGGTGATGGCATGCCGTCAGCAAACATCCGCTCGTTACGGGACCGACGCCGCGCCGAGTTGATCTCCGAGATCCAGAACACCGCACACCAGCTTTTCGCCGAACGCGGATTCGCTGCCGTGACAACCGAGGACATCGCGGCCGCGGCCGGAATCTCGATCAGTACCTACTTCCGCTACGCACCCACCAAGGAAGACCTGCTTGTCGCACCCGTCCGGCAAACGGTCGCCGAAATCGTTGCGTCCTACCGCGCCCAGCCGTCCGATGCATCAGCAACCGAAACTCTGATGCGTCTGCTTATCGAAACCGCTTGGGACAAAGCAAATCAGAATCTGCAATACTGGCGAGAAGCCATCCGGACCGCCCCCCACCTACTGGGCGAATCGGCGCTGATCAGCGAGAACGATAACCACCGGCTCATCGAACTGGTCGCTACGCATATGGACGTCGACGCGGTGACCGACATCCGCCCCTCGCTGCTGGTCCACACGGGTTTGGCCACTGCACAATTCATACTTCGGCGCTGGCTTAGCACGGACACCAAAACGAGTCCACCGCTCCACATTCAACTGGAACAAGCCTTGAGAATCACACTAGCCGGATTCGACTAATCGCGGACCGCGATGAACCATCGCGCTCGGCGGCAGCCGCGGCCGTTGCCACGTCCACAGCCCGGAGGACCCGGCCGGTAACCCGAAACCCCACACCATATTTGTAACGGCAACCACCGGTGATCAAATGGGCTAACCCTAGTGGGGCAGGCGCAATTGCTAGGTAGAGCCCGCTTTTCGGGTGGCAAGATACTGATTCCAGTCGCGTTTGGCATATGCCGCCCAGCGGGTCGCGGTGACGATATCGATGGCGAGTAGGTCGGCCAGAACTGCGCCCGGTAACTCGGCTGCCATTGTGATGAGGCCGGTGTTGCGACCGCCTCGGATTGTCAGGCCGCTATGTTTGAGTCGCTTGCCGAACACGCCCGAGTTGACTGGGCGGTCTGGTGTTCGTCCGGGAAACAGGAGCCGGTCCGGTGTTGAGGGTTCGGGCAGGGTCGAGCGCCGGGTTGGACGCGGCAGTTGTGCGAGCAGTTGGGCGAGCTTAGGAGGCAGCACCATTTCGTGGTCGCGCAGGGTGAGGTAGGTGTGGCCGTCCTGGGTGTGTATCTGGTTCTGTCGTAACCCGAGTACTCGCATGGTGGTGATTCCGTACAGCAGGATGAGCGCACCACTGGCGCGCACATCGATGTCAATGGTGTTGTCGTTGAGGCATCGGCGGAGTTGCTCGAGGTGCGTGGCTTCGTCGATGAACACCGAGGGCGGGCTGGGTCGGTTGGCCGGCGCGGAGGCGCCGTGGGTGATGCGACGCTGAGTTGTCCAGTGCAGGAAGGGCCGGATCTCTCGGTGTCGCCAGGTGCCGTGGGCCAACCAGTTGTCGATGTCTGCTTGGTCCATGGTGGCGAGGGTGCGTCCCCGGGTCTCGAGCCAAGCGAGGAATTCCAGTGCGACGCACACCTGGCGGCGAATGCGTGCTGCCCCGGTGTCGGCGTCGTCTGAAAACTGACCCCGTGTCCCCGGGTGGTTTCTAGGGGCGGTCGCAACACTTCTCTAGGTTCTGGAGGTTGTGTTGTCATCGTCGCGTCGCGTGAAAAAAGGCCCGTGGCGTGTTCCCGCTGAATGAGTCCGTCAAGTTTTAGAGTCCTGTGGCCCGATGGTGGGCTGGAAGGGACGATGAACAGATGGCTGGTCGGAAGCGGCATTCCGCTGAGGACATCGTGCGCAAGCTGCGCCGAGCAGACGAGCTGGCTGCCGAGGGCAGGACCGGTGAGGAGATCGCCGCCGAGATCGGGGTGTCGGCGGCGACGCTGTACAACTGGCGGCGCGCCTACGGCGGAATGGACACCGATGCCGCGAAGGAACTCAAGGAGCTGCGCGAGCAGAACGGCCGGCTCAAGCGGCTGCTGGCCGACGCGGAGCTGGAGAAGGACGCGCTACGCGAGGTGGCCAAGGGAAAATTCTGAGCCCAGCTGCCAAGCGCCGCGCCGTGGACATGCTCAAGGACACGTTGAGCATGTCGGAACGGTTGGCTTGCAGAGCAGTTGGGCTTGCTCGTTCCACCTACCGGCGACTGCCGATGGCGACCACGCTGGCCGACCCCGACGCCGACCTGCGGGCCTGGCTGCGCGCCTACGCCACCAAACACCCGTGCCACGGATTCCGGCGTGCATGGGCGGCGTTGCGGCACGACGAGGGCCGGGTGATCAACGTGAAGAAGGTGCACCGGCTGTGGTGCGCCGAGGGACTGCAGCGGCGGGTTCACAGTCCGCGTAAGCGGGCCGGGACGTCCTCGGCGCCCCCGGAGGTGATCGCCGATGCCCCGAAGGTGGTGTGGGCTATGGACTTCCAGTTCGACTCCACCACTGACGGCAAGGCCGTCAAGATCGCGTCGATGGTCGACGAACACACCCGGGAGTCCCTGCTGCATCTGGTGGAACGGTCGATCACCGCCGAGCGGCTCGTCGCCGAACTGGAGAAGGTGTTCGCCACCGCAGGCGGGCCGCCGAAGGTGCTGCGGATGGACAACGGTCCTGAGTTGGTTTCTCAAGCGCTGCAACGGTTCTGCGAGAACAAGGTCGGAATGTCCTACATCCCGCCCGGCACTCCGTGGAACAACGGGTACATCGAATCGTTCAACAACCGACTACGGAAGGAGTGTCTCAACCGCAACCACTGGAGCACCCTGTTCGAGGCCCGGGTGGTGATCGGCGACTTCAAGCACGAGCACAACACACGGCACCGGCATTCGGCCCTGGGCTACCGCACACCGGCCGAGTACGCTGCGGCCTGCACGCATGACCACTACGCCATGGCCTGCGAGATCAACTGAATCCAGAACTACGACAACCTGGCTCTACAACCGGGTGGACTCAATATCGGGGACTCGCCACCCGGGCCGACGGCCACAGTCCGCCAAGCGTGAGCGATTTACGGAGCTGCGCGCCCGGGGCTGGTCCATCTTGGCGGCGGGTCGTGAAGTCGGTGTGTCCCGTACCGCAGCAAACAATTGGGCAAGGGGGTACAAAACCTATCGGCGTGGCGAGGCCGTGGGATTCGTGCCCGCACTCGATCGTTTGGCTGTGCGCCAGATCAGCGATCGCTATCTATCCGAAGAGGAGCGGATCGGCATCGCCGATCTGCGCCGCACGGGCATGGGTGTTCGGCAGATCGCCACCACGCTTGGCCGGGCACCATCGACCGTATCGAGGGAGTTGCGCCGCAACAGCCGCCGCGACGGCCAGTACCGGCCGTTTGAAGCCCACCGCTGGGCGGTTCAGCGCAGAGCGCGTCGTCACCAGCGGCGGGTCGACAAGAATCCCGCCCTGTGTGACCTGATCGCCGAGCTCCTCGCTCAACGGTGGAGCCCGCAGCAGATCGCCCGACACTTGCGGCGCGAATACCCCGAGGACCGATTGATGTGGTTGTGCCACGAAAGCATCTACCGGGCTGTGTACCAACCCCATTCGCGCTTGATACGGCCGCCACAGGTCAGGTCGTCACACCGGGGTCCGTTGCGCACTGGCAGGACCCATCGCCGCGCGCACCAGCGGCCGGGTCGGCGGCGTCCGAGGTTCGCCCAGCCGATGTTGTCGATCCATCAGCGGCCATTCGCTCCCGCCGACCGCAGCCAGCCGGGGCATTGGGAAGGTGACCTCATCGTCGGCAAGAACCAGCGCTCGGCGATCGGGACCCTGGTCGAGCGCCAGACCCGCCTGATTCGGCTGATGCACCTTCCCACCCGTGACGCCGACTCCCTGCGTATCGCGATCGCCACGACCATGGGTGGCCTGCCATCGAACTTGATCCGATCGATCACCTGGGATCAGGGCATCGAAATGGCCCGACACACCGACATCACCGCAGACCTCGGCGTGCCGGTCTACTTTTGCGACTCCCGCTCGCCGTGGCAGCGCGGCAGCAACGAGAACGCGAACGGGCTGCTACGCCAATATTTCCCCAAGGGCACCAGCCTAAGCACCTACACACCCGACCATCTGCGCGCTGTCGAATACGAGATCAATAACCGCCCCCGCCACACCCTCGAAGACCGCAGTCCCGCCGAACTTTTCACCGCGCTGCTAACCTCACCAGACCATCAACTGTTGCGACGTTGACTAGAAGCCACCCCGCCGTTGACACCCGGGATTGCTTAGTGGTTGTTTGGCTCGGCGGGCTCGGTGCAGGAGGTACCAGATGGTGTAGCTGCGGACCAGCCGTGCGTGTTCGGCGGGATAGTTGGCTAGGTGGCGATCCACCCATGGCTCGATACGTTCGAGGTATTCGTTACGCGGCGTCAATACTGCTGTGCGAACGAGGATTTCACGTACGTAGTTGACATGCCCACCGGGTGGGAGCTGATCGAGTGCGTGGTGAGTGATGGTCTGTCCGGTGCGCGCCAGATTCATGAGGAGCTCCGCGGCGGCGCTCTTGCCGAGCCAGACGGCGACGCTGCGTGGATCATTGGCGTTGGCAAGAGCGTCCGCCAGTGGCTTCAGTTGCGCCGGTATCTGGCCATCCGGCCCGGCTAAGGCGTTGTGCAGTAATTCGGCGGTGTGGCAGCGGCTACATCGATTATGCGCGCGAATACCCGGTTGACCGCAATTGGCGCAGCGGTAGTCGAGCGTGGAGCCAGAACATGGCCCGCAGATTTGGCGCTCGTCGGGGTCAAATCCGATCAGCACCGCCTGCTGGCCGCACGCCGCGCATGGTGACGGGTACATCTTCGCCTTGCGCACGCACGGTGTGCAGACAGGCCCCGCTGGCCAATGGCGGGCTACAACGCGCCGTTGTCGGCAGAACGCGCAGGTGGATTTCGAGTGTGGTGAACGTATCCCGGAATAGGTCCTCGTTGTGATGGCGCGGCAGGTGCCGCACAAGTGCGGGCCGAGGACGCTGCTGCTTTGGCGGCGCCGGGTGGCTCCGCATAATCCGCATACCCACACGGTGCTGGCTTTGGCGTAGCAGTTCGTGCAGATGCGTCCTTCCGATGCCACGTACGGGGCGCGGCGCCGTTGTCCGCATCCCGAGCAGGTGTATAGGCGCGGTGGCGCGCACGTGGGACACAGCACGCCGCCGTCGACGAGTCGACGTGCCCGGGGACGGAGGCGTCCGCAGATGCTACATTCCTTGCGCGACAACGGGTCGCGGCTGTAACAGTTCGTGCACACGGGTCCGTCGGGAAGATTGACGCGTCTGCTGACAGAGGTCTTTGCGCATCGCGCGCACGTGAACGATCGATCGAGATCTCTGCAGCGACCACAAATGCGGCCGGTCGGACCGATCGCGGTCAGAGACACGCGCTGTTGACAATTCGTACAGGCCGGCGGCTTCACCGACGCGTGGCCATCAGCCACCAGTACGTGCGTCAAGCGCATAAGCCCCCGCGGGCAGGACGCGTCCGGGTTGAGCACTCCGTCGCCATGAGCGGCCAGGTACGCGTCGACCTGATTGAGCGTTTTCGGCCGGTCGACACGAGCAGCTTTCAGGAGGCGGTCGGCATCTGCAAGCGATAGGTCGCCAAGAGCGCGGACTACGTGAGCGCGGACTCGATCCCACGCGTCGGGCCTGAAGTTCGCCGATCCTCTCATGAGCTGCGGTCAGGTCGACGCACAGTCGTGCGCCGCACCTTCGGCACCTCCCGCGGTGAGTCCCCGGCCGCCTTCTTCACCGATTGATTGACGGCTTCGATTTCGATCAGGTCGTTGGGCGAGCATTCCAAGATGTCGCACAACGCTGCCAGCACGTCCATTGAGAGCCGTTGGGGAGGCGCAGTGACCAGGCGAAACACTTGCTCTCGCGACAGGACCACGCCACGTTCGGCCAACAGCGGAACCAGATCAGTCGTCTGGTACAGCTCCCGTTGCGCCATCAGCGCCCGCAGCCGCCACTGATAACCCATCTTCTTGATCACGGTTGATCCTCCCCGACGGCAATGCCGCGTTTGGTGAGCGCTTCACGGAGCAAACGGTTGCGGTACTCGTCAGACGTGGCTATAGATCGACGTGGTGCTCGCATAGGAATGTCCGACTTGGTCTTGCACGAAGCGCTCCGGGTAATCGAATTCGGTCAGGTGTGTGACGTAGGGTCTGGCGCAGCGAATGCAGGTCCAGCTCCTGCGGCAACCCCGCGGCGTCACGCGCAGCCACAAAGGCCTCGTTCGCGGCGCGTCTGGAGAGACGGCCGCAACGTTCGGTGACCCATAACGCCGGATGCCGGCCCGCTCGAAAGCATGGACGAACCTCCTCCAGGTAGGACTCGAAAACCTGGACAATCCAGTCCATTTCCGGCACCGTCAGCACGACGCGTCGCTTCGGCGAACTACCGCGGGACGCTTTTCCGAATCGGACGAATACGCCGCCAAAACGCCCGTAGGACGGTAGCTTTGGATTCGATCTCAGATCCACCAGGTCTAGCCCCACCGCCTCTTGGCGCCGCAAGCCTTCTCCGGGGGTCTGCGACCTGTTGCATGACGTCGCTCGTAGTGGGTGATCTGGTGGGCGGTGCGGCGTTTCTCCGTGGGTGTGGTGCTCGTGGCTGGTAGTCGTTTCTGACTGTCGACTTGAAAGCGAGGGCCCATGCGAGCGTTTCCGGTGAGTTTGCCGTCCGGGCAACGGTATTGGACGGTGCTGGATGAGGATCTGCAGGTAGTCGGCATCGCCGATGAGTATCTGCGGCATCAGCGGTTCGGCCGCGACGGCGCGGAATCCACGACGAAGGCGTATGCACACGCGATCGCGTTGTTCCTGCGCTGGTGCGCCAGGACGGGCCGGTCCTGGCAGGCCGGTGTCGAGCAGTTCGCGTTGTTCATGACGTGGCTGGCCCATGCCGGACCGCTGGCCAGCGGGCGTCGATGACGTCGCTTCGGGAGTGGTGTTGGCCGGTCCGGGGGCCGCCCCGGCGCGGGGCCCATCGCGGATCAACGGGGTGCTCACCGCGGTGCGGGGGATGGTGGTGCACGCGGTCGCGACCGGCAACGGCTCGGCGGGTTTGGTGTCGATGCTGTACGAGGTGGCCGATGACCGAGACCTGCCGGCGGAAGCCCGCAACGACGATGGCCACCTGGCATGGCGGATGCGGGCCCGGCACCGGTTGCGGGAACCGGAAACGACGATCGATCGGGCCAGCGATGAGCAGATCGTCGCGCTGCTGCGGGCCTGCCGGTCCACGCGGGACAAGCTGATCGTGCTGCTGATGGCCAGGGGCGGGCTGCGTCGGGGCGAGGTGTGCGGGCTGCGGCGCAGTGATGTGCACCTGCTGGTGGATTCGCGCCGGTTGGGATGCGAGGTCGCTCGGGCGCATCTGCATGTGGTGCGCCGAGACGACAACCCGAACGGGGCGTGGGCCAAATCGCGCCGACAGCGGGTGGTGCCGCTGGATTTCCTTGTCGTGCAAGCATTCGACGTCTACGAGTTCGAGCGCATGCGAGTTCCGGCCGCGGCGGGTAGTGATTTCGTGTTCGTCAACCTGTTCCGCGGCCGCGTCGGCGCGCCGATGCGGCCCGACGCGATCGGCGAGCTGATGGCAGCGGTCTCCCGCCGGGCCGGATTGGACACCCCGGTCCGCCCGCACCAGCTGCGACACGCCTACGGCAGCAACGTCGTCGACGCCGGGGCCGGTATCGACGTGGTCGCTGATTTGCTCGGACACGCGGCTGTCTCCTCGTCCCAGATCTACCTGCATCCGGACGCATCTCGACTGCGGGCCGCGGTGGACGCGGTGCCCAGCCCCCGCGAACAGACCGGAGCGAGCCGGTGACCGCCGTGACGTCGGCCAGGACGATCCCGGGCGATGAGGAATCCTGCAAGTTCGCGCATGTGTTGGACGGGGCCGCCCTGAGTGGCGCGGCCACGCACCTGGCCAGGGCGCTGGACCAAGGACTGCTTGACGAGGCCGGATGGGATCCGGTGACCCGGGTGCTGTACTTGCCCGCGCAGCATCGGCTGCTCGGCCGGAAGGTGTGCCGGGTGGAACGATGCGTCGGAACCGTCCACAACGACGCCCCCGAGATCTGCCACCGATGTTTCACCAGGCTGACCGGCATGGGCATGAGCGTCGAGGACATCGCCGCTGCCGAAAGCCTGCCCGCCGCACCGGTTCCCGCGGAACGCTGCGCCGTCCCGCAGTGCCGGTGCACGCCGACGGTGCGGGACGCGGTGATGTGTGAACCGCACGCCCAACAGTTCCGGGGCAGGCGCATCCCGATCTCGCTGGAACAGTTCGTGAGCGATCCGCGAGTGCGGCCAAGGCCGCCGCTGCCGGCATGCCTGGTGCCGGCGTGCACCCGCACGGCCGACGGCGCGATCGGCTACTGCACGACCCACTATCAGCGATGGAGCGTGGACCAGCAAGAGCATGCCGAACTCGATGAACAGTGGTGGCGGGTCCGGGAATCGGGCGTGGCCGAGCCGGGGCAGGTCAACCTGCGGGCGCTGCCTTCCCTGGTAGTTGTGGAAGTGCTGACGGGCTTGCAGACCCGTGTTAGGGATGGCTTGCGGCTCACCGACGTTGTGCTGCGAGCGGTCTGCGACACGCTGCGTCGCCACCAGGTCGGCTCGATCCACGACTGCGATCCGGGCCTGGCTCCCGGCAAGCGTGCACGCTCGGTGCTGGCCTCGTTCGCCCGCGACGCCCGCCGCGTGTTGGCCGATCCGGGTGTCGAGCAGGATAAGGACCGCTGGGATCTGGCGATCTTCGGTACCCCGGCACGCTGTCGTTCACCAAGATCACCCAGCCCTGGCTGGCCGGGGCCGCGAAGCGGTGGGCTGCCGAGCAACTGCCCCAGCACCGCGGCAGCGGCGCCTCTCGCGTTCGCGGCAAGATCAACAGCATCGGGCTGCTGTCCGAGCACTTGCATCGCCGACCCGATCACGGGCTTGACCCGACCGCGCTGGGCCGGACCGACTTGGAGGGATTCCTCAACCGGCTCGGCCATCTGGAGTTCACCGGCCAGATCGGTCGCTACCGCCGCAACATGATCTGCCGTGACATGCGGCAGGTGTTGGCCGGGATCCGATCCCTGGGGCTGACGAGAACCGGACGGCCGGCGGCCGGGTTGCCCGGCGACTGCGCCATCGAACGCGCCGACATCCCCGCCGACCCCGAACGCGGCGAGCCCGGCCGATGCCTGCCACCGGAGATCATGGCCGTCCTGTGCGCCAACCTCGACTCCCTCGAACCCGTCGAGGTCAGGGTCGCCACCCAGATCGGCATCGACACCGGCCGCCGCCCCGAGGACATCCTCAATCTGCCGCTGGATTGCCTGGCCCGCGACAAAGACGGCGGCGACGTACTGGTCTACGACAACATCAAAGCCAACCGGCTCGGCCGACGGCTGCCGATCAGCACGGCCACCGCCGCGGTGATCACCGGCCAACAACAACGAATCCGTCAACGCTTCCCCCACACCCTGGCCGCGAAGCTGAAGCTGCTGCCCACGCCCTATCGAAATCCCGACGGGCACAAGGCAATCAGCAGAACCACCCTGCAGGCGCGCCACCGCGACTGGGTGGCCGACCTGCCGACACTGCGCACCCGCGATGGAGTCGAGTTTGACATGACCAAGATCGTGCCCTACGCCTACCGGCACATTGTCCCCGCTTAGTTCCCGTGTTGCGATTGGCCTGAAAGGCCCGGGCGTGCTCGGCGTTTCTGCTTTGGTGAGGCCGTGTGGTGTTTGTATGGTCTCCAGTCGTGATCTTGAGCTTTTTCTCGTCGCAGGGCTGGCAGTCCTGGGGTGTCGAGCACCGGCCGGTGATCCCAGAGGGGATGCCGGTGCTGATCGATGACGACTTGCTGTTCGAGGACGGCCCGGCCGTGCCGCGGCCGACGACGGTGATCAATCGGTGGTTGCGGCTGCTTCCGGCCAGCGGGGCTCCGGCGCCGAGTTCGTGGGAGAACTACGCGCGGGCGGTCAAGGAATGGACGGAATTCCTCGCCGAACACGGTGTGGGCCTGTTCGATTCGCGAGACCGGCTCAAGGCAGGGCTGAGCCGATACGCCGAGCACCGCGCCGCCGGAGCAATCCGGGCGAGATTCGCGGCGACCACGTGGGCGCAGCACATGAGCATCCTGTCGCTGTTCTACCGGTGGGCGATGGACGAGGGATACGCCGAGGCGGAGCCGTTCACCTACCGATCCGCGCGAGCGGTCTTCGCCGGCACCGGCCGCGATGTCCGGGTGAACTTGGCGGTGCGCCGCACCCCGAAACCGCATGTGACCATCAAGTATTTGGAGCCGGACTTCACCGACCTGTTCCGGAAGGGGTTGCGCGGTTTGGCGCCGGATGGCACCCGCGACACCGGGTTCGCGGGCCGGGAGATGACCCGCAACGCCGCGATCGGGGACCTCGCGCTGGCGACCGGGTTGCGGCTGGGCGAGTTCACACATCTGCTGCCGTGGGAAATCCCGGCTCTGCCGCCGGCGCCGACGGTGATCCCGATCCCGTTTCCGGTGCCTGCGGGAATCACCAAGGGCCGCAAGTTCAGAACCACCTGGATCTCCTACGACGCCTTGGCCGGGCTGCACGACTACCTGCAGCTCGACCGCGCTGCCGTCACCGACGGATCGGCCTGGCGGCCACCACGACGCCGGGGCGAACCGCTGCAGGTCACCGAACCGGACGCCCGTGGCGGCCGGATCAACGGCGTCCGCCGGTCCTGGGAGTCGCTCACCCCGGCCGAGCGACGGCGGCTGGTGGCACCCGAGGGCGGGTCGTGCCTGCTAGCGGTGAAGGGTGATGGTGGCCCGTTCACGGCGTGGGCGACGGTGTTCGAACGCACCTCCGACCGGATCCGCGCACGGTTCGAACCACGGTTCCCGCACGTCCACCCGCACCGACTCCGCCACTCGTTCTCGATGCAGACGCTGGAATATCTGGTGACCGGCTATTACCGACAGGCAGCGAAGCTGGTATGCGACACCGACGCCGACGCAGCGCTGGTGTTCTACCTGACCAAGGCCGACCCGCTGCTGGTGCTGCGCGATTTGCTCGGGCATTCCACGGTTCTGACGACCGAGAAATACCTGAAACGTCTTGATACGACGCGGATTTACCGGCAAGCCTACGAAACCGCCGGAGCCGCAGCGGGACTCACCGAGGATACCGCCGCACAGCGGGAAGCCGACGCCGAGTTCGACGACGACACCGAAGAGGAGCTGTGATGCCGACGACGGTGCTCGATGATCCGCTGCGTTTGGCCTGCGTGTTCAGCGACGGCAGCAGAGCTGCATTCGATCTCACGGGGTTGCCGAACCCCGGGTTGGTGCGTGATCTGGCCACCGGGTTGGTGGAGCTGATCCATCCTCACGGCAGCGTCGATACTGCTGGCACCGTCGACCAGTACGTGCGTGGGTTGCACAGGATGGTGCGAACACTTTCTGATCAGGGTTTCACCGGCGGTGTCGGCGATCTGCGGCGCGGACAGCTGGCGCAGTTCTGGATGGCGGGCCCGAACTGGCTGGAGGCGCTGACTCGGTACTTGGTGGAAGGTTATGCGCGATCCGGCGGCCGTCTCGGCGAGGGGGTGCTGGAGCTGGCCGCAGGGCGGCACTTCAACATTCAGCGCAATCGGCGCCCGTTGCCGCCCTATTCCGAGGGCGCATGGCAGCGGCTGACCATGGCCTGCCGACAGCAGGTCGACGACTCCTACGCGGCACATCGGCGCGCGCTGGCGTCCGCCGCCGGAGGGCGGCATCCGGGCACGGGTGCGTGGACTCATCAGAACTTCTGCTGGCTGTTGTCGACACTCGGCCCGCTTGGCAGCAGCGAAGCTGCTGAGGAAATTGGCATGTCCATCAACGTTTTCCGTCATCGAGGAGTCATCGCTGTCTTCCACGAGGCTGCGCTGGCGATGTTCCCGCATCTCGAGGTCGTGATCGCCTACCGGCTGCTGTTCGGGATCTATTCCGGCATCGTCCCCGACGGCATCGCCGACTTGGACATCGGGGACATCGACTGGGCCGGGGATTCGACTGTTCTGCTGTCCTATATCAAACGGCGCACCGCCGCCGAGAGCGCGACGTTGCCGCGGCCGGCGGTGCGGTTGCTCGAGCAGTGGCTGGCGCACTCGGCGCTGTTGCGCAGCTTCGTGCCGCCGGACGAGCGCACCACGCTGTGGTTGGGGATGAGCCAGCCCGGCTACTCCCGCCGCCTCGATGACGTGAACCGGTCCGCGATTGGCCGGTGGATGCGCCGCCATGGCATCGTCGGCGACGACGGTCAGCCGATGAAACTGCACCGGTCCCGCATCCGCACCACCCATCACGCGATGCGGGACAAGAAGTCCTGGACCGGGAATGCGCGCGCCACGATCGACCCGAACCACACGCCCGCGGTCGAGGGTGACCACTACCTGTCGGCGACGACTCCCGGTCAACGCCACGCCGTCGAGACGATCATCGCCGACGCCCAGCACGACATCCTCCGCCGCGCGCACCCTCCGGCCGTGATCACCGAGGAAGACGCGGCGGCGCTCGCCGAGGGTTACCCGCAGCTGCTGGCGGTGATGAAGCTCGACGAAGGCGTGCTCGCCGAGCTGGTCGGTGGCGCGCGGGATGTGTTCACCGCAGCCTGCGCCGATCAGCTGGCCGGGTTACACGGGCCGGCAGGCAAACCATGCCCGGCACGTCCCTGGGTCTGCCTGCTCTGCCCGCTGGCGGTGTTCGCTCCGCGGCACGCAGTGAACCTGCTGCGGCTCAAGGCATTCTTCTCGCGCCAGTGGCAGCAGATGCCCGCCGCCCACTTCATGACCGTCTTCGGCCCCTACGCCGCCCGGATCGACCAGATCCTCGACCGCTTCGACCCCGCCGAACTCGCTGTCGCAGCCGCACGCGTCACCGACAGCGACGACGAAATCCCCTTGCGCCCAGAGGAACGCACCGCATGACGAGCACAATCGCGACCGCAGCACCCGGCGTTCAACCACGGTCGCCGTTCACCGGCGCGGACATCTGCCGCGACGCCGGGCTCACGCTGCCGGGCGGCACGCCACGACCGGTATTCGACGACGACCTGTGGGATTTCACCGACGTGGTCGGGCTCCCGGTCCAAATGGCCCTTTACCGACGCCGATTCGACTTCACCACCATCACCGACACCCGCTGGCGGCTGGTCGCCAAGGAGCTGATCCTGGCGCTGCTGGCCCCGAATCACAATGCCGTGGTCCGTCTGCCACGCGCCTACCGCACCCCACTGCATCTGACCAGCTGCTACAGCCGCCTCTACGAGGCCGGCAAGTTCTTCGGCTGGCTCGATCAGCGGGGCATCACTGCCCTCACCGAGCTCGACACCCACCTCTGCGAGGAATACCTGGCGTTCCGACGCTACGTGATCGACCCCGACGGCGTCATCGTTGGCGAGCAGAGCCCAGGCGTCCGGCGCGCAGCCGCGCAGATGATCGTCGATCTGGTCGACTACCGTGACCTGTTCACCGCCGACCGGGTTCCGGCCGATCTGCGCCCCTGGGGCGGCGCAACAGCATCCGCGGTCGCCGAAATGCCTTCTGGTCGCGACGGAAACAAGACACCTGCCGTTCCTGCCGAAGTGCTGCAGCCGATGCTGGCCGCGGCCCTGCACCTGGTGCAGATCCTCGGCCCGCACGTTGTCGAGCTGAACGAGCAGATCCGCAAGATCGACCGTGTCTGGGCTACCGGAGCCCCCGGGCTTCGTCACGGCTCCCCGGCGATGGTCAGCGACATCACGATGCTGCTGGCCGACCACAGGGCGACCGACACACCGCTGCCGATGCTCGAAGAACACGACGTCAACCGCAGACTCAAGGCTGGCTGGGACGCGAACGACCCGCTGCTGCCGGTCTCCACCGGGACCCTGGCGCGGCAGGCCGGATACGTCCAGTTCTGGGCGAAATGGATGCCCACACTGCGCAAACCGCTGATCGACACCCTCAACACCGTCGGAGTCGAGAAGATCTTCGGCCGCAACGCCGCCGAAGTCCCGGCCGCCGATGGTGCGACCTTGCTGCCTTGGACACTGCCAGTGCACCGGTCCGAAGCGGTCGCCATGGTCGGCATCGCCCGCACCGCAGCGATCGTTGTCCTGGCTGGCGCGTCCGGAATGCGGGCCAGTGAGCTGATGGAACTGCGGGTCGGCTGCCGCCGGGTCGAGGAACCGATCTCCGGCCTGAAGTGCTATCGCATCGCCAGCAAAATCATCAAAGGTCAGGGCCTCGGCGGCACCGACGACGAATGGGTCGTCATCGAACCGGTCCACCGCGCGATCGAACTCATCGAGCAGCTCCACGACGACCCGCGTGACGGTGTTCTCCTGCTGTCCCGGTTCAGCTTCCGAGTCCGCTACCTCTGGTTCCGCGCCTGGGTGAATTCCCCGGCCGGAGCCCGTCTCGGACTCGTCCCGATCCCCGACGAACCAGTAGCACTGCGTATGCTCAGAAGAACGGTTGCCCTGGAGATGGCTTACCGGCCTGGCGGTGTCCTCGCCGCAAAACTGCACCTCAAACATATCGCCGCGGCGACAACGGAAGGCTACGCGGCTCGACCGGGCGGCGCTCAAGCAGAGTTGCTGGCCGAGGTCAACAAGCTCGAGGCCGACCACATACTCAAGCTCGTGCTGGCCGAGTTCCGCAACTACCAGCAAGGCATCCTGCCCGCCGGACCCGGCGCCCGCAGCCTGACCGAATTCTTCGCCACCATCGACACCGACCCGAACACCAAAGCCACTGCGGCGCCGAAGATCCAGCGCAACGACCGCGACATCCTCAACCTGCTGTCCAAACGCGCCACGGCGCTGCACCTCGGCCCAGCGAACTACTGCTGGTTCACCGACCCCTCCCGCGCGCTCTGCCTGAAACTTGCAGGCACCCTGACCGCGGACCGGCCGATGATCGGCATGTGTGACTCCGCACGCTGCCCGCAGGCCACCCACCACCAGCACCACCGGCCCGTCTGGGCCGAGCACGCCGAACGCACCAAAACCTTCCTCGGCCAACTCGGCAAAACCCGAACCGCCGAACGCGCTCGTCTGCAGGCCGACTACGACCGCGCCGTCCAGGTCATCACCAGCATCGACACTGCCACAGGAACCAGCGCACCCGAGGAACAGGCATGAGAATCACTGCCGCCCAACGCATCCACAACGAGAACCGCATCCGCGCCGCCATGGACCGGCTTCTGCGCGGCGAGATCTCACCCGGCGGCAACTGCGATATCAAGACCCTCGCACTATCAGCCGGGGTCGACCGCACCGCCTTCTACGGCACCCGGCCCTACGCACACCTACGCGCCGAATTCGAGCACCGCCTCCAGCAGCTTCAGCAGGCCGGAGAAACCCCGGACCCGAAAACCGCACAGATCGAACGCCTCAAGACGGAGGTCGAGAAGCTGAAAAACAACCTCGCCCACGTCAACTCGACAATCCAGGAGCTCACCAACTTCCGAAGCCAGGCCCTGGCCCGGATCGCTGCCCAGCACGACGAGATCCTTCGGCTCCGCACGGCCAACGACCCGGCGGCAGGCATCACCCGCCTCGCGTCGAATCGCCCGAAATACCAGCAGAGGGTAATGGGACCATGCTGACCGACCCGGCAGTGACGTCCATCACAATCGGTTTCGCGTTATCGCCACACGAACGGCGATCAGCGTCACGAACTCCACGCCGAGAATCGGCCACGTCAAACGCAACACGAACCCGACCGCACACAGCCACTGCGGAGACAAGCCATTCCTACGCCCAACGCCACGCCGACGCCGGCATCCCGATCGACGTCCTGGCCGAACTGCTCGATCACCGAAGCTATTCGGTGACCCGCCGCTACTACCGCATCGGCGAGGACCGCCGCCGCGACGCCGTCGACACGGTCACCACGCTCAGCTTCGACCGGCACGGCAACCGGATCTGGCGTGACGCACACGCCCTGCTGGACTCCGAGCGCGCCCGCCACGCCATCGGCGAGGTCGCCGTCCCCGACGGCACCTGCACCGAACCAACCAACGTCAAGGCCGGCGGCGGTGCCTGCCCGATCCGATTCCGCTGCGTCGGCTGCGATCACTTCCGCACCAACATCGCCTTCCTGCCCGACCTGCAGGCATACCTGGACGACCTGCTGCGCACCCGCGAACGGCTGGCCGCCACCATCGACGGAGTGGACGAATGGGCCCGCGCCGACGCCACCCCCACCGAGGAGGAGATCACCCGAATCCGGCGACTGATCAACAGGATCAAAGGCGACATCGCCGAACTCGACGACACGGAGCGAGCGCAGATCAACGACGCGGTCGCCATCGTGCGTCGTCATCGTGCGGCCCACACGGTCCCGCTCGGCATGCCCACCCTCGCCGCCACCC
>NZ_VMQU01000085.1 GCF_007714205.1 Mycobacterium helveticum | reverse complement strand
CACGCGATGACCTTCATTCATCCGGCTACGACACGCCGGTCATCACCGGCTCGTACACCACTCTGCTGGACGCAACTCAGATTGCACGAGTTATCTCGCCGGTCTCGTTGCGTGAGTCGTGGACCGTTCTCGGCGACGACGATGCTCCGGTAGCGCCGGTCGACCGGTATCTGGCGTATCTGACCGACATCGAGCGATCACCGAACACGGTCAAGGCATACGCGCACGATCTCAAGGACTGGTTCGGTTTTCTCGCCGAGCGTGGTCTGGACTGGCGGGGCGTTCGGCTCGACGATCTCGGTGAGTTCGTGGCCTGGCTGCGGCTTCCGCTGCAGGCCCGGCATGGGCAGGTCGCGGTGTTGCCGTCGGTGCCGCATCATTGCACGGAATCGACTGTAAACCGCAAACTTTCGGCCGTCGGGGCGTTTTACACCCACGCTGCACGAGATGGGGTGGATGTCGGTGAGCTGCTGACCTCGTGGCAGGTCGGCGGCGCGCGCGGCGGTTGGAAGCCGTTCCTGCACCACATCAGCAAGGGCACGCCGAGGTCGAGGCGGGTGATCGCGTTGAAGACGCCGAAGAAGCTGCCGCGGGTGCTGTCGCCGGACGAGGTGCAGGCGATCCTGGACGGCTGCGGCCGGTTGCGGGACCGATTGCTCTTCGCCGTGCTCTACGACACCGGGATGTTCTCCAGGGCTCGGCCCCCGTGCGCCAGCGTGATTCTCTGAGTTTGTGCAGCTCAGAAGCTGATGTCGGAGATGCTATCCACCGCAACAGGTGTGGTGCAAGCAGACTCGCGCGTGTCATCGCAGCCGGGTTGGTGTGTTGAGTCGGGCCATGAGTTCGCGGTTGGCCGCCCGGGCTGCGGCGAGGTCTTCCTCGCGTTCGTCGAGTTGTTGCTTAAGGTCGAGGTTGTGCTGCTCGAGCTGGCTGATGCGCTGGTGGAGGGCGTCGATATCGGTGCGGGCGCCGAGCCCGGACTCGCGCCACGTCTGTTCACCGAGCGCTTCGGACAGCCGCTTCTCCAGCTGCTGGATGCGCGCGCCGAGCCGGGCGGCGCGTTCGTGGGCAGCGAGCAGATCGGCCTGCAGTGAGGCTCGGGTGACCCCAGGGCCGGTGTGCTCACTCGGGACTGGATCTGCTTGCAGCGCATGGATTTTCTCGAGCAGGTCGGGGTGTCGGTAGAGGAATGTGCGGTCAACGGCGGCGGCGCGGGCGATCGCGGTGGCGCTGAGCCGGTCGCCGGCGGCGGCGGCTTGGTCGATCGCGGCCAGCACGCGCCGGCGTCGGCGCATCGAGTCGTCGCGCCGGCCGTCAAGCATCGATCGGGTGCGTGTTGTCGACGAGACGGATTGTGCGGGTGTGTGATTCGACGTGGTAGCGGTGGTGGTCATGCGGTGGCCTCCGAGGCGATGGTTGTCGGTGCGGGTGGGGTGAGGCTGGGCATGCCCAGCGGGACGGTGTGGGCCGCGCGGTGACGGCGCACGATAGCGATCGCGTCGTCGATGCGGGCTTGCTCGGTCTCGTTGAGGTCGGCGACGTCTGCTTTGATGCGGTTGATCAGCCGCCGGATGCGGGTGATCTCCTCGTCGGTGGGGGTGGCATCGGCGCGGGCCCAGTCATCGACCCCGTCGATGGTGGCGGCCAGCCGTTCCCGGGTGCGTAGCAGATCATCGAGGTAGGCCTGCAGGTCGGGCAGGAACGCGATGTTGGTGCGGAAGTGATCGCAGCCCACGCAGCGGAACCGGACCGGGCAGGCCCCGCCGCCGGCCTTGACGTTGGTGGGTTCGGTGCAGGTGCCGTAGGGGACGGCGACCTCGCCGACGGCGTGGCGGGCGCGTTCGGATTCCAGCAGCATGCGCGCGTCACGCCAGATCCGGTTGCCGTGCCGGTCGAAACTGAGCGCGGTGACGGTGTCGACGGCGTCGCGGCGACGGTCCTCGCCGATGCGGTAGTAGCGCCGGGTCATGGAATAGCTACGGTGATCGAGCAATTCGGCCAGAACGTCGATCGGCACCCCGGCATCCGCGTGACGTTGGGCATAACAATGCCGATAGGCATAGGGCGTGACCTTGGTCTTGTCGACCTCGACCCCGTCGCGGGTGCGCAACACGGGCAGGGTCGAGATCCACTCGCGGTGCCGGTTGTCGAGCGTATCGATGCTGATCGGCTTTCGCCCCTCGGGGTTGCGGCGTGGTGTGGGCAGCAGTGTCAGTTCTGCGGGCGGGGTGTGAGGAAACATCGCCCGCACCCGGTCCTGCTGAGCGGCAATGACTTTCGCGGTAGCTTCGCCGATCGGCACACGCCGTCCGAGACGGTTGGCCTTGGCGTTGTCGTAAACCAGCACCGCCGATCCGTCCTTGTCGCGGTGCAGGCAGTTCAACGGCAAGGCGAGAATGTCCTCGGGCCGGCGCCCGGTGTCGATGCCGATCTGGGTGGCGACCCGCACCTCGACGGGTTCGAGGGCATCGAGGTGGGCGCACAGGATGGCCAGGACCTCCGGTGGCAGGTCGCGGCCGGGTTCGCCGCGTTCGGGTTCGGCGGGGATATCGCCGCGCTCGATGGCGAAATCGCCGGCCAGTCCGGCGGCTGTCTGCCCCGGCCGGGTCAGGCCGAGGGCGCGGATCCCGGCCAGCACCTCGCGCATGTCACGGCAGATGCCGTTGCGCCGGTATCGGCTGATCTCGCCGACGGACTCCAGATAAGCGAGTCGGTTGAGGAAATCCTCGATGTCGCTGCGGCCCAACGCCGAAGCGACGAGTCCACCATCGGGTCTGCGGCCGAGGAACTCCGACAGCAGCCGCAGCGCGTTGATCTTGCCGCGCACTCTCGCGGCGCCGCGACCTCGGTGGCGCGGGAGTTGTTCTGCTGCCCACCGCTTGACGGACTGGGCCAGCCAGGCCTGGCCGATCCCGGTGAACGACAAAGACCCGCGATGGCCGAAGACCGCGAGATCCCATGTGTCCTTTGCCTGTTCGCTGCCGGGATCGGCCAGAGCCCGCCGGACGTGCTGGGTCAGGGCGCTCCGCAGCGACCGCACGGACTTGTTGCGGGTGATCTCGGCCCGGTCGGTGGTGATCGAGGCGGCCTGTCGCCGGCGCAGCCCGTCGCAGAGCACCCGCAGCTCTACCTCGGTGATCTTCGCCCCGCCCCGGACGCGCTGCTGAACGCCGAACAGCACCTCGACCACCACCAGCACCGGCAGCGCGCGCAGGTTCACCCGCCCGCACTCGGCCACACCCGATTCCTGGGCTTGCCACCGATGCGAATCGAACTCAGGGTTGGTACCGAGCGCGCTACGCCAGCGCTGGTAGTGGGTGTTGCAGTAGCCGCGCGCGCTGTCGGCGGGCCGGGTGCACGCGGCCACCGCGCACGCGGGCATCGGCGGCAACGGCCGCACTCGCGGGTCGGCCAGGAACTGCTGCATCGACACCGGCGGTCGCCGCAGGCGGAACTTCTTGGCGTGCGGCTCGCACAACACCGCGTGCCGCACCGTCGGCACACACCGGCATCCCGGCACCGCGCACCGCGTCGCGGACGCGGGTTCGGCGGGCAGGCATGCGGCAGCGGCGATCTCGGCCGTGTTCATTCCCCGCCGAGTCAGGCGCGTGCAGCACCGATGACACACCGTGAGACCGGATTGCACGGTGTTCTGGCATCCCTCGGCCCGGCACACCGTCCGGCCCAACAATCGATGCTCCGCGAGCAACGACAACACCCTGGTCCGCGGATCCCACCCCGCCTCGTCCAAGAACCTGCGGTCGAGCATCCTCGCCAGCCGCGCGGCCGTGCCGATCACCACGACCCCGTCCAACACGTGCGGGGACTCGCCGCAGTCCTGCTCGACCGCGATTCTTTCAGCCAGCCCCACGGCGGTCACCGGGTCACCTGGGCCTGCTCGCGGGGACTGGGCACCGCATCCACGGCGGCCCGCAGCCGGGAGGAGTCCGGATGCAGGTAAACCTGCGACGAGGACACCGCGGCGTGGCCCATCAGGTCGGCGACCACATCGATCCCGGCCCCGGCATCAACAACGTTGCTGCCGAAGGCATGTCGCAACTGGTGGGGCCGCACCGCGACGTCGAGTCCGGCCCGCCGGGACGCCGCGGCCATCAACTCGCCGATCGCATCCGGCCGCATCGGCGCACCGATCCTGCCGCGGAACAGGTTAACGAACACGAAGTCACTGTCGGCGGCGCCGGTGACACGCATGCGTTCGAACTCGTAGACGTCGAACAGTTGCACCACAAGGAAATCCAGCGGCACCACCCGCTCCCGCCGCGACTTGGCCCAGGCCTGGTTCGGGTTGTCGTCTCGGCGCACCACATGCAGATGCGCGCGCTCGACATCGCAGCCCAGCCGCCGCGAGTCCACCAGCAGGTGCACATCGCTGCGCCGCAGCCCGCACACCTCCCCGCGGCGCAACCCGCCCCGCGCCATCAACAACACGATCAATCGGTCCCGCGCCGACCGGCACGCCCGCAGCAGCGCGACGATCTGCTCGTCGCTGGCCCGATCGATCGTCGTCTCCGGTTCCCGCAGCCGATGCCGGGCCCGCATCCGCCACGCCATCCGCCCGTCCTCGCCGCGGGCCTCCGCCGGCAGGTCCCGGTCATCGGCGACCTCATACAGCATCGACACCAGCCCCGCCGCGCCGTGGCCGGTCGCCACCGCGTGCACCACCATGCCCCGCACCGCGGTCAGCACCCCGTTGATCCGCGACGGGCCCCGCACCGCAGCAGCGCCAGGTCCGGCCACCACCACGCTCGCGGCGTCATCGACCGATGACCGGGCGTGAGCCAGCCACGTCATGAACAACGCGAAACCCTCCACACCGGCCTGCCAGGACCGGCCCGACCGGGCACACCAGCGCAGGAACAACGCGATCGAATGCGCATACGCCTTCGTCGTGGACTCGGCCGCGTCGTGGCCGAACCGCAGATGCCGCAGATACGCATCGGCGACATCAACCACCTGCAGGTCCTCATCCAGCACCGTCCAATACCGTTGCCCGGACGGCAAACTCACCGGGAATACTCGCATGGGCTCTCACTTTCGGGCCGACAGTCACAAACAACTACCAGCCACGAGCACCACACCCCCGGAGAAACGCCGAGCAACCCGCCCGATCATGTAGATCGAGCAACGTCCCGCAACAGGTCAGGAAACCCCGGAGAAGGGATGCGGATCGGCGAGGTACTTGGTTTGCGGCACAACGACATCGCCTCCGCTGAGCATGAAGTAACGGTGCGGCGACGCGACAACGCCAATGGCGCGCGCGCCAAGTCACAGACCGTCCGCACGATCCCGGTCAGCAGCGCGTTGATCCGATTGTTCGCCGACTACCTTCACACTGAGTACGGCGATCTGGACAGCGACTATGTGTTCGTCAACCTGTGGGGCCGTCCGCAGGGGCATCCGCTGACCTACGCCGCGGTCTATGACCTGGTGCGGCGGCTGCGCCGGCGGACCGGGATCGACTTCGACCCGCACTGGCTGCGACACACGGCCGCAACCCGGCTGCTGCGCGACGGAGTCAGCATCGAGGTGGTCGCGCATCTGCTCGGACATGCGCACGTGGCGACGACGACCACGACGTATGGGCACCTCACCGTGGAGGACGCTCGGCGGGTCATGGAACAGGCCGGTTGGTTCACCGATGGGCAGGTGCGGCTGTGAGGGCGCCGTCGCTCAAGCCTGCCGGCCCGTCGGGGCTGCTGGGCAAGCTGATGGCCGAGGTCCGCAACGAATTCCGCAGCAATGTACTGGAATTCGGGCCCGAGGATCCGGTGTTTGGTGGAGCCGAGTGCCGGGTTGAGGGGTGCGAGCGAACCGCCCGTGGACGCGGCCTGTGTGAAGGACATCGGCAACGGTGGCATGAAGAGGGGCGTCCGTCGCTGGAGCGGTTCGCCGTGTCGACCGATCCGCGGTGGCGGCGGCGACAACCCAACCAGCGCTGCCGGGTGCCCGGTTGCGGTTACGGCTCTGCCCGTGGCGGCATGTGCGGGCTGCACGCGCAACGATGGGAACGAGCCGGGCGCCCCAGCCTGGCGGGATGGCTGGCCGAACCACAGCCGTTCAAGCAGCCAGCGCCGGGCGCGACCTGCCGCATCCCGCATTGCGAGCTCTGGCCGCAGGGCACGTCTGCGTTCTGCCAAACCCACACCAATACCTGGAAGGGTCAACGGCAGACCCGACATTGACGAGTTCGCCGACCGCTTCGCCGCCGAAACCCCGCTGGCCAGCGAGCAGATCCGGCTCGACCGGCTGACCGGTCAGCTGAAGCTGGAACTGCAGTACGTGCTGCAACGCCGTCACGACGATCGGCAGGGCAAGCTGACCCCGGACGTGGTCATGCGCGTCGTGAAGGCACTGGCCGCAATAGGCGTGGGCTCCCTGCTCAACCACGACGAGGACATCTGGCACGACTGGGCTCGGTCGACGATCAATGACACTCGCTCCCGTGGGTTCCTCAGCTACGCATCCCGGGTGATCGCCGACCTGGCCGAAGCCGGCGGCTGGGACGCCGAATACCCGCGCGATGTCTGGCGCATGCGCCGGCTCGGCTACGACGGAGACCGCACGCTGCGGTTCGGCGGTATTCCGCAGCCGTGGCTGCGGGATCTGGCCAAGCGGTGGGCCCGGTGGCGGCTGTCGACCGGATTGGGCCTGGAAGCCGGCGGCGGCAGGCCGGTCGTTGTGCTCACCCGCTTCGCCGGGTTCCTCGCCGACATCGGCGTCGAGAGCATCGACCGGATCGACCGGCCGGTGCTGGAGCGCTATCTGGCCAACCTGCGCGGCGACTCCATCGGTGCCCAACGTCGCGGGACCCATATCGGGCTGCTCAACCGGTTCTTCGCCGCCGTTCGCCAACACCGTTGGGACACAGACCTTCCCGCAGACGCGATGTTCTTCGCCGAGGACTACCCGAAACGCGACGAACGGTTGCCTCGGGCACTGGCCGAACAGGTCATGGCTCAGCTCGAGGATCCCGACAACCTCGCCCGATTCACCGATCCTGCCCACCGGTTGATCACGATCATCTTGATGCGTTGCGGGCTACGGATCACCGATGCGCTACGGCTGCGCCGCGATTGTGTGGTCGCCGACGCCGAAGGTGCTCCGTATCTGCGCTACCTCAACCACAAGATGAAACGCGACGCGTTGGTGCCCATCGACGTGCAGTTGCGCGAGCTCACCGCCGAACATCGCAACCGCACCGCCCAGCGTTGGCCGGCAGGCACGCCGGTGTTGTTCCCACGGCCGACGAAGAACATTGACGGCACCCACCCGATCGCCAGCCCCACCTACCGGATGGCGCTGTTGCGCTGGCTGTCCGTCTGCGACATCCGTGACGAGCACGGCCAGCCGGTGCACCTAACCCCGCACCAGTGGCGCCACACCCTGGGCACCCGGCTGATCAACCGCGACGTCCCACAAGAGGTCGTGCGACGCATCCTGGACCACGACTCCGCGCAGATGACCGGGCATTACGCCCGCCTGCACGACACCACCGTGCGCCGCCAGTGGGAGGCGGCCCGCAAGGTCGACATCCACCGCACCACAATCATTTTCGACCCGTCCGGTCCGATCGCCGCGGCCGCCTGGGCCAAACAGCGCCTCGGCCGAGCCACCCAGGCCCTACCCAACGGCTACTGCGGACTGCCGGTGCAGCAGAGCTGCCCGCACGCCAACGCCTGTCTGACCTGTCCGATGTTCCTCACCACCGCCGAGTTCCTGCCCCAGCACCACCAGCAGCGGCAACAGAGCCTGCAGCTGATCACCGCCGCCCAAGCCCGCGGACAACAACGTCTGGCCGAGATGAACCACCAAATCCTGCACAACCTGGACAACATCATCACCGCCCTCAACGATCCACAACCAGGGAAGGCCAAACATGCCGGCTGACAACAGCATCCACCTCATCCACGCCGCCCAGCAGCGGCACGAACACACCCGCGCCAAGGCCATCGCTGCGATGCACGAACTCGACCGGACCGGCGCCCTGCTCACCTTCGAATCCGTCGCCCGCCACGCCGGTGTCTCCCGCTCGTGGATCTACACCCAAACCGACCTCAAAGACGAGATCCGCCGGCTCCGCACCCAACACCGACCCGAGCCAAGCACACCGTTACCCGCCCGACAACGCGCCAGCGACGACTCCCCGCGGCAGCGCCTCGAAATCGCCAACCGCCGCAACCGCGAACTCGCCGACGAGAACCGGCGGCTACGCCGCCAACTGGCGTGCGCCCTTGGCCAACTCCGCGACGACACCGGCCGACATCATGAACCGACGCATCGCGATTCGGTAACAATCGGGCCGTGCTAACCGCCAAGCGATATCCATCTCCAACCGCGTCATGGACACCCTCCACGACACAAACCTGCAGGTCACAACAGCTACCGCGGCCAGAACTCCAGATAACAATCGAGTCACTCAACGCCCGCTACCGACGGGCGATCAAGGCTCGCGGCCATTTCCCCTCGGAGGCCGCGGCGCTGAAGTGCCTGTATATGGTGACTCGCTCCCTCGATCCCAAGGGCACCGGCCAGCAACGCTGGGCGGTCCGCTGGAAGCCCGCTTTGAACGCGTTCGCAGTAACATTCGCCAACAGAATGCCCGACCTCAACCGAGGATAGGGAAACGCCACTTACACCGAATTCCGGATGGACCCGTCGGCGAAGTGCGCGGCCACTTCGCCGGTCGTTAATCCTTTAGCGGTCAACGACAACACGATCTCGTCGATGCCGGTCAGCCGACGTTGGCGCTTCTTGACGATCTGCGGATCGAACGAGCTGTTGGTATCGCGCGGCACCTCGATCTCGACCGGTCCGATCTCGGTGAACACCGTCTTGGCCCGGGTGCCGTTGCGGGCGTTGCCGCTGCCACGTCCGACCGGGTCGTGCTTGTCATAGCCGAGGTGCTCGGCCATCTCTGCGTCCAGCGCGGTCTCCAATACATTCTTGGTGATCTGGTTGAGTAGCCCGTTCGGGCCGACCAGCTCCACGCCCTGCTCCTTGGCCTGGGCCAATAGTTGTTCAGCGAGCTGCTTTTGATCCACCTCGGTAGCCATGGGCTCGAGTGTTTCGGACATCATCAGTCCTTCCCGCCAAGCTCACGCTCGGCGTGTCAGACCAAGGTCAGATCCACCGCTGTTCAGACAGTCCCCATCCTCAGTTTCGATTGCAGGGACCAGATCTTGTTGAGCAACAGTGCCTTTGTGTCGTAACGGTGGTAGCCGACCACGGTGCGCACGATCGCCCAGTTCTTCTGCTCGACGTGGCAGCCGTCGTTTTTGTTTCCGGGCCGCGAGCGGGTGAAGGTGATCTGGCGCCGCTCGCACCAAGCCAGCAGGTGGTGGTTGATGAACTCGCTGCCGTTATCGAAAGCCCAGGATCGGGAAGGGCATGGTGGTGGCGATCGAGGTGCCTCACCAAAAAGTGAGCGCGAAGCGTGGGCTGGTGCCTCACGCATGGTGAGCGCGTGGGGGCTTGCACTACTTCGCCTTGGCCAATCGGTCGATTGACGGTTGCAATGCTTCCAGGTCGATGTGGCGGGCGGCGGCAAGGGCGTCGGTCTTGGTCTTGGCCAGGTCCAGTAGCTGCATTTGGATGGTGTTGATCTGCCGGGTCAAATCGGCCGGGTTGATGCCCTCGATTCGGGCGGACACATGCGAAAGCTGTTGCGCATCAAGTATTCCCGATTCCTGCAGACGTTGCCACGGCGTGGCCGGCGTGTCGTAGATGCGCGTGCGGCGACTGGCCGCGGTGGTGCTGTAGCCGATGGGCTTTTTCGTCGGGGTGAAGAAGTTGCACCGCAGCGACACCAGCTTCCACAGCCGGTTGAGCAGCTCCAGCTCCTCGGAGGTGTCGTAGCGCCAGTAGAACGCGTGTTTGCGCACCACGTGGTTGTTTTTTGACTCCACGTGCGCTTGGTCGTTCTTCTGGTACGGCCGCGAGTGGGTCTGGGCGATGTCGCGGGTCTGCAGCCAGGCGGCGACCTCGTGATTGATGAACTCACCGCCGCAGTCCAAAGCGAAAATCACCAGATCGAACGGGAACCGCTGTTGCAGCTCGTCGATGCCGGCCGTGATCCACTTCGAGGCGTTGTTGCGGATCGAGAAGTTCTCGGTCCAGCCGATCACCAGGTCGGTCATCGTCAGCGTGCGGGCGAACTCGCCGATCAATGTCGGGCCGCAGTGCGCCACGGTATCGGCCTCGATCACCCTCGGGGCCTCAGGTGCCTCATCGGCGCAGGTACGGATGGCGATCGAGTTACGCAGCAGCGGCGACGGTTTGGTCGTCGAGATGCCCTTGATGCGCATCCTGTCCCAGGGCCGGTTTCAGGTAGCGGTCCAGGGTGGCCGCGCTCATCGCCTTCAGCTCCGCTGATGCCGCCTCGGTGGCGAACGGCCTGTCAAGATCACCGGATTCAGCCAGCAGCGGCAGCCACAGACCCACCATGACCACCAGGTACTTGCCGCACGGCATGCCCATCAAGGCCCACACATACTCCAGCAGTGCCCTGGCGTCGTCGCTGAAGCCCCGCGGCCGCAACGTACGCCTGTCAACCTGCTCGGCCGGGTCCGGCAGCCTCGGGCCGGTCAGCATCCGCCGAGCCGTCGAGCGGCCCATCCCCGTGGTGGACACCACCCGATCCAAAATCTTGCTCTTGTCCGCCTTCAACGCCTTGCGGTACTGACCTCGCAGTTTGTTCGCTACCTGCCGCCTCGCAGCCATGTCGATCTTGCCTTCCACATCGGGCAGGCCTTCCGGGCCACGCGCTCAAAATAGGTGAGGCACCACCGCCGGCCACGCGCTCAAACTCAGTGAGGCACGCCGGACTATTGACAATTGGTCGATCTTTGTAAAAGATTGGTAATACCGTCTGTCCGGGGTATTCGGGAGCAGCCAGTTGCCCGGTCGACGGCCGTCAGTATCCGGGAATGACGGGCAAGGGATCCACGCTATGCAAAGCACTATGCAAGACGTTCCGCTTTCTGTGACATCGATCGTCAAGCATGCCAACTCCATTCACGCCGACCGCCGCGTCGTCACACCGACCGAGTCGGGCTACCGGGCCGCGACCTACGGCGAGGTCGGCCGGCGGGTCGGTCAGTTAGCTAATGCGCTGCATGACCTTGGCGTCACCGGCGATCAGCGTGTGGCTACCTTCCAGTGGAGCAACCAGGAACACTTGGAGGCCTATTGTGCGGTGCCGTCGATGGGCGCGGTGTTGCACACGCTCAATATTCGTCTTACCGCCGAGCAGCTTGGCTACATCGCCAACCACGCCGACGACAACATCGTCATCGTCGACATGTCGTTAGCGCCGCTACTTGCGCGTTCTTTGCCGGCCATATCGTCGGTGCACACGGTGATTGCGGTCGGTGAGGGCGATCCCGAGCCGCTACGGGCGGCCGGCAAGGCCGTCGTTTCGTACGAAGACCTGATCTCGACACATCCCACCGAGTTCGACTGGCCTGAACTCGATGAGACGTCGGCCTCGGCGATGTGCTACACCAGCGGCACCACCGGAAACCCCAAGGGCGTGGTCTACAGCCACCGATCCACCTACCTGCATTCACTGGCCGTCTGCACTGGCAACGGGTTGGGCATCGCTGAAGCCGACCGCATCTTGGCTATCGTGCCGATGTTTCAAGCCAATGCGTGGGGCCTTATCTATGCCGCGCTGATGGCGGGGGCCGAACTGGTACTCCCGCACCGATGGCTACAACCTGGAGCGCTGGTGGCCATCATCGAGGACACCCGCCCGACCGTGGCCGGTGCGGTGCCCACAATCTGGAATGACGTCCGGCACTTCCTGGGCTGCGAGCCCGGTCATGACATCTCGTCGCTGCGTCTGGTCGCGTGCGGCGGATCGGCGGTACCGGTGTCACTGATGCGCGGCTTCGAACGCGACCACGGCGTACCGATCGTGCAGGCGTGGGGAATGACCGAAACCTCGCCGCTGGCCACGGTGGCCAAACCGCCGACTGGGCTCGACGAAGACCAACAGTGGGCGCTGCGTGCCACCCAGGGCCGCCCGATATGCGGCGTGGAAATCCGGCTGCGCAACGACCAGGATCGCACCCTGCCGTGCAACGGAGAAGCGGTCGGCGAGATCCAAGCCCGCGGGCCGTGGGTAACTGGCTCTTATTTTCGCGACGACGACGCCGACAAGTTCGACCAGGGGTGGCTGCGCACTGGCGATGTCGGCCACGTCGACGAGCATGGCTTCTTGACGCTGACCGACCGTGCCAAAGACGTCATCAAGTCCGGCGGGGAGTGGATTTCGTCGGTCGAATTGGAGAATTTGCTGATCGCCCATTCCGGGGTACATGAAGCCGCGGTCATCGGTGTGCCCGACGAGAAGTGGCAGGAGCGTCCACTCGCTCTAGTGGTGGTCAAACCCGGCGCCGATATCACGCCAGATGAGCTACGTGCCTTCTTAGACGGCAAAGTCGCTACGTGGTGGATCCCGGAGCGCTGGGCCTTCGTCCCCGAAATCCCGCGAACCAGCGTCGGTAAATACGACAAGAAAGTGCTTCGGGCATGTTACACCGCCGGTGACTACAACATCGTGGAATTCGTCTAGCGACCAAGGTTCGCTAGACCCGGCAATGCAGCCGAATAATTAAGGAGGTTACATGGCAACCACACGTTACCATTCGCTGGGTGCCGGCGGGCTGAACTGGGAAAGCGTGCCACTCAGGCTGTTCGCTGGCGGCATCGCCAAACTCTGGGACCCCGCCAATATCGACTTCTCCCGCGACAGCGCCGATTGGGAGGCGCTTTCCGACCGCGAACGCGTGTACGTCACCCGATTGTGCGCGGGCTTCATTGCCGGAGAGGAAGCAGTCACCCAGGACATCCAGCCGTTCATGGCCGCAATGCGGGCCGAAGGCCGGCTCGGCGACGAGATGTACTTGACGCAGTTTGCGTTCGAGGAAGCCAAACACACCCAGGCGTTCCGCTTGTGGCTCGATGCCGTCGGGGTGCGCGACGACTTACATAGTTTCCTCGATCAAACTCCGGCATACCGGCAGTTGTTCGACGAGGAACTTCACGAATCGCTCAACACGCTCTATGTGGATCCCTCGCCGGCTGCCCAGGTTCGCGCTTCGGTGACGTACAACCACATCATCGAGGGCATGTTGGCGCTGACCGGCTACTACGCCTGGCACAAGATCTGCGTGGAGCACGGCATTCTTCCCGGCATGCAGCAGCTGATTCGGCACATCGGCGACGACGAGCGACGCCACATGGCATGGGGCACTTTCACCTGCCGGCGCCACGTCGCTGCCGACGACACCAATTGGACGGTGTTCGAAACGCGCATGAACGAACTCATTCCGCTGGGGCAGCGCCTGATCGACGAGGGTTCTGCACTGTATGGCGACGACATACCCTTCAATCTGTCAATCGACGAGATGAGGACCTATGCCACCGACAAGGGGATGCGCCGGTTCAGCACGATCAGCAGCGCCCGCGGGCGACCGCCCGAGGAAATCGACCTCGACTACTCGCCACTGCAGCTGGAGGACACCTTCGCGGACGAGGACGCGAGGGTGCTGGCCGGTTCGGCCTGACTTCGACGAGATCGGCGCCAGTGCGTAAAAACGCGGAATTTTTGCGCTGGAGTCGATTCGGCACTGCGAGTACCAACACTGCTCCAGCTTAGTTGCCGTCGCCGGTGCCACTATCTCGGCACGCTTCAAAGATCCGCGATGGCGCAACGCTCCAAGCGGCGGCGAGGCCAGTCATTGACCGCACGACCCGGAGGAGACGACACACGATGCGTCGACCACTTGAGGACGGCTACTTCACGATGCCCAACGGCGATGAGCAGCCGCGGTTGATCGGTTCCTATAGCCCTGCTGCCGACAAGTACTTCTTCCCCCGCCGCCGCCGCTGTCCGTTGACGGGCGGCCCGGTCGAGGATGTCCTGCTGTCACCAACCGGCGAACTGTACGCCTGGACCTACGTCGAGTCGGCGTGGATGGGCAAGTCCCGGTTCGGCTCCACAGGCGACGGGCACGGTGTCGGCCAAGTTGACCTACCGGAGGGCGTGCGCGTGCAATCCATCCTGCGTGGCGAGATGGGCGACTGGGAGATCGGCATGCCCATGCAGCTTGAGGTCTACCCCCTCATGACCGATGCCGATGGCACTGAGCTGTGCTCGTTCCGCTTTTGCCCTACTCGACGGGGGGCATCTCGGTGATGGCCCGCGACGTCTATGTGATCGGCGTGGGGATGGCCCCGTTCGGCCAGCCGGACGCCAACGCGGCCGACTTGGGCTTCGGGGCCGGTGTCAACGCGCTCGGTGACGCCGGCATCGGCTTCGATGAAGTCGGCTACCTCTACAACGGCTACATCGGCGCCGGTCTGCTCACGGGTGTCACCCTTGCGAAGGATCTCGGGCTTACCGGCATCCCGATCACCCACGTCGAGAACGCGTCGGCCACCGGATCGTGCGCCTTCCATGAGGCGGTCCAGGTGGTGGCGGGGGGGAGCGTCGATATCGCGATGGCGCTAGGGTTTGACGACCTCAATCGCGCCACTCGAGCTATCGGGGGCAGCAAGCCCGGCATTGGCCAGGTGATCCTCCCGGCGGCGTTTTTCGCCATGTGGGCGACACGTCGCATGCACGAAGTGGGCACGACGGTCGAGACCTTCGCCGCCATCGCGGCAAAGAATTGGAACCATGCGCGGCTGAATCCCTACGCGCAACGTCGGGCCGACCATGAGGTCACCGTCGAAGAGATCCTCGCCTCGCGCATGATTTCCTACCCGCACACTTCGAAGATGGCCTGCGCCGCTGGCTCTGGGGCTGCGGCCGCGATCGTCGCGAGCCGCGAGGCGGCAGAGCGCGTGGCCGGTTCACGCCCGCTGGTGAAGGTGGTCGCCAGCCAGCAGCAGTCCGAGCAGTTCGTTGACGGCCACATTTTCATGGGTGCGGTCGTCGGTCCGGGCGAGCTCACCGCGGCCACGGCAAAGGCCGCCTACGACGAGGCCGGTGTCGGGCCGGCCGACCTCGACCTCGCCCACGTGCACGACGCATTCCCCATCGAGGAACTGATGTATTACGAGCTGCTCGGGGTGTGCGCGGCTGGGGAGGGGGACAAGCTCGTCTCCGAGGGCGCGACCAGCCTGGGTGGTCGTATCCCGTTCTCGACCGACGGCGGGCTGATCGGGCGCGGTCATCCCGGTGGGCCGACCGGCCTGGCCCAGATCTGGGATGTGACACGGCAGCTGCGGGGCGAGGCGGGCCCGCTGCAGGTCGAAGGCGCTCGAACCGGGCTTGCTCACATGATGGGCGCGGGCTCGGTCTGTGTCATCCACATCCTGCAGGCCGGGCGGTGACGTCATTCAACACATCCGATAAGAGAGAAATCGCCCTGCGGGGCGACAGCATGGAAGGGAAATCGCGTGGCTGAGCTTAGCTTCGACGGGAGGGTCGCCATCGTGACCGGGGCGGGAAACGGTCTCGGCAAGGAGCATGCGATGCTGCTTGCATCACGCGGCGCGCGCGTGTTGGTGAACGATCTCGGCGGCAGCGTCGCCGGCGTCGGCGCGGACCTGACCGCGGCGGAGGCCGTCGCTCAGGAGATCGAAGCCGCCGGCGGTATCGCGGTCGCCGATGGTCACAGCGTGGCGACCCGAGAAGGTGGGGCGGCCATCGTGCAGGCGGCTCTCGACGCCTTCGGGCGGGTCGACATCGTCGTCAACAACGCGGGCATCCTGCGCGACAAGTCCTTCCACAATCTCACGCCGGAGCTACTCGATCCGGTGATCGATGTCCATCTCTACGGCACCATCTGGGTGACCCAGCCGGCGTTCCTCAGGATGCGCGAGCAGGGCTACGGCCGGATCGTCAACACCTCCTCCGCCGCCGGGATTTTCGGCAACTTCGGTCAGACCAACTACGGGGCCGCGAAGATGGGGGTCATCGGCTTCACACGGGTGCTCGCCCAGGAAGGCGCGAAGTACAACATCAAGGTGAACGCGATCGCGCCGATGGCGCGGACCCGGATGACCGAGGAACTCCTCGGGCCGATCGCCAAGAAGCTGGACCCGGCACTGGTCGCCCCGGTCGTCGCGTATCTCTGCCATGAATCCTGCGATCTCACGTCGAGGATCTTCTCCGTTGGGGGCGGGCGAGTGGCCGAGATCTTCATCAGTGTGACGAAGGGCTTCTCATCGCCGACGCTCGATATCGAAGCGGTCCAGGACAACCTTGAGGCGATCTGCGACCGAGAGGGATACCAGACTCCAACGCAGGCCAACGACGAGATCGGCCTCGTGCTTCAAGCGCTCGGCTGAACACGTACGTACGTTGAGGAGGACCATGCCATGGCCGTGATCGACCTGCTGCGCCAAGCGGTAGAGGACCGACCGGACAAGACCGCCGTCATCGCCGAGGACGGCGCGGCCACTTTCCGCGAGCTCGACGCTGCCAGCAGCCGGGTCGCCCAGCAATTGCACGCCGCTGGGGTGAGCCGCGGTCACAAGGTGGCGATGCTGCTCGCCAACGACCAAGCGATGCATTTCAATGCAGTGTATTTCGGCATCCACAAACTTGGTGCCGTGCCGGTGCCGCTCAATACCCGGTGGGCAGCGCCGGAAAAGCTGTTCGTGCTTGAGCACAGCGACGCCGTGGCGGTGATCACCGGTCTCGCCCACCGGGAGGTTCTGGTTGCGCTTGCCGAAGGCGAATCTGTCGAGATCGGCGGCCGTCCCGGTAGCTTCCAACTTGAGCACTTCTTCGTGACCGGCAGCGAGGCGCTGGATGGATTCACCCCCCTGGGCGACGTGGTGGGCGCGGGCTCTGCGGACGTGCCGCTCCTCGAGCCTTCCCTGAGCGCCGACGACCCGGCGGATCTGCTCTATACGTCCGGCACCACCGGGATGCCCAGGGGCGTGCTGGTGCCCGAGGGCAACCTCGCCGACGAGCCCGGCCAGGCGAGCCTCGGGCAGCTTCTCGGCGCGATGTTCGGCGAGAGCCTGCTTCATGCGGTGCCCTTGTTCGGTTTCACGGGCTGCCATGGCCTGATGCTGCTAAGCATTCGTGCCGGGGTCACGCAGATCGTGTTGCCGCGTTTTGATCCCGAGCAGTTGCTCGCGGCGATCGAGCGCTACCGCGCCACGTCGATCATGGGTGTGCCGACAATGCTGAATTTGGCCATGAAGCACCCCACGGTGGGTGATCACGACTACAGCTCGCTGCAGCTCGTGTTTTTCGGGGCGGCGCCGATCCAGCCCGACACCGTGCGCAAAATGCGGCAGGTGTGGCCCGGAGCGAAGATGCTGAACGCTTACAGCCTCACCGAGGCCGGTGCCGGCGCGGCCTGCATCCTCGGTCCCGACCCAGATGACATCCTTGCCCGGCCGGGCTCGGTTGGCAGGCCCGTAGGATGCGAGGTTGTCGTCGTTGATGACTACGATAACCCACTCCCCCCAGGCAAGGTCGGCGAGATCTGCTTTAAGTCGAAGATAGCTCGGCGCAGCTACTACAAGGGGGAGCAGCCCACCGCGGAACTTTGGAGCGGTGGACTGTTGCACACCGGCGACGTGGGTTATGTCGCTGACGATGGCTACGTCTATCTGACCGAGCGCAAAAAAGACATGATCCTGCGCGGCGGCTACAACATCTTCGCCATCGAGGTCGAGCGCGTGCTGCTCGAGATGCCCGAGGTGCTCGAGGCCGCAGTCATCGCGGTGCCGCATTCGGACCTCGGTGAGGATCTCCTAGCGGTGATCGCGCCCAAGCCCGGGTTCAGCGGCGGCGAAGGCGAACTCACCGCGGAGCGGATCAACCAGTTCTGCCGCCAGCACCTCGCCGACTACAAATGCCCGCGCCACATGGTCGTAGTGGACGAGCTACCGAAGAACGCCATGGCCAAGGTCATGAAAAACGAACTCCGACAGCGCTTCCGAGATCACCTGTTCGATCAAGGGGCCGAAAACAAATGAATGCTCCTTGAATATCGGCTTAACAGCGCGACGGCGGCCATTCCGAGCAGTGTCCGGCGCATAGCCACAGAAGAACCGTAAAGCGAGCGGATGGGGACGGCGGAAGATGCCAAGGCCGGTGAGACAGTGCTTACGCGGAATTGATGAGCGCTTCGGTGTGTGGATTGGTCGATCCAGGCGACGGTAAGGCCGTCCCTATTTCTTTTCGCGACAACAACTGTTTGAAGAGAAGATGAGGTGCCATGTCATGGATTTCATGCTCAGTCCAGAACAGGACGATTTCCGCCAGACTATACAGCAGTTCGTTACCGAACTGTCACCGCTGGCCAAGGTTCGCCAGGCGGTAACAACTGCGCCGGGATATGACATCGACCTTTGGTCTCGCATGAGTCGGGAACTGGGGCTGCCGAGTCTGCTCGTACCGGAGGAGTACGGCGGTGCGGCAGCAACGATGATCGAGGCTGCTGTCGCCATCGAGGAGCTTGGACGCGGCATCGTGCCGTGCCCGCTGTTCGCGACCGTCGCGCTCGGTGTCGCGCCGATCTTGATCGCGGCCAGCCAGGAGCAGAAGAGAGAACTGCTTCCAGAGATAGCCGCGGGCGCTCGTACAGTCACGACTGCTATCAATGAACCGGGTTGCGTTGACGGCTTCGGTGCTGTAGCCATGCGAGCGGCGACAAATGGCGACGCCGTCACGCTGTCTGGGACCAAGATTCATGTGATCGACGGCCATAGTGCGGACACCCTGCTGGTGCTCGCTCTGCCGCCCGGTGACTCCGCTGAGCCGGCATTGTACCTCGTTGACGGTAACGCCGTCGGCCTCACCCGTACACGCGTCGAGACCCTGGACATCACCCGACCGCTGGCCACCCTGACCTTCGACGCCGTCTCTGCGGTTCCCTTGGCTGGCGCGCACGGCGTCGCGCCCATACGCCGTGCGTTAGATGTCGCGAAGACGTTACTCGCAGCGGAGATGGTTGGTGGCACCGAGGGCGCTATGACCATGTCCGTCGAATACGCCAAGGTGCGTCACCAGTTCAATCGGCCCATCGGCTCCTTCCAGGCGATCAAGCACCGATGCGCCGAGATGGCAATCGAACTGGACAGTGCTCGTGCAGTCACTCTCTACGCGGCTCATCTGGCAGCGGAGGAGAGCGCTGACCTCGCCAAGGCGGCCCCCATTGCCGTGGCAACCGCCGCGGCCGGATTTGACTTCACCGCATCGTGGAATGTGCAGATTCACGGCGGGATCGGGTTCACCTGGGAGCACGACGCACACCTCTACTACCGGCGGGCGAAAGCCGACCGGGTACTGCTGGGCTCAGTACGCGAGCAATGGCTCGAGGTCGCTGACCGCATCGGGCTCTAAACACCGCCACATACTTCGTCGGCACGAACAGAGAAAGATGACATGTGGATGGGGACCCCCTCAGCTCAGACGCTCGTTGATATAGGCGTTAGAGGAATTTTTCAGGAGCTCGAGGAGGTCCCGATGACGATGGTAGGCGGTTTCGACGTGCGGCGACAGCAGATCACATTCGATTACGTCGATTATGACGGCTTGTTGCGCTGGGGTCAGATCGGTCCGGCGACCCGGAAAGCGTTGCGGAACTGGCTGGCTGAGCACTGCAGCGATGGGGACGGCCAGTTCGCGCTGGAGGGCTGCCCGGGGTGGCGGTATGTGTGCGAGGAGCTGGCCGCTGCTGGGATCTGCGCGCACCTGGGGGATGCGGCCGAGATTGCCGTCTTACCGGAGCCCAAGAAGCGCGCCAAGACCGACCGCGCCGATACTCGGTTGCTGCGTACGCTGTTGTTCGAGGACCGGTTCCCCGAGTCGTGGATCCTACCCGCACACATGCTGGAGATCCGCACGCTGGGCCGGTTGTACTACACGTTGATGGACGAGCGGCGGGCCTGGCAGCAGCGCATCCATGTCCAGCTGTTCCATCAGGGCTGTCCACCGATTCGGGCGCTGTTATCCGGCGCAGGCCGCGCGGCGCTGGACAGCGTCGACTTGTCGGCGGCGGGCCGGCGGTGCGTTGACACTGCGCTACGGCGCATCGATCAGCTAAGCACCGAGATCGACCCGCTGCCAAGCCAATTAGTCAACTTCGCCCGACGCCAAGCCGGGTGTCAGGCAATGCAGCGCCATTACGGCATCGGTTGGTTGTGCGCGGCGATCATCTGGTCCGAGGTCGGTGATGTCCGCCGATTCAGCAGTTCCCATCGGCTGGTGCGGTTTGCTGGGCTGGATGTCACCGTGTACTCCTCTGATACCAAACGCTCACCAGGGCACCTGTCGCGAGAGGGCTCACCCGAGCTGCGCTGGGCGGCGTTTGAGGCAGCCGAGTGCGCGAGCCGGCGCCGTTCCCTTGATTACGGTTACTACCACAAGCTGGCAGCCAAGCGCGACGGCCACAACGGCAAGAATCCCCACCCTGGCGGTGGAACGCAAAATTCTGCGCCGATGCTATCACCCGCTGCGTGCGTTCGAAGATGGCGCCCTGGCGCTGCCAGTCCCCGAACGCCAGGAGGTGGCCTCTTAAATGATGCGTTGCGCGCCTGCCATGCCCATTAATCACCTGATGCTAATCACCTGATGCCTGCGGCCAGCGCCCGTGTGGTTCCTGTCGCCACTCCGCTGTTGGGTGGACTTCCCGGAAAGATTGAGCGGCCGCGCCTTCGTTGCCCGCACGTCGGGCACCCCATCGATCATCAAGTTGCCGGATATCGTCCGTGGACTCAGATAAGGCTGGGCGCCGGCACACGCGACGCGCGTCTTTCGCCCCACATTTATGCACCGGAGGGCAGCAGATGACTTGAACCACACCGTCTTTTCCTGTTCCCCGGCGGCCAAGTATGCGGCGGATCCTCGTCGGTCTCAAGGTCGTTCGTCCTCGCTACGCTGCGGGCGCTCCGCCTTGACCCCGACCGCGGTCCACCGCCTTCAAGCGGTCGAAAACGAAGCAAAACACGCAAAAAATAACCCAATGGATCCACCTTTACGCGGGTCCTCAACACAGATAAGGGACGACGATTCGATATGGACCTGTCTTATCCCCCGTCAGCTGAGGCGTTCAGGTCACGAGTGCGCGACTTCATCACCGCGAACGTCCCTGCCGACTTCGCTGGAATCGGGGCGTTGGATCAAACCCGGCGGAAGGAGTTCATCCGAGAGTGGCGGAAGACGCTCGCGGACAACGGCCTACTCGCCGTGTTGTGGCCAAAGCGATATGGCGGAGCGGGACTGACCCCACTCCACCAAGTCGTGCTGGCCGAGGAGTTTGCTCGCGCCGGGGTACCCGCCGGAACTGAGAACGACATGTTCGGGATTCAGCTGCTTGGCAACACGCTTGTCGTCTGCGGCACCGAGGACCAGAAGAATTGGTTCTTGCCGCGAATTCTGTCCGGTGATGATCGGTGGTGCCAGGGGTTTTCCGAACCCGACGCGGGATCGGATCTGGCCAGCCTGCGGACGAGAGCGGTTCTTGATGGCGACGAATGGGTCATCAACGGGTCCAAGATCTGGACTTCAGTGGGACACCTCGCCAACTGGATCTTCGCACTGTGCCGCACCGACATGGATGCTCCCAAGCACCGGGGGATCTCATTTCTGCTCGTGCCGATGGATCAGCCCGGCGTGGAGGTTCGACCCATCAAGAATATAGTGGGCCAGTCGATGTTCAACGAGGTGTTCTTCACCGACGCCCGAACCGCTGCAGACAACGTTGTCGGGGAAGTGAACGCAGGATGGTCGGTGGCCATGACGCTGCTGGGTTTCGAGCGTGGAACAAGTGTCACCACCGACGCGATTCGCTTCCAAGCTGAGATCGACCGGCTCTTCGAGCTGGCGAAAGAACGAGGTAAGACTAACGACCCGCATATCCGTGAGCAGCTCGCTTGGTGCTATGGTCGCGTCGAGATTATGCGGTGTCGTGGGTATCAGGCGTTGACGCGCTTCTTACACGGTGAGTATCCAGGTCCCGAGGCCGCGATGACCAAGATCCTCTGGAGCGAGTTCTTCCAACGCGAGACCGAACTGGCGATGGAGATCCTCGAGACGGACGTGTTGACGCTGTCGGGCACGGGAACGAACGGCGCCTTGGCGACTGCGGATGTCGGAACACCGAATTCGTCGCTCGCGTGGGTTGAGTCGGCATTGGCGGCGCGAGCCGCCACGATTTATGCGGGCAGTTCACAGGTGCAGCGCAATATCATCGGCGAGAAACTGCTCGGCCTGCCCAAGGAACCGCGCCTCTAGGATCCGAACAATGCCGGAGCCCGTAGACACCAGTAGTGCCGCTTCCGGTAGATGGGCGGCCATCTCGAATGCGGAATACCTGCGCAAGTGGCTGGGCCTTGGTATCGCGATCGGCACTCGGCGACGCCTGAAAACTGACCCCGTGTCGACGCAGATTTTGACCCCTTCGACCGATTCTCGGCTTGGGCCGAGAGGAGAAAGGAGTTGTTGTCAGTGGACGATTGGCTGAGATCCGCAGACCGCCGCTGTTGAAGATGTTGCCGAAAAGCGGTTCTCCGCGCAGCGGTCACCGTGCCGGTGATGGGTGCGACCAACCGATAATCCATTTTGATGATCATCACCGGCTCGTCGTGACGAAGTATCTTGCGGGAACAGCGGATGACACCGGACCGGATCCGCAGCGTCTTAGGACGATGCGGGCTTGCTCTTTGAGCAGCAAGGCCTCTGTCAATGGCCATTTAGAAGTGTCGCTTGCCAGGGTGATGGGGCCACCTGATTGCCAGGGGGATGGGACCACCGTGGCGCGTTATTGAGGAAGCTCGTCGTCGTGGTCTGGGTCAAGCTGGCTGGGTCGGGTGCGTTGACGGTAGGACGGTCCTTCGATGACGAGGGTGTGGGCGGTGGCCGTGAGTCGGTCGATCGCTGATTGGGCCAGCAGGGTGTCGGCGGTCATGGTCAACCATTCAACTGGAGCTGGCACATGTTCGTTATGACCGATTTCCCCTGCTAGCTGGACTTTCGACTGCTCTGCGTGTCGCATCGATCTTCAAGGCATTATCGCGATATGTTAGGTGCTGCCTTAACGAGTTAGGTGGGAAGAAGGTGTGCGGGTGGTGGAGGGTCTCCGGCTGATTCCCGGTGGCGCCGTCCCGGTCGAGCCCGTTGTTAGGGATCCTGTTGTCTTTCAACGGGAATGCGTCGATGCGTTCGTGGCGTCGTGGCGGGCGCGCGGGTTTAGCCCGGTGACGATCGACAATGACATCGGGTTGTTGGAGCGGACGTTGGCCGCACTGGGGCGTCCGGCGTGGGAGGTCACCAGCGAGGACATCGATCGCGTGGTTGGCGAGCTGGCGGTGGCGGGCCGTTCGGCGTCGACGCGGCGCGAGTACGTGCAGATCTTCAAGGGGTTTCACCGGTTCCTGCAGGCCCGTAAGGCTGCCGAGATCGAGGCCGGGTTCGGTGTGCGCTTGGTGTGCCCGGTTGATGAGTTCAACGCTTCACGGCACGTAGGTGACGAGTCGCCGGCGGTCGGGGCGCCGCCGACCCCCGACCGGGTGAGCGAGTTCTTCGAGTTCTTGAAGTCGAGGATCGCCACCGCCCGCAAGTACGGTCCGGCCGCGCGGGACTACGCGTTGTTTCGGACCCTGTATCACGCTGGGCTGCGATCGGAAGAGTCTGCACTGCTGGAGATAGTGGACGTGCATTTCGGGCGTGGACCGTTCGGCAAGTTGCACGTGCGATTCGGCAAGGCCGCCCACATGTCCGGTCCTAGGCCGCGGTGGGTGCCGATGCTGGACGGGTTGGACGCGTTGTTGCGGTGGTTTTTGGCCGATGTGCGGCCGAAGTTTCCGGAGTCGCCGGTGTTGTTTGCCGACGAGTCCGGTGGTCCGCTGAATCGTGGCACGATCCGCAACCGGCTGCGGTATCTGATGGAGCTGGAGGGCCGACCGGTCGCGGAGCGGTTCAGCCCACACGCGCTGCGTCGCGCTTGCGCGACACACAACTACGAGCGTGGCGTTGATCTGGTGGCGATCCAACAGCTTTTGGGTCATTGGACGGTGAGTTCGACCATGCGCTATGTGAACCCTCGGGAATTGCATCAGACGGGCGAATTGTCGCAGGTCGCCTGGCGAGTGGGCGAAGGCAACGGTCCCACTAC
>NZ_VMQU01000084.1 GCF_007714205.1 Mycobacterium helveticum | reverse complement strand
TCCGGCGGCCTAGCGCGGGCCCCGGTGGCGGGGGGGGGCGCGGCGCAACGGGGGTGGGTGGGGGCAGCGCCCGCCTGTCCAGTTTGCCGCTGACCGTCAGCGGGATCTCGGGGATCACCCCGAATGCGCTGGGCACCATGTACTCCGGCAGCGTGGCCGCGGCGTGCGCACGGATCTCGTCGATGCGCACGCCGGCGGGTCCGCCCGACGGGCCCGCGCCGGCCGCGGGCACCAGGTAGGCGGCCAGCGTCGGCCCGGCCTCGGTGTCCTCGGCGACGACGAGGCAGTGCCGGACCGCCGGGTGGGTGGCGATCACGGACTCGACCTCGCCGAGCTCGATGCGGTAGCCCCGCACCTTGACCTGCTCGTCGGCCCGCCCGACGAATTCCAGCTCCCCGGACAGGTTGCGCCGCACCAGGTCTCCCGTCCGGTACATCCGCATCCCCGCGGCGAACGGGTCGGCGACGAAGCGCTCCGCCGTCAGCCCGGGGCGCCCCAGATACCCGCGCGCCAGCTGCGCCCCGCCGAGGTAGAGCTCGCCGATCACCTGCGCGGGCACCGGCGCCAGCTCCTCGTCGAGCACGTAGGCGTACACATTGCGGTTCGGGACGCCGATGGGGACCACGCGGGAGCCCTGTGCGCCTTCGACTTTCAGATGCGTGGCGCAGACCACGGCCTCCGTCGGGCCGTAGTGGTTGCGCAGCTCCGCGTCGAAGTGGCCGGCGAATCTGTCGGCCACCTCACCGGGCAGCGCCTCCCCGCCCACCGGCACGTGCCGCAGCGCCCGCCACTGGGCGGCCCGCGGCAGCAGCAGCAGGGTGCTCAGCATCGAGGGGACCATGTGCAGCACGGTGACGCGGTGCCGCTCGATCAGGTCCGCGACGTAGTCGAGGTCGCCGAACGCCCCGGGCCTGGGCACCACCAGCCGCGCGCCCAGCGTCAGCGTGACGAAGATGTCCAGCAGCGACGCGTCGAAGCTCACCGACGACGACTGCAACAGCCGGTCGGCGGCGGTCATGCTCCATTCGGCGACGAAACCGTCGACGTGCTCGGCGATGGCCCGGTGCGACACGGCCACGCCCTTGGGCCGCCCGGTGGACCCGGACGTGTAGATGACATACGCCAGATGCTCCGGGTGCAACGGGCCGAGCCGGTCGGCGTCGGTCAGCGCGGCATCCGGGAGCGGCTCGGCGTCGCGCTCGGCGGCGGCGAACTCCGGCTGCCCGATGACCGTGCGCGGCCGGGCGTCCGCGACGAGGTAGTCGATGCGCTCGTCGGGGTAGGCGGGGTCGATCGGCAGGTAGGCCGCCCCGGCCTTCAGCACGGCCAGCATCGCGACGACGAACTCGATCGACGTCGTCATGCGCAGGCCGACGAGGTCCTCGGGACCGAAGCCCCGCGCAGCGAGCAGGCGCGCCAACCGGTTCGCGCGGCGATGCAGCCCGGCGTAGGTCAGCTGCTCCTCGTCGGAGACGAGCGCGACGGCCTCGGGTGCCGCGTCGGCGGCCGCTTCCAGCAGCGCCACCATCGTGGTGGCCGGCGTCGCGACGAGCTCGCCGTGCGATTGCGCCAGGACGGCGGCCCGCTGCGCGGGGCCGAGCATGTCGATGCCGGTGATGCGACGCCCGGGCTCGGCCAGCGCATGGTCCAGCAGCCGCAGGTAGTGCCCCAGCATCTTCTCGACGAGTTCACCGCGCAGCCGGGTCTGGTATTCGAATTCGACGGACACCCGGTCCGGGTCGAGCACGACCGCCAGGGCCAGCGGCAGGTGCGCGGTCACCGCCCCCAGCTCGAGCTGGCGCACGGTGACGCCGTCCAGGGCGAAGTCGTTGGCGGTCTTGCGCCACGAAAAGCCCAGCCGGACCAGGCGGTCCATGCCGTCGTGCCCCATGCGCTCCGGGTTCACCTCGCGCACGACCCGGTCGATGCCGACGGCCTGGTGCGCGAATCCGTTGAGGCAGGTTTCGCGGACCGCGTCGACGAACGAGACGAAGGTGTCCTGCGGCCGCGCGGTGATCCGCAGCAACAGCGTGTTGCCGAAGTACCCGAGGGCGCCGTGGGCGGCGGACCCGCGCGCGGTCACCGGGACGGACACCAGGAAATCCGGGGCGCCGGTGTAGCGGCGCACCAGCACCCCGAAGGCCGCCAGCAGGACCATGAACGGCGTGGCAGCGTGCCGGTGGGCGAATTGTTCTACCCTGGCGAATAATTCGGCGGGCATGGTCCGGGATCGGCGCTCGGCGTCCCGCGAAGGACTCGTGGCGGCCAGGCCGGGAAGCGGCAGGGGTTCCGGCGACGGCCGCAGCGTGTCGGCCCAGTAGCCGACGTCGGCGACGGTGGGTTCGGCGGCGGTCTGAAGCACCCCGGCGGCCACGAACTGCGGCGCGTCGCCGCGGCGGCGGTCACCGTTGTAGGCCGCGCTCAGCTCGGCGGCGAAGACGGCCCAGCAGTCGTCGTCCCAGCAGATGTGGTGCGCGACGAACAGCAGCACGAACTCGTCGGTCCCGCCGTGGATCAGGGTCGTCCGCAGCGGCAGGTCGGTGGTGAGGTCGAACGGCCGGCCGAACTCGGCGCGCGCCAGGGCCGCGGTCCGCCGCGCGCGTTCGGCCTCGGAGAGCTCGGTCAGATCGACTGTCGGCCAGGAGATCTCCACGTCGTCGGAGAACACCTGATACGGTTCGCCCTCGCTGTCCACCCCGTACACGGTGCGCAGGATCGTGTGGCGGGCCACCAGGTCGTCGAAGGCCGCACGCAGCCGCTCCCCGTCCAGCGGCCCCGTCAGGCGGTAGGCGACGCAGACGTTGAGCGTGACGTCGTCGGCGTCCATCGCCTGCAGGAACCACATCCGTCGCTGCCCGGGCGAAAGGGGGTGGCGCTCCCCCGCCCGCACGGCGTCCGGGCGGGCGGATCGGGTTGTGGCCAGCCCGCTTTCGGCGATGCGTCGGCGCAGCAACTCGCGACGACGTTCCTGCACGGTCCTGGGATGCTCTGCCATGCTCGCCCCGCTAACCGTTGGATGCCGTCGGGTTGTGCAGGTAGCCCCCGCGCAGGAAGAACTCCTCGCCGCGGCGTTCTCGGCCGTCGGCGCACCGCAGCCGGGTGATCACCAGTCCGCGGTTGCCGCCCCGGAACGCCTCCGGCCCGCACACCACCACACCGCCGCCCTCCTGCACGATCACCCGGCCCGGCGTGCCGCCGTACCGGCCCTCCGACACCCGCGCCTCGACGATCTCGATGCGCTCACCCCGGTAGCCGGTGAACGCCCGCGGATACGGGTCAGACAGCGCGCGCACGAACCGCTTCAGATCGGCGGCCGGCCAGCTCCAGTCGACCAGACTGTCGCGCTCGCAACGCTTGTGGAAGTAGGTGCGCTCGGCCTTGTCCTGCGGCCGCCACGCCGCGGTCCCGGACTCCAGGGCCGCCAGCGCGTCGCGCAGCGCGCCCGGAATCAGGTCCAGGCCGCGCAGCACCAGGTCGGTGCCGGTGTCGGTGGGCCCGATCGGCAGCGCGTGCTGGATCAGGATGTCGCCGGTGTCCAGGCCGTCGTCCATCCGGTGCACCGTCAGCCCGAACTCGGTCTCGCCGCTGATCAGCGCCCACAGCACGGGGGAGAACCCGGTGAACTTGGGCAGCAGCGAGTCGTGCAGGTTCAGGGTGCCGTGTGGCGGCAGGGTGTACAGCTCGGGCGGCATCCGGGTGTACCAGCTGTTGACCACGATGACCTCGGGCTCGGCGCGCTTGACCAGGTCGATGGTCTCGGCGTCGACGCGCTCGGTCAGGTGCACCGGGATGCCGTGCGCACGCGCGAGCTCCTCGACCGACTCCGACCAGATCGCCTTGTAGGAATGCTCGCTGGCGGGATGGGTGACGGCGAGGACCACGTCGTGGTCCAGGTCGATCAGCGCCTGCAGGGTCCTGCATCCCCAGGTCTGGTAACCGAACGACACCACGCGCATCAATTCCAACCCTCTCCGTCGTCGCTGTTCGGCCAGGTCCGGACCCCGTCCATCCGCCCAGCAGCTTATGTTAGCCTTCGCTAAGTTGCATGCTTCGCGCGGCCGGGTGCCGGGGCGAGAACGAGAGGTGGGAGCGCATGCCGCGCACACTGGGGTGGGCCAGGCAGTTCCACGAGCCCGAGTCGCCGGGCAGCCTGCCGCTGCTGGTGTTTCCCCACGCCGGGGCCGGCGCGTCGGCCTACCGCCAGTTCTCGAAAGCGCTCTGCAGGACGTTCGACGTCGTCGTCTTCCAGTACCCCGGACGCCAGGACCGCGCCGCCGAGGCCCCGCTCGCCACGCTGCCGGAGATGGCCGCGGGAGCGTTCGCCGAGTTCTCGGCGTGCGGGCACAACCGCGGGGTCCCGATCGTCGCCTTCGGCCACAGCATGGGCGCCATGGTCGCCTTCGAGTTCGTCCGGCTCGCGGAGACCGCGGGCATCGGCGTGAACCAGCTCAACGTCTCGGCGACCGTCGCCCCATCTCGGGCCGCCGCCAAACCGTCGCACCCGACCGAGAACGACGAGGAACTCCTCAACCACCTGCTGGCGCTCGAGGGCACCGACTCCGGTGTGCTGGCCGACCGCGACCTGATGCGGCTGACGCTTCCGGTGGTCAAGGCCGACTTCAGGGCCTTCGACGCCTACTCGTGCGGCGAAGACGTCAAGGTGGCGGCCCCGATTCACGCCATGGGCGGAGACCAGGACCCGTATGTGACGCTGGCCGACCTGTACGGGTGGGGCAAGCACACCGGCGCCGTCAAGGTCACGATGTTCGACGGCGGGCACTTCTACCTGAACCAGCACCTCGACGCGATCGCGGCGCTGCTGACCTCGCACGCCGGGCGGACGCCGTGAGCAGCGACCCCATCGTCATCTCGGGGATGGCGGTCGAGGCGCCGGGCGGGATCGAGGGCCCCGCCGCCTTGTGGTCGGCGCTGGCCGAGGCCAAAGAACTCATCGGACCCTTCCCCCGCGACCGCGGCTGGCCGCTGGACGACCTGTTCTCGGTGTCGGAGCTCGACGGCTGGGGCCCGGTCCCCGACGCGGGCGGATTCCTGGACGGTGCAACGCGATTCGACCCGGCCCTGTTCGGCATCACCCACCGCGAGGCCCTCGTCATGCACCCGCAGCAGCGGGTGGCGATGCGGGTGGCCTGGAAGGCGCTGGAGAACTCCGGGATCAACCCCGCCGCGCTCGACGGGGAATTCGTCGGCTGCTTCGTCGGGATGTCGCCGATGGAGTACGGACCCCGCGCGGCCGTCGCCGACGAACACACCGGACACCGGATCGCCAGCCTGGGGCAGCTGGGCGGCGCCGCCCGCATCTCGCACAGCCTCGGGCTGACGGGCCCGTCGCTCAGCATCGACACGGCGTGCGCGTCGTCGTTGACCGCGGTGCACCTGGCCGCGACGGCGGTCGCGGCCGACGAGTGCGACTGGGCGCTCGCCGGCGGGGTGTGCGTCATGGGGTCCCCGGGCGCGTTCTACGAGTTCGCAAGGCTCAACGCGCTTTCCGAGGACGGCCATTGCCGCGCGTACTCCGGCGACGCCAGCGGCACCGTGTGGGGGGAGGGCGCGGGCATGGTCCTGGTGGAGCGCGAATCCCGGGCCCGCCGACTCGGGCATCCGGTCCTGGCACGCATCCTGGCGATCCGCACCAACCACAACGGCAAGGGCAAGCCGATCCTGGTGCCCCGGGTGCGCGCGCAGGAAGAACTCATCCGCAAGACGCTCGACGCGGCGCGCATCGACCCGGCCGCCGTGGGGATGATCGAAGGTCACGGCACCGGAACCCTCGCCGGGGACCCCGTGGAACTGCTCGCGTTGTTCACCACCTACGGCGCCGCCGGATGCAGCGCACCGATCGGCTCGATCAAGTCGAACCTGGGGCACCCGCAGGCGGCGTCCGGGATCCTCGGCCTGATCAAGCTGCTGCTCGCCGGCGCGCACGGCGCCGTTCCGCCAACGCTGTTCGCCGACAACCCGACCACCATGCTGGACTGGGATCTCACCCGCCTGCGGCTGGCCGCCAAGCTGCACGACTGGGAGGCGACCGACGGCCTGCGCTACGGCGCCGTGTCGTCGTTCGGCGCCGGCGGAGCCAACGCGCACGCCCTCGTCGCGATGCCCGTGGATCCGTGGGGATGACACCCGTGGCCTACCGCCTCCCCGACGGCACCGTCCCGGTCCTGCTGTCCGCCGACGCGACCGGCTCGTTGCGCGCCGAAGCCGCGGCCGTACTCTGCTACACGACAGACCATTCCGCGGTGACGCCGCAGGAGCTCGCGGCGATGCTGTTCCGCACCCGCACCGCGCGCAAACACCGGGCCCTGGCCATGGTGGGCACCCGCGAGGAGTTGACCGGTGCGCTGCGGGCGGTCGCCGATGACCGGCCGCACCCCGCGGTGGTGCGAGGCGAGACGCCGGCCCGGGCGCGCAAGCTCGCCTACGTCTTTCCCGGGCAGGGCGGCCAGCGCCCCGGGATGGGCCGGCTGTTCTACGCAGCGGTCCCCGCGTTCCGCGACGAGGTGGACCGCTGCGACGCGGCCTTTCGCACGCTGACAGGCGAATCACCGTTGAATTATCTTCTGGGACAGCAGGACCCGGCGCCGGACCGCGCGAGCACGGTGCAGCCCGCGCTGTTCACCCAGATGGCCGGGTTGGCCGCGATGTGGCGGTCGTTCGGGATCGCGCCGGGGGCCACGATCGGGCACAGCCAGGGCGAGATCGCGGCCGCCTACGTCTCCGGCGCCATGACGCTGCCGGATGCCGCGCGCGTCATCGGGGTTCGTGCCCGCGCGGCCGACGAGTTCGGCCCCGGCGACTACGCGATGGCCGTCATCGCCACCGGCCGCGATGCCTGCGAGGACGTCCTTGCGCGCTGCCCGGGGTGGGCGCAGCTGTCGGTGGTCAACTCCCCCAACATGGTCGGGATCTCCGGCGACCGCGACACCGTGCAGGGCATCGTCGACACGTTCACCGGGCGCGGAACCTTCGCCCGCGTCATCCGCGTCCGGTATCCGGCCCACACCATCCTGATCCAGGAACTCGCCGACACGGTGGCCGCCGTCGCCCACCAGGAATTGACGAATCCCGCGTTCCTGGACACCGACATCGACTGCTTCGGCAGCACACTCGGCGGCCGGATCACCACGGACCTGCCGGTCGACGAATATTGGCGCTGGAACCTGCGCAACCCGGTGCGATTCGACAAGGCGATCGCGGCGGCGCTGGAGCGGGGCGTCGACACGTTCGTCGAACTGGCCGAACACCCCACGCTGCAGCTGGCGATCCAGGACAACCTCGCGGCCTTGAGCACCCCTGCCGCCGACGCCGGCGACGAGCGCGGGGCCATGGTCGTCGGCACGTCCGAGCGCGCGGCCGGCGAGTTGACCGAATTCACCCGCAACCTCGCACTGCTGGCCGTGCACGACCAGGATTACGACTGGGAGTGCCTGCGCGCCGCGACCGACGGCCCCGCCCCGCGGCCGTTGCCCGACTTCCCCAACCTGGTGATGAACGAGTCGACGCTGTGGCTGCCCTACGACGAGGTCCTGCCGCGGCGCACCCGGCGGGCGCCCCGCCCCGACGCGACGGATCCCGCCCCGGCGACCGCCGCGCCGCGGCTGCTCACCGAACGGTGGGTCCGGCTCTCGCACCGCTCGCTGGGGCCGCCGCGCGCCTTCGGGATCGTGGACCACACCGGGGCCTGCGCGCAGCTGGCCGGCGCCCTGTGCGGTGCGGCCGGCGACATCGGCGCTTCGGCGCGCACGCTCGACGGGCCCGAACAAAGCACGGCGGCAGGCGATTTCGATACCTACGTGATATTGCTTCCGCAGTCGCCGGAGCCCGACGACGTCGCCGCCGCCGCGGCAGTGGCGAGCTTCTTCTCCCGCCGCGCGTGGTGGCCGGGCATCGACACGGCGACCACCGAGTGCTGGCTGGTGACGGTGGGCGGCGAGCCGGTCGCCGGCGGCACGCCGCCCGATCCGGTGCACGCCGCCACCGCCGCGGGTTTCCGCTGCCTGGGCGCCGAACATCCCGGCGTGCGGTTCCGTCACCTCGACCTGGATGCCGGGTCGGCGTCACCGGAGGCCGCCGTCGCAATCGTCGCCGCGCTGCACACCGCCGGCGAGTCGGAGCTGGCGCTGCGCGACGGCGCGCTGTACGCCAAGCGGGTCACCCAAGAGCACCCGGCCGCCGCCGGTCCCGATGGGCCGCCGTGGGAACATGTGGTCCTCGTCGGGGGGGCCGGCACGCTGGGGCTGGAATTCTGCGACCACTTCGCGCGCCGTGGCGCACGGCGCATCACGCTGGTCAGCAGGTCGGGCCGGACCGACGCCGTCGCGGAGCGCCTGCGACAGATCAGGTCGGCGACATCGACGCGCATCGACGTCGCGCGTTGCGACATCGGCGACCAGGCGGCGGTATCCGAACTGGCGCAGCGACACCGGGACGCGCCCACGGACCTGATGATCCACGCCGCGGTCCGGTATTCGGGTGCCGAACTGGCGGACATCACCCCCGCGATGGCCGACGACGCGTTGCGCGCCAAGGTCGTCGGCATTTCGCACGTGCTGGCGGCTTTCCCGCGCACCGACGACTGCCGCGTGGTCCTGTGCTCCTCGATCGCGGCGACGGTCGGTGGCCGCGGCCTGATCCTCTATGCCGCGGCGAACAGGATGCTCGACGCGATGGCGCACCGGCTTCGGGCGCAGGGCGTGGACTGCGTATCCGTGCAGTGGGGGCAGTGGGCGGTCACTTTCGACCCCGGCTCGTCGGGCACCGCGAAGCTGTCTCCGACCGGGCTGCTCCCGATGTCCTCGGCCGACGCGCTGACCCTGGGAATGAGCCGGCGTGGCGGAAATGCCGTCGTCGCGGCGTTCGCGTTGGATCGGGCACGCTCCGCGCTGGACGCCTGTGGGCGCGCCTCGCTGGTGTCCCAGCTGGATGCCCCGGCCCGCGAGATCACCGAAGCGCCCGCACCTGTCACCGTGGCGCGGGCGCCGCACCGCCTGCTGACGCTGGTGGCCCGCGCCATCGGGGTCGATCGTGCCGAGGCGATCGACCCCGAGACTCCGTTGGTCGCGCTGGGACTGGATTCGCTGCAGGCGTTGGAGTTGCGCCGTCGTGTCAAGGCCGAGTTCGACCGTGACGTGGACGTGGCCGACCTGCTCGGCGGGGCGTCCGTCGCCGATCTACTGGGGCGGCTGAGCGGCTGACCGCCGGTTCATCGCCGCACGCAGGCTTCCCGGACGCAGGTCGGTCCAGCTCTTCTCGATGTGGGTCAGGCAGTTCGCCCGGCTGTCCGCACCAAACACCACGCGCCAGCCGGCCGGCACATCCTTGAACGCCGGCCACAGGCTGTGCTGTTCCTCGTCGTTGACCAGCACGCAGAACGCCAGCTCGTCGTCGTCAAACGGATTGGTACTCATCGGTTCTCCCCCCGGACGGCGCGGTGGCTCCCATCTCGGCGCCCAGCACGCGGTCGGACAGCAACCCCAGGCAACTCAGGTTCGGAAAACCCGGGCCCTCGTTGACGCCGGACAGGTTGGGCAACAACAGCTTCGGGGTGACGCCCGCAACCGCCAGGTCGGGGCCGATGGACTCCTCCAGCGCCTCGAGGGTCACCGGCCCGCCCAGCCCGAGCTCGAGCGCGGCCCGGGCGGCCGGGCACAGCAGCGGCAGGAACCACACCGGGTCGGCGCCGGATCCGTCGATGACGAGTTCGAACCGGTGCAGCGTCTCGAGCGGCTCACCGCAGTTGTCGGTGCGCAGCGTGATCCAGATCCGATCGTCGCGATCGACCACGCGGGCGACGCGCCCGCGTTGATGGGTGATGCGCTCGTCGGCCAGCAGGGATTCCTGGACCCGTGCGGAGAACACCCCGCGATCGGTACGCGCGATGCAGTCGCGCCGCTCGGCCTGGCTCAGGCTGCGCCAGCCGGCCGGGTCGGAGAACAGCGAGTTCTCGAAGAAGCCCTCGCCGCGGGTGAACAGGGTCGCCTGCGGCGAGATGGCCGTGATGGCCGAAACCCGATGGTGGAAAAGCTCGTTGAGAATCGACGCGGCGGTCTCTCCCCCGCCGATGACCGCGACGTTGTCGGCCACGATGCGCTCGTGTTGCCCGGCGCGCTGCCAGAACTGCGCGATCGAGAGCACCCGCGGATCACCCGAGAGCATCGACCTGTCGGGTTGCCCGGGCCCGGTCACCATCAGCGTGCCGGCGGACAGGCTCGACCCGCGGGTGTGCAGCACCCAGCGCGCGTCGTCGACGGAAATCCGGACCACCTCTCCGTCAACGACTTTCAAGCCCACCACGGCGGCGACCCAACGCAGATAGCCGGCCCACGTCTCGTGGGTGGGCGCCGGCCTGCCCCGGTCGACCCAGCCCACGAACTGGTCGGTGGCAATCAGGTACGACTGCCAGCTGAACCGCATCATCCGTTCGTCGACCTCGGTGCCGGGCACCAGAGCGGACCGGTAGGGGAAGCCGATGTCCTTCTCGGGGCTGGTGCCCAGCCGCTGTCGGCCGTCGGTCCAGCCCCCGCCGGCCCGCCAGTTGGCGGCCACCCCGGAGCGTTCGACGGCAACGACGTCGGGCACCTCGACGCCCAGCTCGCGCAGCACCGCCGCCTTCGCGGCCACCGCCACCGCCTTCGCGCCGGCCCCGACGATCGCAAGCGTGTCGCTCATCGCGCGTTCACCGCGCCACCTCCGTCGATCGGCTTAGCCCAGGCTGCCCTAACTTTGTGTACGCTACCCTATGTTCGACCGGCGGGACATGCCCGCCCCCGAGGGAGTTGCCGAGTGCCACCTGACCCTTCCCGGCCGCCGCTGGACGGCTTCGTTCCCTTCCCGCCCGAACGCGCGGCTCGTTACCGGGCGGCCGGCCACTGGGCCGGCCGCCCCCTGGACTCGGTGTTGCGGCACGCCGCGGCGACGTGGCCCGACCGCGTCGCCGTCGTGGACGCGGCCGGCCCCGGCGGCGGCCACACCTACGCCGAACTGGACGAGCTGGCCGACCGGGCCGCCGCGGCCTTCGCCGCGCTCGGCATCGCGCCGTCCGACCGGGTGCTGCTGCAACTGCCCAACACGGCCCGGTTCGCCGTCGCACTGTTCGGCCTGCTGCGCGCCGGGGCGATCCCCGTACTGTGCCTGACCGGGCACCGGCTGGCCGAACTGCGCCGCTTCACCGAGGTCAGCGGCGCGGTGGGACTGATCGTCGCCGACACCGCGGCCGGTTTCGACCACCGTGCGATGGCCCGGGAACTGGTCGCCCTGGCTCCCGGGCTGCGCCACGTGATCGTCGACGGCGACCCCGGCCCCTTCACCGCGTGGTCGGCCCTGCCCCACGGTGCCGCGCCGCGGGTGGCGAGCGATCCGGCCGCGCCCGCGCTGGTGCTCGTGTCGGGCGGAACCACCGGCGCCCCGAAGCTGATCCCCCGCACCCACGATGACTACCTCTACAACGCCACCGCGAGCGCGAGACTGTGCCGACTGACCGGCGACGACGTGTACCTCGTCGTGCTGCCCGCCGCGCACAACTTCCCGTTGGCGTGCCCGGGCCTGCTCGGCGCGATGACGGTCGGCGCCACCACCGTCTTCGCCGCCGACCCCAGCCCCGAGGCCGCTTTCGCCGCCATCGCCCGCCATCGTGTGACCGTCACCGCGCTGGTGCCGGCCCTGGCCACGCTGTGGGCCCGGGCCTGCGACTGGGAGCCAGAGCCGCCGAATTCACTGCGGCTCCTGCAGGTGGGCGGGTCCCGGCTGGACCCGCAGGACGCCCGCCTGCTGCGCACGACGCTGACCCCGGGCCTGCAGCAGGTGTTCGGGATGGCCGAGGGACTGCTGAACTTCACCCGGCTCGACGATCCGCCCGATGTCGTCGACCGCACCCAGGGCCGGCCGCTGTGCGCGGACGACGAACTGCGCATCGTCGACGCCGCGGGCGAACCGGTGGCACCCGGCGACGAGGGTGAACTGCTGGTGCGGGGGCCGTACACGATCAACGGCTACTTGCGTGCCGAGCGCGACAACGAGCGCTGCTTCGATCCCGAGGGCTTCTACCGCAGTGGCGACCTGGTCCGGTTGGTCGACGACGGCCACCTCATGGTCACCGGACGGGTCAAAGACGTGATCTGCCGCGGCGGCGAGACCATCGCCGCCGCGGACATCGAGGAACCGCTGCTGAGCCACCCGGCGGTGTGCGCGGCCGCGGCCGTTGCGCTGCCCGATCCATTGCTCGGCGAGAAGATCTGCGCCGCGGTCGTTTTCAATGGCCCGGCGATCGGTCTGGCGGAGCTGAACGCCTACCTCGACGGTCGCGGTGTGGCCGCGCATGCGCGGCCGGACATGCTGGTCGAGATGGCGGCGCTGCCCACGACACCCGTCGGCAAGATCGACAAGAAGGCGATCGCCGCCCGGCACCTTGGCCCGCGAACGTGACGCCGGCGCTCAGACAGGCAACCCGGAGAACATGACCCGGCCGGGATCGTACTTCTGGCGCACGGCGCTGAGCCGCGACAGATTCGAACCGAAGTACCGCGACGCCGGCTGGTTGGACTCGAGGTAGTTGACGTAGCCGCCGACCGAATACGGTTGCACCGCTTGGTGTGCCGTGTTGAGCCAGGCGGTGGCCGCCGCCGGCGACCCGGACGTTTCGACGTACCACTGCACCAGCGCGTACTGGCGCCGCCACGGAAAGGCCGTGGCACCCGGCGCCACGGTCGCCAGGGCGCCGTCGAGGGCGTGCATGATCGCCAGCATGCGACCCGCCCCGCGGGGAAAGGCGTTGACCGCCGCAGCGATTCCCTGCGCGGCGCCCGCGTTGACGAGCGGCAGGACGTCGGATCCGCCGACATACCCCAGCGGTGCCGGGTTGAGGTTCCCGACGGCCAGGTACCGCACCAGCTCCATGCGGTTGAACGTGTGGGTCTCGATTCCGGTCGGTTGCACCCCGACGGCCGAGACGATGGCGCGCTGCACGCCGGCACCCGACCCGGCCGGGCAGGTCGCGAGGATCCGGCAGTGGGTGCCCATCGGGTCGACGGTGGCATCGGCCAGCGCCCAACTGTTCCGGTCGGCGGTGCGCAGCCAGTTCTGCCAACCGAGGAGAACCTGCGCGAACGACTCCGGCGGGAAATTCAGGTTCACGGCGTCCACGTCCCCGGTGGGAAACGTGGCGAAGGTCAGCGAGGTGACCGCCCCGAAGTTGCCGCCACCGCCGCCGCGCAACCCCCAGAACAGGTCGGGGTTGTTGGTGGCCGACGCGGTGACCGCCTGGCCGCCGGGCAGCACCACCGACGCCGACGTCAGCTGGTCGCACAGCAGGCCCGCGTGCCGCGAATCGGCGCCCAGGCCGCCGCCCAGGGCGTGGCCCGCGGCACCGACCGTCGGGCAGGTACCCGTCGGCACACCGCGGCCCGCCCCGGCCAGCGCCTCGTGCATCGCATACAGACCGGTCGCCGGCGTCACCGTGACGTGCCCGCTGGCCGCGTCGTAGTTGATGCCGCCGGGCAGCTGCCGCAGGTCGAGCACCATGGTGCCGTTGGCCGCCGACGCCCCCACATAGGAATGCCCGCCCCCGCGCGGGGCGACCTTGAGGTGGTGCGCCGCGGCGAAGGCCATCGCCTTCTGCACGTCGGCGGCCGAGGTCGGGACGACGACCGCCGCAGGCATCGCGTCGTTGTAGTTGGTGTTGAAAACCTGCTTGGCCGTTGCGAACTGGGAACCCTGATCCGGCAGCACCACCTGGCCGCCGATGACGGACGAAAGGCCGCTCCAGCCCGAGGTTTTCGGGTCGGCCATGGCGCGACCCGGGCCCAGCACCGTCCCCGCGGCCAGCGCTCCGGCGGCCGCCCGCAGAAACGTCTGCCGCGAGAATTCACGCGCCAACGTCGGGCTCCCGCAACTGCGTCATGTCCCGCATTGTCAACCACCGCAGCCGCGGTACCGTACGACGTGACACGGGATGACCCAACCGTGCCCGAACCGTTACCCCGCTCGACGGATGGCCAAGCAAAGGAGTGACCGATGAATGTGGGTTTATGGGCTGGTCTCACACTGATCTCCCTGACACTGGTGCTGGTGTTCGCCTCGGTTGCCACCGTGTTCGTCAAGCGGCTGGGCGCCCGGACGACGTTGCCGATCAGCGAGGAGATCGGCAGCGCCAAAGCGGTGTTGGACAAGGTGCGCAAGCGCGAGCCGATGTCGCGGGAGGAGCTGGACTATGCCAAGCAGATCGTCGCCGACCGCGGCTCCCTGATGGCCCTCTGCATCCCCGCCACGCTGTTCATGCTGGGCTGCTTCTACGTGTTCGGCAGCCTCGAACACCTGCATGGGGCCACGCCCTCCGAACGGACATTCCTCGGGGTGATCCCGATGCTCACCTCCACGAACCTCGCCATCCGGCTGCGCGCCAGCGCGCGGCTGCAGAGGCGCCTGCAGTAGACGCTAACGTCCACAAACTGATAGTGTCCCTACACCCTCTAGGTAAATCTGTCTGATACATGGGTGGGTCTTGCCGGCCCGGCAGGACGCCGCGGGCGAGGCGAGCAGGCGCGGCCCGGCGCGGTAGCCCGAAAGGTGGTCGAGTGAAGCCGCGTTCGTCAGTCGGCAGGACCGTCCTGGCGCGGGCGTGGATGCCGCTGGTCGCCGTGGTCGCGATCGGTGTGGGCGCGCTGGGCATGTGGAAGGTGCATCAGTTCTCCGCTCCGCCGCCGGTCATCACCGTCAACGGGCCGCAGGCGCCCGAGGAGTTCAACCCCAAACGGCTCACCTATGAGGTGTTCGGATCCGCCGGGACGGGCGGAGAACTCGTCTACATCGACATCGACGGACATCCCCACCCGGTCGATGTCACGACGTTGCCGTGGTCGCACACGGAGACAACGACGCTCACGGTGGTGTCCGGCAGTGTCTCGGTGCACGTTCACGGCGTTCACGTCGGCTGCCGGATGCTGGTGGACGGCGTGGTGCGCGATGAACAGGTCAGTCACCATCAGGACGCGGACGTCGAATGCCGGGTGAAATCGGCATGAGTGAGCACCGCTTGGACGACGCCCCCGTCAAACGGCCCCTCATCCCGCGACTGGTGCGTGCCTTCGCGATACCGATCATCCTCTTTTGGGGTCTTGTCGCGGTCACGACGAACACCTTTATGCCCCAAGTGGAACGCGTCGCAGAAGAACTCGCCGGACCGATGGTGCCGCACTACGCACCCTCCCAGCGAGCCCTGCTGCACATCGGCGAAAAATTCCACGAATCCAACTCGACGAACCTGACCATGATCGTGTTCGAGGCCAACCGGCCGCTGGCCGTTGCCGACCACGAGTACTACGACGGGCTGATGCGCCGCCTCGAGGGCGACAAACAGCACGTGCAATACGTGATGAACCTCTGGGGCAAACCGTTCACCGCAGCCGGGGCGCAGAGCCTCGACGGCAAGGCCGCCTACGTGCTGTTGCGTCTGGCCGGTGACATCGGCCAGATCGAATCCAACCAGTCCGTGGCCGCCGTGCGCGACATCGTCGCCAAAGACACCCCGCCGCCGGGCCTCAAGGTCTACGTCAGCGGCGCGGCTCCCCTGGCCTCCGACACGGTCAGCATTGCGAACAACAGCCTGAACAACATCACGATCGTCACGATCATCCTCATCGTGGTGATGCTGCTGCTGGTGTACCGGGCCCCCTCCGTGCTCTTGGTGCCCTTGCTGGGAGTCCTGATCGAAATGTTGGTCGCCAAAGGGATTACCGCCACCCTGGGCCACCTGGGGTACATCGAACTCTCGTCGTTCGCGGTGAACATCGTCGTCGCACTGACGCTGGGCGCGGGAACGGACTACGGCATCTTCTTGATGGGCCGCTATCACGAGGCACGGCAAGCCGGCGAAAGCCGGGAGGACGCCTTCTACACCGCGTACCGGAGCGTGGCACCAATCATCATCGGCTCGGGGCTGACGATCGCGGGCGCGTCCTATTGCCTGACTTTCGCACGGCTGAACTACTTCCACACCATGGGTCCGGCAGTGGCGATCACGATGCTGTTCACCATCACGGCGGCGATGACGCTGGGCCCGGCCCTGTTGACCGTGGGAAGCCTGCTCGGGCTGTTCGATCCCAAACACAAGGTGAAGGCACACCTGTATCGGCGCATCGCCGCGAGCGTGGTGCGCTGGCCGGTGCCGATCCTGGCGGCCAGTTCGGCCGTCGTCATGATCGGGGCGATCTTCGTGCCGACCTACCGGCAGAACTACGACGATCGCCAATACCAGCCGCACAATTCCCCGGCCAACCTCGGCTTCGCCGCCGCCGATCGGCATTTCCCGAAGAGCAAATTGTTCTCCGAGATGCTGATGGTCGAGACCGACCACGACATGCGCAACTCTGCCGATTTCATCTCACTGGACCGGGTGGCCAAAGCGCTCATCCGCCTTCCCGGTGTGGCGATGGTGCAGAGCATCACCAGGCCTTTGGGCCGGCCCCTCGAGCACGCGAGCATTCCTTACCTGTTCACCACACAGGGCAGCGGCAACGGTCAACAGCTCCCGTTCAACATCGAACAGAACTCCAACACCGATCAACAGGCGGATATCCAGGCGCACTCCGTGGAAGTCCTGCGCAAGGAGATCGGGTTCTTCCAGAGGGTGTCCGACGAACTGCACCAAACGGTGCTCACCGTCGAGGATCTGCAAAGGATCAGCGACGAGTTGAATCAGGAAACCTCCAACGTCGACGACTTCTTCCGACCGGTCAAGAGCTACTTCTATTGGGAGCGGCACTGTTTCGACATTCCCATTTGCTGGACGTTCAGATCGCTGTTCGAAGCACTCGACAACATCGACAAGCTGGCCGAAGACATCGGGAACGCCAAAGTCTCCCTCGAAGAGGTCGACAAGGCCTTCCCGCAGATCATCGCCCAGCTCAAAGCCACAGCCGACGACACCGAGGCGCTCCGGGCCAAGTTGGTCAACAGCTACGGGTCCGCCGATCTGCAAGCCCTGCAAACCGCGCAGACATTCGATGACTCGATCAACGTCGGCAACGACTTCGACAAGTCGCGCAGCGACGACTACTTCTACATCCCCCACGAAGGGTTCGACAACGAGGACGTCAAAACCGGTATCAAGCTGATGATGTCACCGGACGGAAAAGCCGCCCGGTTCATCGTCACCCACGAGGGCAACGCGATGGGCCCCGAAGGCGTGCAACATGTCGAGAAGTTCCCGACGGCCATCACCACGATCCTCAAAGAGACCTCGTTGGCCGGCGCGCGCATCTACATCGGCGGTTCGGGGTCCAACGACAAGGACATCAAGGAATACGCCACATCCGATCTGATGATCGCGGCGATCGCCGCGTTCATCCTGATCTTTTTGATCATGATGTTCCTCACCCGAAGCCTGGTGGCGGCCTTGGTCATTCCCGGCACGGTGGCGTTCTCCTACGCCGGGGCATTCGGACTGTCCATACTCGTCTGGCAGCACCTCATCGGTCTGCACCTGCACTGGCTGGTGTTGCCGCTCACGTTCATCATCCTGGTGGCGGTGGGCTCGGACTACAACCTGCTGCTGATCGTCCGAATCAAAGAAGAGATCGGCGCCGGGTTGCACACCGGTCTGATCCGCGCTCTCGGCAGCACCGGAGGTGTGGTCACGTCGGCGGGCCTGGTGTTCGCGTTCACCATGCTGGCGATGCTCACCAGCGATTTGCGAACGATCGGGCAGTTGGGGTCCACCGTGTGCATCGGCCTGCTGCTCGACACGCTGATCGTGCGGTCGTTCGTCGTGCCGTGCATCGTCAGGCTCCTGGGCCCGTGGTTCTGGTGGCCGACGCTGGTGCGAACCCGTCCCCCGCGGCGGCGTCAACCGGTGACGGTCGGTCGCCCGGCGCCGGAATAGGCGGGCACAGGGACGCGTTGGAGCGGTTCGTGGCGCAACATGAGCTTTTTCAGCCGTTGACCGTACGCTCGCTGACCGTGCCGAACCGGTTCGCGATGGCGCCGATGACCCGGCAGGCCTCGCCGGGCGGAATTCCGGGCGCCGACGTCGCCGAGTATTACCGGCGCCGCGCCGCCGGCGGCGTCGGTCTGATCATCACCGAGGGAATCCGGTTGCCCGACCCGGCCGCGGGCTACCCGTACGCCGTCCCGACGATCGCCGGCGACGACGTCCTGGCCGGGTGGCGGCGCGTCGTGGACGCCGTCCACGGCGAGGGCGCCACGATCGCCGCCCAGCTGTGGCACCAGGGCGCCCAGCGCGACGACGTCGACGGCGTTGTCCCGGTCAGCCCGTCGGGCGTCGACGGGCTCGGCCGGCCGAAGGGCCGCGCACTCGAAACCGACGAGCTGCCGCGGGTCGCGCAACTGTACGCCGAGGGCGCCGTCACCGCGCGGGACCTCGGCTTCGACGCCGTCGAGATCCACGGCGCCCACGGCTACCTGCTGGACGAATTCTTCTGGGAGCGAACCAATCTGCGGACCGACGGGTACGGCGGATCGCTGTCCGCGCGCACCCGCTTCCCGGCCGAGGTGGTTGCCGCGGTCCGCGCCGCGGTCGGCCCGGACTATCCGATCGTCTTCCGCTTCTCGCAGTGGAAGGGCACCGACTACACGGCCACGATCGCCGACGACCCTACCCAGTTGCAGGAGTTGCTCTGCCCGCTGGCCGAGGCGGGGGTGGACATGCTCCACCCCTCGACCCGCAGGCATTACCTGCCCGCGTTCCCCGGCTACGACGGCGAGTTGAGCCTTGCCGGGTGGGCCAAGAAGGTCACCGGGCTGCCGGTGATCGCCGTCGGTTCCGTGGGGTTGGAAACGCAGTTCCGCAGCGAGAAGCGGGGCCAGGTGATCCGGCCCGCGCCGGTGGACCGCCTGGTCGAGCAGTTCGACGCCGGTGAGTTCGACATCGCGGCCATCGGGCGCGCGCTGCTCGCCGACCCGGGCTGGGTGAACCGCCTGCGCAACGGCGCCCTCGACGGGTTCACCGGTTACGACCCGGCGACGGCGCTGGCCGCCCTGAACTGACGGCTCACGTCGTGGCCCTCTCGAGGGTCCCGCTGACGAACAGCGTGTCGCCCAGGCCGATGTCGTCGTCCGCTATGGGTGCAAGCCCGTTGGCCGCGAACAGCTCTCGGATGCTGGCACCGTTGAGCGCCCAGCCGCGTTCGCTCAGGTACGGGGCGGCTTCGTTGCGTTCACCGAAGTAGACGAGGGCGGCCATGTCGGGATCGAAACTGTGGGCGCCCCAGCGTTCGGAGATGCGGCGCATGTGTTCTTTCATCTTGTCTTCCATCTTGTCTGCGTCGCCCGGCTGCGGGTTGGGGGTGCTCTCGGTGGCGAGCCGGCTGCCGGGCGCGCTGAGTTCGGTGACGGTGTCCAGCAGTCGATCCTGGGCTTCCGGCGGCAGATAGCCCAGCAGGCCCTCGGCGCTCCACGCGGTCGGCCGGGCGGGGTCGAACCCGGCGGTGCGCAGTGCGGTGGGCCAGTCGTCGCGCAGATCGACCGCAACCGCACGACGCTCGGCGGTGGGTGTGGCGCCCAGCTCGGCCAGTGTGCGGGTTTTGAATTCGATGACCCGTGGCTGGTCGACCTCGTAGACCGCGGTCCCGGTGGGCCACGCCAGGCGGTAGGCGCGGGAATCCAGCCCCGCGGCCAGGATTACGACCTGCCCGACGCCCGCGTTCGTCGCGTCCAGGAAGAACTCGTCGTAGAACTTGGTGCGCACGGTGGCGGCGTCGATCAACACCTGGTCGATGTTGTGGGCCAGCCCGGCGGATTCGGTGGACGCTGTTGGGCCGTCGGGCGCGTCGGTCAAGTCGTCGGGGTTCAGTTCGCCGGTCGCCAGCCGGGTCAGCAGGTCCACCCCTACCGCCCGGACGAGCGGTTCGGCAAACGGGTCGTTGACGAGCCCGTGATCGGCGCGGGTCGCGCGGGCCCGGGCCACCGCGACCATCGTCGCGGTCGCGCCGACGCTGGAGGCCAAATCCCAGGTGTCCCCGTCATGTCTGTTGGCAGTCATAGGTGCTCCTTGTGGAATGTGTTGGCCCGCAACGGCCATGGGGCCGTGCTGGGTCAGCGGATTTCGTGTGTCCCGTCGAGTCGGGCGCGCCCGAGGGCGTGACCCGCGATGACGGCAGCGGCCTGCTCAACGGTGAAGCCGGCCGCCAGCCCGCAGGGCTGGTCGAGGGCGAAGAGCTGGAATACGTAGATGTGGGGTCCGTGTGACCGCATCGGCAGGGGACCGGCCCAGCCGCGGCGACCGAGCGCACCCTTGCCGTGCCGGATGCCCGGTATCGGGCTGGGGTTGGCCAGGCCGTTCTCCGGGATGCCGCGCAGCGACGGGTCGACGCCCACGGTGAGCGCGTGGGTGGCCGGCTTGCCGACAGGGACGTCGGGATCTTGGACGACGAGCGCCAACTCGACGGTGCCGGGCGGCGGCTGCGTCCAGTGAAGCGCGGGCGAGATGTTCGCGCCGAACAGCCGGCCTCGGTGCTTGTCCGGTATCGGCGCACCATGCTCGAAGGCGGGACTGGTCAGTGTGAAGTTCTCCGGAGCGTTCAGGCCGGGGCGGGCCCACAAGAGCGCGTGCTGGCCGGCGCGCCGGTTGCGCAGTGCCACTCCCAGGGGGTTTGTGGGCAAGATTTCGACTCCTCGGTCGAGGCGGGAAGGGCTTACAGACGGCTTGCCGCGAGCGTCCTCGGACATCACACGGGATTGCGGACGCATCAGGGAGATTTGTTTAGGTATATGAAGTACTCTTTAGGTATATTAATGAGCAATGGAGACGAACGCAACCACCGGGCCCGACGAGGCCGACCTGGGCGCGCAGGTGCGCTCCGCCGTCGGGCGCCTCTACCGCCGCTTCCGCAGCGAGCGCCTCGAGGGCAGTCTCGGCGACGCGGCGCTTGCCGTGCTCACCCACCTGCACAAGCACGGGCCGCAAACCCTCACCGAACTCAGCGAGTACGACCGCGTCTCCCCGGCCTCGATGAGCCAGACCGTGAATCGCCTCACCTCGGCCGGCTACGCCGTACGCTCCCGCGACCCGAAAGACCGGCGAAAAGTACTCTTCAGCGCTACCGCGGACGGCGACGAAATTGCCCGCGCCGCCAAGGCGCAGCGCAACGCCTGGCTCGACGAACGGCTCGACGCCCTGGGCGCCGAAGACCGCGCGATCATCGCTCGCGCCGCAGCACTGTTCGCCGAGATCGCCGACTCCTGACAGCCAGTGCGACAGCCGCTGCGCGGATCCGATTTCGCGGCTCTGACAACGCCGAGCTTGGTGGTTGCCGGCGACCACGACCAGACCCCACTCGGTGTGCGCGGGCCGGACTGGTTCATCGACGGCTACCGGCTCAGCCCGGGCGCGACCGACCGATGAGAGCCCGGAGCGCGTCGCGATTGTCCGGCACGCCACCCTGGCCTGGCTGCGCACCGCACGCGGCACCGACGACAGCGCATGGCCTTGCGAACGACAACGGCTCGCCGCCGCCTAGGATCACGTGGCGCGAATCGAACCAAACTGAGCACTCCCCCTGCTTCACTGACGTGCCGCGCGACGCGATGCGGTGGGGACTGGAGCTTGCGGAGGCCGGCTGGCGCGCGCTGGCCGCCGCAATCCTCAACGGCGTCGGGAACCCTGCGCACGAAGTACGCGGCGGCCGCACTGCGCGTCCGGGCCGACGACGACGCACTGGCCGTCCCCAGTCCTGCCGAGCGGGCGCTGATGCGTGGGTGGCTGGACCGCGCATCGTGACGACCGCCTTGGTCGCGCCCGGGGGTGGATTGGGTGTCCGGGACTTGTCGGTGCTTGCTGTGATGATGGGGTTATGTCGGTGAGCGCGTTGTTGGGTTCTGGGGTGAGGGGTGCTGACCAGCGCCTGGAGGTGTTGTTTGAGGAGTTGGCGGAGTTGGCGGAGTTGGCGGGTCAGCGCAACGCCATCGACGGGCGCCTGGTGGACATCGTCGCCGAGATCGAGCGCGAGGAGTTGTGCGGGTCCACCGGGGCGCGGTCGGTGGCGGCGTTGGTGGCCTGGAAACTCGGTGTGTCCTCGACCAACGCCCACACGTTGACCGCGGTGGCGCGCCGGGTGCAGGAGTTTCCGCGCTGCGCCCAGGGCCTGCGGGAGGGCCGGTTGTCGCTGGATCAGGTCGGGGTGATCGCCGCGCGCGCCGGGGCGGGCTCCGATGAGCACTACGCGGGGTTGGCGCGTCACGCCACGGTCAGCCAGTTGCGCACCGCGGTCGGTCTCGAACCGCGACCCGACCCCGGCCCGCGGCCCGGGCCGGCGCCCTCGATCACCAAGACCTCCGATGAGCAGTTCAGCTGTTGGCGGATCCGGTTGGGGCATCCCGAGGCGGCCAAGTTCGAGGCCGCGCTGGCCGCCCACCGGGACGCGTTGATCGCCGAGTGGAAACACGACCGCGCCCAGGGCGGCGCGGGCGCCCCGCACGCCGCCCCGCCGATGCCGGGCACCCTGGAGGCGTTTGTGCGTCTGGTCGAGGCCGGCTGGGACGCCGAGGCGGCCCGGCGCCCGCACGGGCAGCACACCACCGTGGTGCTCCACCTCGATATGGCCCAGGGGGCGGGCGCGCTGCACCTGGGTCCGGCGCTCACCGACGCCGAACGCCGGTACCTGAGCTGTGATGCCACCTGCGAGGTGTGGTTTGAACGCGACGGCCGGCTCCTCGGCGCGGGCCGCACCACCCGCACCATCAACCGGCGGCTGCGCCGCGCCCTCGAGCACCGCCACCGCAGCTGCGCGGTGCCCGGCTGCGGGGCCACCCGCGGCCTGCACGCCCACCACATCCGGCACGTGCGCCGTGAGGCGCGTGTATTCCGATCGGAGGTGAGAGACCTCCGATGTTCGGCCGTCACAGCGGCCGGATGAAAGCTGAGGGCAGCTGAATTCTGCAGGGATCGAGAGGGATTCGGCGGCAAGCGGCCCTGACAAAGCCACGGCGTGTCAGTACTGCCAGATGAGGCGGCGCGTGGTGAGCAAGGTGAGAGGGCATACGTGAGGAACCAGTGTCGGAACCCTCGTTAGGTGGAACCGGTCTGCAAACCTGGCGGATATCGGACCGGTGTTGTGGCGCACGCGGAAGTGATGTATCGGACGCGTCCGCTGTTCGTCTCAACCAGGGGCGGGCAGCTGCCGGTGGGGAATTGTCTGTGGCGTACCTGCCGGGGTCATCGGGGCAAAGCTGGGTGCCGGCCTCACCAATCGGATACGCGTGAACACGGGAACCATTCGGGTGCTTCCCTTCCCGCATCCCGGCCAGGGGTGCGGCGGGTAGGTGTCGATGCCCACCGAGGGCACCGGGATGGGGCGGAGCCGCCGTAGTACTGCGAGGCCGGGAAAGCCGGTCACATCGGGAAGGGCGGCAGTAGGACAGCAGAACAGGAGAGTGCAATGTCAGAAGATGCGCCGATGAATATCGGTGCCGCGCTGGAGTTGCCGTCCGTGGCGGCTCAGCGGGTACTGAGGATGCAGACCAAACTGCACTGCTGGGCGACGGCTGATCGTGGTCGTCGGTTTGATGATCTGTTTAACCTCGTGGCGGATCCGTGTTTCCTCGCGGTGGCGTGGACACGGGTCCGGGAGAATACCGGTGCCCGCAGTGCGGGGATCGATCAACGCACCGCGCGGGGCATCGAGGCTAGCGCCGACGGTGTCGCCGGGTTCCTCGAACAGTTGCGGGAAGCGTTGCGTTCCGGCGCTTTTCGGCCGGTACCGGTGCGGCGCGTCGAGATACCCAAAGCCAGCGGCAAGGTCCGCAAGCTAGGTATCCCGACCGTGGCCGATCGGGTGGTGCAGGCGTCGCTGAAGCTGGTGCTGGAACCGATATTCGAATCGGATTTCTCCGATTCCAGTTACGGATTCCGGCCGGGGCGACGGGCCCAGGACGCGATCGAGGACATTCGGATGTTCGCTCACCGTGGTTATGAGTGGGTATTCGAAGCCGACATCGCAGCGTGTTTCGACGAAATCGACCACAATGCCCTGCTGCAGCGGGTACGCGGCCGAATCGGCGATAAACGCACCCTGGGATTGGTGAAGGCATTCCTGAAGGCCGGAGTGCTCGACACTGACGGCGACACACATGACACCTACACCGGAACTCCCCAGGGCGGCATCCTCTCGCCGCTGCTGGCCAATATCGCCCTGTCGGTCATCGATGACCACTTCGATGCCCAATGGGCGGCCCACCGGGGCGGGTCGTCCCGCAGGAGCCACCGCCAGCGCGGAGGCGCGACGTATCGCCTGGTGCGCTACGCCGATGACTTCGTGGTTC
>NZ_VMQU01000083.1 GCF_007714205.1 Mycobacterium helveticum | reverse complement strand
CGTCGGGGGCGTCGGCGGCGTCGGGGGCCTCCAGAGCCTGGGGCTCCCCGGCGCGCTCTTCGCGCTCCTCCACGTCGACCGCTTCACCCGCGGACGTGTCACCGTCGAAGGTACTCACGGTTTTCAGTCCTTCCTATCAGTCTCGAAAGCTCAGCCGAACACCAGCAGCACGAGCTTGGTCAGGCCGAAGTCCGCAAGCCCCACCAGCGCCACCATGAAGGCGAGAAACACCAGCACCACCGAGGTGTAGGTCAGCATCTGCTTGCGGTTCGGCCAAATCACCTTCCGCATCTCCGCAACGACCTGCTTGAGGTAGTTGTAGACGAACACGAAGGGGTTGGCGGAACTGCCGGCTTGCGTCGTCTTCCGTGCCTTGCCGGCCCCGCCCTTGGGGACCTTCTTGTCCTTGCCCTTGTCCTTACCCGGCTCGGCCGACGACTCGTCGCGGGCAGCGCCTGCCGCGTCCTCCGCCCGCTGCCGGGACCGTTTACCCGTGGGTCGTTGCGGGCGCGCCGCGGCCTGGGTGGCCACCGCCGTCCGACCGCCGCTTCCGCGGCTTTCCCCCGATTCGCCGCCGTCGCGTGCGGCGTCATCGGCAACGTCCTTCTCGTCGCTCACCGCATGCTCCTTTGTCCGATAGCTAATCCGCGGGCCGTCCCGTTGTGATGAGGCGCACTCCCAGTGTCCACCATGGCACCATACCTACGGTCCGGTCCGGGTCCTCCTCAGGCCATCCCGGCCCGCATCGTCGCCGGACGTGCGCCGTCAGCAGGGGCGACAGGACTTGAACCTGCAACCTGCGGTTTTGGAGACCGCTGCTCTGCCAGTTGAGCTACGCCCCTTCGCGGTTGGCAGGACAGATCCACCTCCGGCCCCGTCCAACCCTGTCCGTCGGGGCTTGCACGGCGCGCGCTTCCGCTCGTCCAATTCGTGGGAGACGCGCTGATGCTGGGAAAACCCCGAGGTCCGAGTGTACCTCGGCGTAGGAGTCAGTTACTAATCACGCAGTTCTGACGACCTGTCCGGATTCCGCGTCCCACTTCAGCTGGATCGAGTTGTCACCCTCGTGTCCCATGAGGGTGGTATAGGCCTCCAGGATCACGTCGCCGTCCTCGTTGGTGCAGGTGTTCTTCGTGACGACGATGTCGGCGCCGAAGCGCTCGACCACCGAATGAATGTCCATCCTGGCGAAGAGCTTGTCGCCGACGCGCACCGGCTTGCGGTAGACGAACTTCTGATCCACCTGGACGATCTGCATGGTCGCCAGGCCCACATCGACATTTCGGAAGAAATCGTCCTGGACGAGCTTGGCCAGGATCGACACGAAAGTCAGCGGTGCGACGATGTTGTCGTAGCCCAGCTCGGCCGCCTCCTCCTCGTAGAAGCTGGCCGGATCGGTGCACTTGATCGCGCGCGCGAACCCCCGGACCTGCTCGCGGCCCACCACGAAGTAGTCCGGATACCGCCACACCATGCCGCGGATGTCGACCTTGAGCGCCATCAACTACGCCAGTTTGGCCGACGCGATGGCCCGGCCGAAGATCTTCTTGCCCCCGGCGGTGGCCGTGAGGGCGATGGTCACCAACTTGCTCTCGGGATCGACCGACTTGACCCTCCCGCTGAACACCAGCTCGGCGCCCTTGCCGTCGTTGGGCACCGGCACCACGGCGGTGAACCGCACGTTGTACTCGGTGACCGCGCCCGGGTCGCCGACCCAGGAGGTGACGTAACCCCCGCCGATGCCCATGGTCAGCATCCCGTGCGCGATGACGGTGTCCAGCCCGACGACCTTGGCGATCTCGTCGTCCCAGTGGATCGGGTTCAAGTCGCCGGAGACCCCCGCATAATTCACCAGGTCCTGGCGCGTCAGCGGGTAGGTCTTCTCGGGAAGCCGGTCGCCCACCTTTACCGTGCTGAACTCACGCAGTGGCATTGGAAAATCCCTCTTCTCCGTTTTCGCCGGCACGGCCCGCCAGGGTCGTGTAGGTCTCCTGAACGATCTCGCCGTCTTCGTTGGTGATGATGTTCTTCGTCACGATGATCTGAGTGCCGTGCGCCTCGCGCACCGAATCCACGTAGACGTCGCAATACAGCCGGTCGCCCACCACGATCGGCTTTCCGAAATTCAGCACCTGGTCGACCTGGACGATCTGCTGGTCGGTGACCGCGATGTTGGCATGCTCGAAGAACGCCGACTGCGCCCGGTAGCCGAACACGCTGATGAACGTCAGCGGCGCCAGCAGACCGGTATATCCGAGCTCGGCCGCCGCCTTGTCCTCGAAAAACGACTCGTCGTCGTTATGCACCGCGACCGCGTACTCGCGGATCTTCTCGCGTTCCACCTCGTAGCAGTCGGGATAGCGGTAGTGCATCCCGACGATGGTCGTCAACGACACGGCTGTAAAACCTACCTGGTGATCTGGATAACCACTCGCACCATCGGTGCTAGCGCGTCTCGCGGTGCGCCTGGTGCTTGCCGCAATTGGGGCAGAACTTCTTCAGCTCCAACCGGTCGGGGTCGTTACGGCGGTTCTTCTTGGTGATGTAGTTGCGGTGCTTGCACACCTCACACGCCAAGGTGATCTTCGGCCGTACATCGGTGCTGGAAGCCATGTCCCGTTCTCTTTCGCAATTGTTGTGTTGTAGCGATGGCCGGACTCGAACCGGCGACCTAACGATTATGAGTCGTTCGCTCTAACCGACTGAGCTACATCGCCTCTGCACGCCGCCTGCCTGCCCGGCGTCCGCCGAGCCCCCTAACGGAATCGAACCGTTGACCTTTTCCTTACCATGGAAACGCTCTGCCGACTGAGCTAAGGGGGCCGCTCGCCCGATTCGACCGGTGGTGCCGCGGGCCTAAAAGAGGGTACAACCCGGCTCGCGACCTCACCAAACCACGTGCCCAATCCATGGCCGCGCCGCGAGCCCTCCCCAGGGGGGAAGGACCGGCCGACCAGAGGATCACCCCCGATTCTCGCCGCGGCGGGGTTCCCACGCGCTGAGGTCGCTGAACTCGTCGTACTCGTCGTCGGATGGTTCGTGCTCCCCGTTGTCGCCGGAGTTGAGCAGGGTCCGCAGCGCGAGGTGGACGGCTTCGCGCGCGTCGGCCAGGCCGTACCGACGAATCGCCTCGTCGACCAGGTCGGTGTCGATCACGATCTCGACCTTTTTTTTCATGCGCCAACGATACCCAGTGCGCACGCGCGCAATCGACGATCGAGGGCGTCCGCGCGGCGCGGCGCGGGTGCTGACGCACGTCGGTGCTCGGCGCAGTGCGGCCGAAGCCCCGGTCCCGTTCTCCGCGGCGGACACGGACGTGGCAGCGATCGGTGTCGCGGTGACCGGCTGGCCGGGCGTAGACGACCCCTGGTGGTCAAGCCCGGCACCGCGCCGTGGCGGCAGCGCGTCGGCGACCTGACGATGCAGCCAGCCCTGGCTTCGGACGTGTAGTGCGAGGTAGGCCCAAAACAGGGCGCGATCTTCGGTGATGCCGCACCCGCAACGGTGGACCCGTGGTGAGAGCGACTTTTTCATTTTCGTCCCTGCGGGACCGTTCATTTTCGTCCCTGCGGGACCGCGCCCGCACCGGTCTGGTGCGATTGCGCCTACCGGTGCCCTGTCCAGCCGCGGCTGAGTGAACCGGCTACGTGAAGATGATCTGACCGCCCGCGGCCAATTGGTAGAAGTCCCCGACCGTGATGATCTGGTCTTTGACCTGGTCGACGAAGTCTTCCGGGCCGAAACCGAAGAGGTCCACCGACGCTTTGCAGCCATACAGGCCGGCTCCGGTGTCGCTGATCATCTCGATGAATTCGGGCACCGACGGGATGTCAAGCTTGGCCATCCGGTTCTCCATCTGGCGCGTCATGAACCCGGCCATCCCCGGCAGCCCACCGATCCAGGTGGGGACGTGCAGGCCAGGATTGCCGACGGAAGCGAGCTTGATGTGCTTCTGCCGGTTCTTGTGGATGGCATCCAAGCCGAAGAACGTGAAGAACAAGTTCGCATCCATACCTTCGGCCCGGGCGCCGTTCGCCATGATCAAACCCGGATAAATACCCTCCAGGGAACCCTGGGAAATGATAATCGAGACTTTTTCGATTTGGTCGTCCATGTGATGCACCGTCCTCTTTACACGCAGTCGATAGGATCTCGCCGATGGGTTTAAATGCAACCGACGGGCTTGGGAATACCGGCGATTCTCGCGGCCACCTTTGCCGGCCCCTTCGGGAACAGCTGGTAAAGCTCCTTGATGCCGACGCCGGAGCTTTTGCTGAGCGCGCGCACCGATGGTCCGCTGCCGGTCTGCTCGTATTCATGGCGCATCTGTTTGACGACCTGCCAGTGCTGGTCGGTGAGCGTCGGGACGCCCCATTCCTGGGCGATCTCGGGAGCCATGTCCGCATTCCATTGCTTGGGATCAATGAAGAACCCCTCGTCGTTCACGGTCACCTCGGTGCCCGCGTAAACCTTCGTCGTCATTCACGTCCTCCTCTTTACCGTGGAACGGCTCTTATCGTGGAACGGCTCTTTACCGTGGAACGGCTCTTTATCGTGAAACGGTTTCGAATCGCTTGCCGGCGCGCGGCATCCGGCTGGCGATGCCGGGAATGTCGCGGCCGGGCAGCAGTACATTCCAGTACAGCCAGCGAAACGCCAGCTTTCCCAGGTGGTTGAGCCTGGATTCGCGAAGCAGCGGCAGCCCCACGCCCAACGGGAAATGTCCGGGAAGCGGCTGGGTGTCGTAGTCGAAGTCGATGAGCAGCGCCTTGCGGTCTCCGCTTTCGATGAAGCAGTTCGCGTGACCGTCGAAATGCTCGTCCAGCGGCCGGCCGGCGAGGAACTGCACGATGTTGTGGGTAAGCACATCGCCCTCGAAATGAGTGACCGACCCCGCCTTTGACGTCGGAACGTTGGTCGCGTCGCCGATCGCGAAGATGTTCGGCCGCACCGTCGACTGCAGGGTGCGCTGGTCGGTCAGCACAAAGTTCAACTCGTCGCCGAGGCCGGGTGAGCGGCCGACGAAGTCGGCCCCGCCCTGCAGCGGAATCACGACCGCGAGGTCAAAGGGGACCGTGCGCTCGTCGTAGGAGATCAGTCGGCCCGCGTCGCCGTCGACCTGTCCGATATTGAACTCGGTCACCAGCTCGATGCCTTTGCGCTGGAGTAGGCTGCCGAGTTCACGGGCGGCCACCGGCTTGGTGAACGCGCCGTCCAGCGGCGTCACGTAGACCAGCTCGACCCGATCCCGAATGCCGCGGCGACGGAAGTACCAGTCGGCGAGGAAGCAGAATTCCAGCGGCGCGACCGGGCATTTGATCGGCATGTCGACGATGCTCACCGCGAGCCGGCCGTGGTCGAAGGCCGACATCGCGGGTTGCAGCGCCGAAGCGCCTTCGAGGTTGTAGAACGGGAAGATGTTGCGCATCCAGCCGGGCCCGGTCATGCCCTCGGTCTCTTCGGGCAGCAGCCTGCTACCGGTCGCGATGACCAGCACGTCGTAGTCCAGCACGGTGCCGTCGGTGAGGTGAACCCGGTCGCCGTCGACGTCGACGCGGTCGATATCGCTCTGAACGTAGTGGATCCCGGAACGTAGTTGGCGTTTACGGGATTTCACGATCTCCTCAGGTCGGATCAGCCCGAACGGCACAAACAGCAACCCGGGTTGATAGACGTGCGCGTCGTCGCGATCCACGATGGTAATATCGGCGTCAGAAAGCTTGCGCCGCAACCGGTTTGCGATCAACGTGCCGCCCGTTCCGGCACCGAGAATGACGATCCGTGTGTTCACGCCTCCGAGAATGCCCGGTTACCGGCCCAAATCGCAGGGTCTTTGGTCCCCATCACCGTTGCTCAAGGTCCCCGATCCGGACGTGCTACCCTGGGCCTTTCCTGCAACTCGGGGAAACACGGTGCTAGATTAGCAAAAGCGCCTGTCCCGCAAGGAATAATGAGACTTCTCGACGGCCCATCATGCCAGCGGGGGGCACTTTCCCGGCGAACAAAGGCGCAGCGGTTTCACGGGTAACGGTATCGGCGGACGGCCAAGGCGTCGTGTCGCACGCCGGGGTGGCGCATGGTGCGCGGGCTGGCCGACCCGACCGGGCTGTCGGCCCAGGTCAACGTGGCGTTGGCCGATACCCAGAAGGGACCCGTGTCACACCGATTTCAGCGAAAAATCACGGCTAGTCTGTTGGGGTGTCACAAGACCGTCTTTACTTCCGGCAGCTGCTCTCCGGTCGCGACTTCGCCGCCGGGGACATGGTCGCGACGCAAATGCGCAATTTCGCCTATCTGATCGGCGATCGCGAAACCGGTGACTGTGTGGTGGTCGACCCGGCCTACGCCGCCGGCGACCTGGCCGACGCGCTCGAGGCCGACGGCATGCACCTGTCCGGGGTACTGGTCACCCACCATCACCCCGACCACGTGGGCGGGGCGATGATGGGGTTCGAGCTGAAGGGCCTGGCCGAGCTGCTGGAACGGACGGCGGTACCGGTGCACGTGAATGCCCATGAGGCACTGTGGGTTTCACGCGTCACCGGGATCGGCATGAGCGAGTTGACCACCCACGAGAACCACGACAAGGTCACCGTCGGCGATATCGAGATCGAGTTGCTGCACACCCCGGGACACACGCCGGGCAGCCAGTGCTTCCTGCTCGACGGCCGCCTGGTCGCCGGCGACACGTTGTTCCTGGACGGGTGCGGTCGCACCGACTTCCCCGGGGGGGACTCCGACGAGATGTACCGCAGCCTGCAGCGGCTCGCCACGCTGCCCGGGGATCCGACGGTGTTTCCCGGGCACTGGTACTCCGCCGACCCGAGCGCGTCGCTGTCGGAGGTCAAGCGCTCCAACTACGTGTACCGGGCCTCCAATCTCGAGCAGTGGCGCATGCTGACGGGCGGCTGAGCGACACCCGCGGAACCCAGGTCTCTTTCCAGAGAATTCCCGGTGCGCAACACGTCATCGAGCTCGTGCTCCGGAATTTCGGCCGGAACACGGCCCATGACGTACGGGTTTCCTTTCCCGATCCCCCGACCGTGGCCGAATACGAGAACGCCGCCGTGCGCAAGACCCGGGACATGGTGGCGCTCCCGGCAGCTCGACCAACCCACCGATGTCAGCCCGGGCCGGGGCGACGCCCGCGACGAGCTGGGCAGGCACCGCGGTCAGCACGTCTGACACCCAGTCCGGGCGGGATGCCCCGCGGTCGATCTGATTCAATCGACTCCGCTGTCCGTATCGAAGGAGCACCCCATGAGCGGCCCGGTCGTCTACAGCCTCAAGGGTTCCGTCGCCGTCATCCGGATGGACGACGGCAAGGTCAACGTGCTGGGCCCGGCGATGCAGCAGGCGCTCGGGGAGGCGATCGACCGGGCCGAGCGGGAGAACGCCGGGGCACTGGTGGTCGCCGGCAACGAGCGGGTGTTCAGCGGCGGGTTCGACCTGAAGATCCTGACCTCCGGCGAGACGCAGCCCGCGATCGACATGCTGCGCGGCGGACTCGAACTGGCGTACCGGCTGCTGTCCCACCCGAAGCCGGTCGTGATGGCCTGCACCGGCCATGCCATCGCGATGGGGGCGTTCCTGCTGTCGTCCGGCGACCACCGGGTGGCCGCCCACGCCTACAACATCCAGGCCAACGAGGTCGCGATCGGCATGACCATCCCGTACGCGGCCCTGGAGATCATGAAGCTGCGGCTGACGCACTCGGCGTATCAGCAGGCCACCGGGCTGGCCAAGACGTTCTTCGGGGAGACCGCGCTGGCCGCGGGCTTCGTCGACGAGATCGTGCTGCCGGAGATGGTGCTCAACCGCGCCGAGGAAGCCGCGCGGGAATTCGCCGGCCTGCACCGGCACGCCCATGCGGCGACCAAGTTGCGCGCCCGCGCCGACGCGCTCAAGGCCATTCGCGCCGGGATCGACGGGATCGAAGCCGAGTTCGGGCTGTAGTCGGCGGCTTGCGCGGAAAGGGGCGGCCGGCCGGGCAACCGCCCCCAACCACCTCCTCCGCCACCGAGTCTGGCACGTCGCCGCCGTCGCGTCACCTCACCCGCCAAGCGCGCGGGCCCGCCGCGCCGCCGTTCAGCCGTCTTCGGCTGAAACCCATTGGTACGGAAGGAATTTTCCGTCGAACGTCACCACGACGCGGTCACCGGACGGGTGCGGCTTCTTGTGGAGGTCGACGCTGAAGTTGATCGCGCTCATGATGCCGTCGCCGAACTGCTCGTGGATCAGTTCCTTGAGGGCGCCGCCGTACACCTGAAGCGCCTCGTAGAAGCGGTAGATGGTGGGGTCGGTCGGCACCGCGCTCGGGAGCCCGCCGCGCATCGGCGGCGCGGCCAGCACCGGCACCGCCGATGCGTCCAGGCCGAGCATCTCGACCAGGACCGCGCCGAGCTCGGCGGGGACCGGCTGCTGGCCGAGCAACGCGGACGTGGTCCACACCAGCGGCCTGCCGACGGCGTCGGCCAACTGCTGCCAGCTCAGGCCCCGCGCCAGGCGGGCCAGAACGATCTGCTCGGTGAGTTCGTGTCGGTTCATGGCCCCAGCATGCACGCGCGCGAGCGGCCGGGCTCGGCGGGGTGAGACGACCGTCGATGCGCTCACGACTCCACAAGGCGCCGCAGGTTTTGCAGGCTCTCGCCCGGGGAGCGGCCGACCCTGGGTGCCGGCACTTCCGGGCGGCCGGGCACCCGATCGCCCCGCCCTGTCGGTGCCGCCAGCTAATGTGCAGCGCGATGGCGCTTCACCTACACCGTGCCGGGCGCACCGACCTGCTGGCCGACGGGCTCGCGGCCCTGCTGGCCGACCCGTTGCCGGACCCGTTCGCCCAGGAGCTGGTGCTGGTGCCGGCGCGCGGCGTGGAGCGCTGGCTGAGCCAGCGGCTGTCGCACGCGCTGGGGCGCAGGCCCGGCCACGACGACGGGGTGTGCGCCGGGGTCGCATTCCGCAGCCCCGGGGCGCTGATCGCGGGAATTTCCGAGATTTCCGGGACCGCCGGCCCCGCCGACGACGACCCGTGGTCGCCGGACGCCATGACCTGGCCGCTGCTGCAGGTGATCGACTGCTCGTTGGATGAACCGTGGTGCCGCACCCTGGCCACGCATCTGGGCCACTTCGACACCGACGACCTGGAGGCCGAGCTGCGGCGGGCCCGCCGCTACGCGGTGGCGCGCCGGCTGGCCGGCCTGTTCGCCTCGTATGTCCGGCAACGTCCGCGGCTGCCGGCCGGGTGGCTGGACGGCGGCCCCGCCGGCGTGGACGCCGACCTGGCCTGGCAGCCGCAGCTGTGGCGGGCGCTGGCGGCCGTCGTGCCGGCCGACCCCCCGCACGTCCGGCACGAGAAGACGGTGGCCCGGCTGCGCGAGGGCCCGGTTGACCTGCCGGCGCGGTTGTCGCTGTTCGGGCACACCCGGCTGGCGCGCACCGACATCGAACTGCTCGAGGCGCTGTCCACCCACCACGATCTGCACCTGTGGCTGCCGCATCCCAGCGACGCGTTGTGGCGGGCGCTCGACGGCCTGCACGGCGTGGTGCCCCGGCGCGACGACGCCAGCCGCAGCGCGGCGCACCACCCCCTGCTCGAGACGCTGGGGCGCGACCTGCGCGAGCTCCAGCGCTCGCTGCCCGCCGACCCGGCCACCGACGAATTTCTCAGCGCCCCGGCCGCACCCGACACCCTGCTGGGCTGGCTGCAGTCCGACATCGAGGCCAACGCGCTGCGTCCCCGGGACCGGGCGCCGGCGCCCGGCGACCGCTCGGTGCAGGTGCACGCCTGTCACGGCCCGGCCCGTCAGATCGACGTGCTGCGCGAAGTCCTGCTGGGCCTGCTCGACGACGACCCGACCCTGCAGCCCCGCGACATCGTGGTGATGTGCCCGGACATCGAGAACTACGCGCCGTTGTTCGTCGCCGGCTTCGGGCTCGGCGAGACGGCGGGCGACGGCCACCCGTCGCACCAGCTGCGGGTCAGGCTGGCCGACCGCGCGCTGACCCAGACCAACCCGCTGCTGGGCGTCGCGGCCGAGCTGCTCACCCTGGCCGGCACCCGGGCCACGGCGAGCCAGGTACTCAACGTCGCGCAGGCCGCCCCGGTGCGCGCGCGGTTCGGGCTCACCGACGACGACCTCGACGCGATCACCGACTGGGTGCGCGCATCCAACGTCCGCTGGGGCTTCGACCAGCAGCACCGCCGGCCGTACGGGCTCGGCCAGGTCGTGCACAACACCTGGCGTTTCGGGCTGGACCGCATCCTGGCCGGGGTGGCGATGTCCGACGACTCGCGGGCCTGGCTGGACACCGCGCTGCCGCTCGACGACGTCGGCAGCAACCAGGTCGAACTGGCCGGGCGGCTGGCCGAATTCGTCGAACGGCTGCACCGCGTCACCGAAAACCTCGGCGGCACCAGACCGTTGACCGGCTGGCTGGACACCCTGATGGAGGGGGTCGGTCTGCTGACCCGCCCCGACGACACCTGGCAGGAGGCGCAGCTGCAGCGCGAGTTCGCCGAGGTGTTGCGGCAGGCAGGTTCCCGCGGCTCGACCCCGCTGCGGCTGGCCGACGCCCGGGCCCTGCTCGATCAGCACCTGGCCGGGCGGCCCACCCGGGCCAACTTCCGCACCGGCACGCTGACCGTGTGCACCATGGTGCCGATGCGCTCGGTCCCGCACCGGGTGGTGTGCCTGGTCGGGCTCGACGACAAGGTCTTCCCCCGGCACGGCGTCCCCGACGGCGACGACGCGCTGGGCCGCGACCCGCGCACCGGCGAGCGCGACATCCGTTCGGAGGACCGGCAGTTGCTGCTCGACGCCATCGGGGCGGCCACCGAAACCCTGGTGATCACCTACACCGGCGCCGACGAGCACACCGGCCATCCCTGTCCGCCGGCGGTGCCGCTGGCCGAGGTGCTCGACGCGCTGGACCGCACGACGGCGGCGCCGGTGCGCGACCAGGTGGTGACCCACCATCCGCTGCAACCCTTCGACGTCAAAAACGTCAGGCCGGGCGACCTGGTGCCCGGCCGGCCGTTCACGTTCGACCCCGCCGCACTGGCAGCGGCCGAAGCTTCCGCCGGACCACGTTGTGCGCCAACGGTATTCATCAGCGGACCGCTGCCGGCAGCGCCCGCCGCCGACGTTTCGGTGGCCGACCTGCTGGATTTCTTCAAAGACCCGGTCAAGGGGTTCTTCCGGGCGCTGGACTGCACGCTGCCGTGGGACGTCGACACCGTCGAGGACGCGATGCCGGTGGAGCTCGACGCGCTTCAGGAGTGGACGGTCGGCGACCGGATGCTGCGCGACATGCTGCGCGGAATGCATCCCGACGCCGCGGCCAATGCCGAGTGGCGCCGCGGGACGTTGCCGCCGGGCCGGCTCGGCATGCGCAAGGCGACGGAGATCCGCGACCGCGCGCGCGAGCTGGCGGTGGCGGCACTGCGGCACCGCGACGCCGACGGCGACGGCGAGGCGCACGACGTCGACGTCGGCCTGGGCGCCGGTCGCCGGCTCGCCGGGACTCTCGCACCGGTTTATGGGGCGCGCTCGGTGGCGGTGGGCTACTCGAAGCTGGGGCCCAAGCACGTGCTGGCGTCGTGGATCGGACTGGTCGCGCTGGCGGCGCGGCGTCCCGGCCGTGCATGGACCTCGGTGTGCATCGGCCGCGGTAAGAACAAAAACTCGGTTGCGCAACGGTTTTTCGTGGCACCACCGGACCCGGTGGCCGTGCTGCGCGACCTGGTGGCGCTCTACGACGCGGGCCGGCGGGAGCCGCTGCCGCTGCCGTTGAAGACGTCATGCGCGTGGGCCGAGGCACGCCGCCACGGCGACGACCCCCGCGCGGCCGCGCAGGACGAGTGGCGCAGCACCACCTTCCGCCCCGGCGACGACGCCGAGCGGGCCCACGTGCGGGTATGGGGCAAGCGCGCGCCGCTCTCGGTGTTGCTGGTCCCGCCCCGCGCGGGCGAGGAGGTGCCGGGCGAGGACACCCGACTGGGCGCGCTGTCGGCGCGGCTGTGGCTGCCCGTGCTGGCCGGCGAGAGGAACCCGTGATGGACCGCTTCGACCTGACGGGTGCGCTGCCGGCGCAGGCCTCCACCACCGTGCTGGAGGCCAGCGCCGGCACCGGCAAGACGTTCGCGCTGGCCGGTCTGGTGACCCGCTACCTCGCCGAGACCGGCGCGACGCTCGACGAGATGCTGCTGGTCACCTTCAACCGCAGCGCCAGCCGGGAACTGCGGGAACGGGTGCGCGACCAGATCGTGGAGGCGATCGCCGCGCTGGAGGGCCGGGTGCCGCCCGGCAGCGATCTGGTGGGGCACCTGGTGCGCGCCGGCGACGGCGAGCGCGCCGTGCGGCGGGCACGGCTGCGCGACGCCCTGGCGAACTTCGACGCGGCCACCATCGCCACGACGCACGAGTTCTGCGGATCGGTGCTGAAATCGCTTGGCGTGGCAGGCGACACCGGCATCGGCGTCCGCTTGCAGGAGAGCCTGGACGACCTCGTCGGTGAGATCGTCGACGACCTGTACCTCGCGGAGTTCGGCCGCCAATCCGAGGACCCGGTGCTGAAATACCCCGACGCGCTGAACCTGGCCCGCGCCGTGGTGGGCGACCCGTGCGCGCAGCTGCGCCCGCTCGATCCCGAGCCGGGCGGCGCGGCCGAGGTCCGGTTGCGCTTCGCCGCCGCCGTCACGAGCGAACTCGAACACCGAAAGCGCCGGTTGCGCATCCTCGGCTACGACGACCTGCTCACCCGGCTCGCGAAGGCCCTCGACGCCCCGGACTCCCCGGCCCGCGACCGGATGCGGCGACGCTGGCGCATCGTGCTGGTCGACGAGTTCCAGGACACCGACCCCGTCCAGTGGCGGGTGCTCGAGTGCGCATTCGGCGGGCACGCGACCCTGATCCTGATCGGCGACCCCAAGCAGGCCATCTACGGCTTCCGCGGCGGCGACGTCTACACCTACCTCAGGGCCGCCCGCAGCGCCGGGGCCCGCTACACGCTGGACGTCAACTGGCGCAGCGACCAGGTCCTGGTCGACAGCCTGCAGACCGTGCTGCGCGGCGCGACGCTGGGTCATCCGGACATCGTCGTGCACGACATCCGCGCCCACCACGGCGGGCACCGGCTGGCCGGCGCGCCGCACAACGCGCCGTTTCGGCTGCGCATCGTCAAACGCGCCGCCCTGGGCTACACCGGCACCGCCACCATCCCGATCGACGTGCTGCGCGACCACATTCCGCAAGACCTGGCGGCCGACATCGCGGCCCTGCTGGCCGGCGGCGCCACCTATGCGGGCAGGCCCGTCGGGGCGGGTGACATTGCGGTGATCGTCGAGCGGCACGACGATGCCCGCGCGTGTCGTGACGCGCTGGCCGAAGCGGGAGTGCCGGCCATCTACACCGGCGACACCGACGTGTTCAAGTCCCGGGCCGCCGGGGACTGGTTGTGCCTGCTGGAGGCCTTCGACGCGCCGCAGCGCAGCGGACTGGTCCGCGCCGCCGCCTGCACGATGTTCTTCGGCGCGACCGCCGAAACCCTTGCCGCCGAAGGCGACAAGCTGACCGATCGGGTGGCCGGGACGCTGCGCGAATGGGCCGACCACGCCCGCCGGCGCGGGGTGGCGGCGGTGTTGGAGGCCGCCCAGCTGGCCGGCATGGGCCGTCGCGTGCTGCGCGAGCGCGGCGGTGAACGGCACATGACCGATCTGGCGCACATCGCGCAGTTGCTGCACGAGACGGCGCACCGGGAGCGCCTGGGCCTGCCGGCGCTGCGGGACTGGCTGCGCCGTCAATGCGACGCCCGCGCGGGCGTCGCCGAACGCAACCGGCGCCTCGACAGCGACGCCGCGGCCGTGCAGATCATGACGGTGTTCGTGGCCAAGGGTCTGCAGTTTCCGATCGTGTACCTGCCGTTCACGTTCAACCGCTACGTCGGCACCGGCGACATCCTGCTCTATCACGACGACGCCGACATCCGCTGCCTGGACGTCGGCGGCAAGAACGGCGGCCCGCACCGCCGGGCGGTCGAGGAGTTGCACCGCGCCGAGGAGGCGCGCGACAACCTCCGGCTCACCTACGTCGCGCTGACCCGGGCGTGCTCCCAGGTGGTGGCATGGTGGGCGCCGACCCGAGACGAGGTCAACGGCGGGCTCTCGCGGCTGCTGCGGGCACGCACCGAGGGCGACGCGCAGGTGCCGGACCAGTGCACGCCGCGGATCGCCGACGAGGACGCCCGGGCGGTGTTCGAGCGGTGGCAGGCCGCGGGCGGTCCGTCGGTGGAGGAGTCCGAGATCGTCAACGCCGCCGCGGCCCCCGGGCCCCGCCCCGCAGGCGGCCTGGCGGTGCGGCACTTTCACCGCACCATCGACACCGGCTGGCGGCGCACGTCGTATTCGGCGCTGGTGCGCGCGGCCGAGTCGGATGGCGTGGCCAGCGAACCCGAGGTCGGCGCGCGCGACGACGAGGTGGAGGCGGTCGTCGTCACCGTGCCCGGTACCGGCGGCCCCACCGATCTCCCCTCGCCGCTGGCGGCGATGCCCGGCGGTGCGGCGTTCGGCTCGCTGGTGCACGCGGTGCTAGAGACGGCCGATCCGTCGGCGCGGAACCTGTCCGCCGAGCTGGCGGCGCAGGTGCGGCGGCAGGCGGCGTGGTGGCCCGTCGAGGCCGACGCCGCCGAACTGGGTGCCGCGCTGGTGCCGATGCACGACACACCGCTGGGACCGCTGGCCCGGGACGCGACGTTGCGGCAGATCGGTGTCCGGGATCGCCTGCGCGAGCTGGACTTCGAGATCCCACTGGCCGGGGGCGACCTGCGCGGCGCCGCGCCCGAGGTGTACCTGCGCGACGTGGGTGAACTGCTGGGCGAGCACCTGGACGCCGCCGACCCGTTGGCGCCGTATGCCGACCGCCTGATGTCGGCGGGGTGGGGGGCGCAGCCGCTGCGCGGGTACCTGGCGGGCTCGATCGACGCGGTGCTGCGGCTGCCCGGGCACGACTACCTGGTGGTCGACTACAAGACCAACCAGCTGGGCGACACCGCGTCCGACTACAGCTTCCCGCGGCTGGCCGAGGCGATGCTGCATTCGGACTACCCGCTGCAGGCGCTGCTGTATATCGTTGTGGCGCACCGCTTTCTGCGGTGGCGCTTGCCCGGCTACGACCCCGAGACGCACCTGGGCGGGGTGCTGTACCTCTACGTTCGGGGCATGTGCGGAGTGAGCACCCCGGTGGTCGACGGGCACCCGTGCGGCGTCTTCGGCTGGCGCCCGCCCGCCACGCTGGTGCTGGCGCTGTCCGATCTGCTCGACCGGGGAAGGCGGACGGCATGACGCTCACCGAGGCCGAGGTCGCCATCGGCGCCACCGGGGCGCTGCGGGCCTTCAACGAGGCCGGCGTTCTTGATGTCGCCGATATCCATGTGGCACAGCGCCTTTGCGCGTTAGGCGGGGAGCCCGACGAGCGGGTGGCGCTGGCGGTGGCACTGGCGGTGCGCGCGCTGCGGGGCGGGTCGGTGTGCCTGGACCTGCCGACGGTCGCCGGGATCGTGGGCCTTGACGGGCTGCCGTGGCCCGAACCCGCCGCGTGGCTGACGGCGGTGCGGGCCAGCCCGTTGCTGGGTGAGCCGCCGGTCCTGCACCTGCACGAGGACCGGCTGCTCTACCTTGACCGGTACTGGCGCGAGGAGACGCAGGTGCGCGACGACCTGCTCGCGCTGCTGGCGCGCGGCCCGGCGCCCGCCGCGCCGGCCCCGGAGCGACTGTTCCCCGCCCGCTACCCCGAACAGCGGCAGGCCGCGGACATCGCGCTGTCGCAGCCGGTCACGGTGCTCACGGGCGGACCCGGCACCGGCAAGACGACGACGGTCGCGCGGCTGCTGGCCCTGGCGGCCGAACGGGCCGAGCTCGCCGGCGGGCCGCGGCCCCGCATCGCGCTGGCCGCGCCGACCGGCAAGGCCGCCGCCCGGCTGCAGGAGGCGGTGGCCGAGCAGTTGGCCGGGCTCGCCGCGGCCGATCGTGCGCGGCTGGCCGAGCTGAAGGCGGTGACGCTGCACCGGCTGCTCGGTTCGCGGCCCGACAGCTCGACCCGGTTTCGGCACGACCGCGCCAACCGGCTGCCGCACGACCTGATCGTCGTCGACGAGATGTCGATGGTCTCGCTGACGCTCATGGCGCGGCTGCTGGAGGCCGTGCGCCCGGACGCGCGGCTGGTGCTCGTCGGCGACGCCGACCAACTGGCGTCGGTGGAGGCCGGTGCGGTGCTGGCCGACCTGGTGGACGGCCTGTCGGCGCGCGACGACGTGCAGGTCGCGGCGCTGCACACGTCGCACCGGTTCGGGGGGTCGATCGGTGCGCTGGCCGACGCGGTCCGCGCCGGGGACGCCGACCGGGCGCTGGCGGTGCTGCGCTCGGGTGCCGAGGACGTCGAGTTCTTCGAGTTCGGGGAGGGTGACGACCCGGCGCGGCGGCTGCATGCCGTGCTGGTGCCGCAGGCGTTGCGGCTGCGCGAAGCCGCCCTGCTCGGCGCCGACGACGTCGCGTTGGCACGGCTCGACGAGCACCGGTTGCTGTGCGCGCACCGGCGCGGCCCCTTCGGGGTGGCCCACTGGAACGCCACGGTGCACAGCTGGATCTGCGAGGAGACGGGTCAGCCGCCGTGGTCGCAGTGGTACGCGGGACGGCCGCTGTTGGTGACGGCCAACGACTACGGCCTGCGCATCTACAACGGCGACACCGGTGTCACCGTGGCCGGCCCGGACGGTCTGCGTGCCGTCATCGCCGGCGCGACCGGTTCGCTGAGCTTCGCCACCGGCCGCCTCGGTGACGTCGAGACCATGCATGCCATGACCATCCACAAGAGCCAGGGCAGCCAGGTCGACGAGGTGACGGTGCTGATGCCGCCCGCGGAGTCGCGGCTGCTGACCCGGGAGTTGTTCTACACGGCGGTGACGCGCGCCAAGGCCAGGGTCCGGGTGGTGGGGTCGCAGGCTGCGGTGCGCGCTGCGGTCGGGCGCCGGGCGGTGCGGGCCACGGGACTGCGGCAGCGACTGGGGGGCTGACCCCGGGCGGGGTGGCTGTTGAAACGTCGGCGGGTCCGCGCGCCGCGGCGATGATGCCCACCCGCTCCAGGTCGGCCGTCGAATCCGGGTTTTTTCCTGCGCCCGGCCGGATCTCGGGGTTCAGCGGGGCGTCGTGTGCGCGAGAATCGGGGTCAGCATGGTCGACATGGTTGATGAGGGCGATGTGGCGCCGCCATCCCGGCGACGCCACATCGCGCGGCTCGCCGCGTTCGCGGGCTTTTTGCTGGCGCTGTTCTATCTCGTGGCCGTCGCGCGGGTCGTCGATGTGGGGCAGGTGCGCCACGCGGTCGCCGCGACGGGGGCGGCGGCGCCGGTGGCCTACGTGGTCGTCTCGGCGGTGCTCGGCGCGGTGTTCGTGCCGGGCCCGATTCTGGCCGCGGGCAGCGGGCTGTTGTTCGGGCCCGTCCTGGGCGTCTGCGTGACGTTGGGGGCCACGGTGGGCACCGCCGTGGTCGCCGGCTTCGTCGGCCGGCGCGCCGGCCGCAACAGCGCGCGGGCACTGCTCGGGGCGGAGCGCGCCGAGGTCATCGACGCGCTGATCGAACGGCGCGGCTTGTGGGCGGTCGTCGGCCAGCGCTTCGTTCCGGGCCTTTCCGACGCGCTCGCCTCCTACGCGTTCGGGGCGTTCGGGGTTCCGATGTGGCAGCTGGCGGTCGGTGCGCTGATCGGGTCGCTGCCCCGGGCGTTCGTCTACACCGTGCTGGGCGCCTCGATCGGGAAGCTGTCGTCGCCGTTGGCGTACTCGGCGATCGCGGTGTGGTGCGTCACCGCGATCGCCGGTGCGTTCGCCGCCCGGCGTGGCTTCCGGCATTGGCGCGGGCACACCGCCGGCGGCGCCCAGGACAGCGTCGCCGAAGCGGACCGCGAGGCGGGCGCGGGCTGAACAAACTGCGGCGCGGGGAAGAAGCCGGGTGCGCTAACCCGCGGCCCGCTCCGCCGCGACGAACAGGTTTCCCGGCACCCGGTCCTCGACCTCCCTGGCGGGCCTGCGGCCGTAGCCGGCCATCAGCTCGTCGGACGGCGTCACCGTCACGCGCCAGCCGTGCCGGCCAAACCAGTCGCCGACGTCCTCGCGCTCCTCGAAGTACCACAGCTCGTCGGTTCTGGGGACCTCGCGCCGCGGGTCCACCTCGGCCAGCAGCGCGCGAACCCGGTCCATCCGCGCCCGGCGCTTCTCGCGGGCCCCCGGGTCCAGGAAGTTGCGCCCCAGCGCCTCCACGGCGACCCGGCTGCCGGCGACGGTGAGGCCCTGAACGCGCTCGAACAGCAGATCCTGGGCGGCGGCCGGCAAGTACGGCATCAGGCCCTCGGCCGACCAGGCGCTGGGCGCCGACGGGTCGAAACCCGCCTGCCGCAACGCCGCCGGCCAGTCGTGGCGCAGGTCCACCGCCACGGCGACGCGGTCGCAGCCGGGTTGCGCCCCGTGCTCGGCCAACGTCGACGCCTTGAACTCCAGCACCCGGGACTGGTCGAGCTCGTACACCGTGGTGCCGTCCGGCCAGGGCAGGCGCCACGACCGCGCGTCCAGGCCCGCCGCCAGGATCACCGCCTGGCGGATGCCCGCGCCGGTGGCGTCGAGAAAGAACTGGTCGAAAAAAGCTGTCCGGCAGGCCATGTAGTCGACCATCGCCTGCATCTGCAACGGCAACTCGGGCTCGGCCTCGACCAGCTCGGGTGGCAGCTGCGGGGCGGAGTGCCAGCTCCACACGCCGTCACCGACCGCGTCGAGGAAGACCTGGGCGAACGGGTCGCGGATCAGCGGGGTTGGGCTGCGGGTCTCCGCCGCGCGGGCCGCGGCCACACCCAAAGCCGTCGCCCCGACGCTCTCGGTGATCTCCCAGCTGTCGTTGTCGCTTCTCATGGTTTCGTCCCTCCGAGTGAGCATCCACGGTGTCCACAGCGAGCCTACGGCGGCGGCGCGCCGGAGACGGCCGCCCCGGGCTCACGGGGAAAGTGTCAGCTTTGCGGACGCTGCGCGGCGACGCACAGCGTCCGGGCACGACCCCGCCGGCCAGTCGTGGCGCAGGTCGACCGGAACGTGCACCAGGTTGCACGTGGGCTCCGCGCCGTGTTCCCGCAGCGGGGACGACGTGAACTCCAGCACCCGCGGCTGGTCCATGTCGCTGGCGCACCGGTCTTTTACAGCCTACGCGTGCCATCGGAATCGTTGCGGCCCAGAGCCTTCGGGTGCACCGGCGGCTCAGGGGTCCGTCCAGCGGGCGCGGGCCGGTTCCCCAGGGCGCCCTGCCCCGGCAGTCCGGGGTGCGGGGCGGGTTAAGTTGACGCGGGGCACCCGCGCGTGCGGCGCCGATCCGAAGGACCTCAAGGGACACTGGGAGCATGCGAGTCGACGGGCGCGACATCGGCGTTTCCGGCAGCTTGCTGCAACCGCTGATCCGGCGGACCAACGACATCCTGCGTCTGGTTCTGGCCGCGGCGTTCCTTGTCGCCGTGATCGCGAGTTCGCTGATCACCCGGCCCGACTGGGTCTCGCTGGAGAGGTCCGTCTCGCGGATCGTCGGCGTGCTGTCGCCCGCGCAGTCCGACGCGGTCTACCTGGTGTACGGGTTCGTGATCGTGGCGCTGCCGTTCATGATCCTGATGGGCCTGATCGTCTCCCGGCAGTGGAAGCTGCTGGGCGCGTACGCGGGCGCCGGGATCGTCTCCGTCGTCCTGTTGTCGATCAGCAGCAACCACATCGCGGCACCCCGCTGGCACTTCGAGTTGTCCGACCGGCTCACCACGGTGCCCGCCCAGTTCCTCGACGATCCCCGGTGGATCGCGATGCTGGCGGCCGTGCTGACCGTGTCGGGCCCCTGGCTGCCGGCGCGCTGGCGGCACTGGTGGTGGGCGCTGCTGCTCGCCTTCGTGCCGATCCACCTCGTCATCAGCGCCATCGTGCCGGCCCGCTCGCTGCTGGGGCTGGCCGTCGGGTGGCTGGTCGGGGCGCTGGTCGTCCTTCTCGTCGGCACGCCCGCCCTCGAGGTGCCGCTGGACAGCGCGGTCCGGGCGATGGCCAGGCGCGGGTTCTTCGTTGCGCAGCTGACCGTGATCCGGCCGGCCGGCGCGGGACCGCTGGTCCTGCGGGCCGCGTCGGCGAATCCCGACTCGGCGGCGACGGCCTCGGCGGTGATGGAGTTGTACGGGCCCCATCAACGCAGCGGCGGCGCACTGCGCCAGATCTGGCGCAAGGTGCGGCTGCGTGACGACGAGACCGCGCCCCTGGTGGCCTCCATGCGCCGCGCCGTGGAACATCGCGCGCTGATGGCCATCGCCATCGGCGATGCGGGCCTGGCCAACACCTCCACGCTCGCCGTGGCGCCGTTGGCCAGGGACTGGATGTTGTACGCCCGCAATCCGGTTCGCGGTAGGCCGCTCGACGAGTGCGCGCACGAGGTCCCCGTCGCGCGGGTGTGGGAGGCGCTGCGCACGCTGCACGACCACCAGATCTCCCACGGGGACCTGCGTGGCCACGAGATCACGGCCGCCGACGGCGCGGTGCTGTTCGGCGGCTTCGGCATCGCCGAGTACGGCGCCACCGACGCGCAGTTCCAATCCGACCTCGCCCAACTCCTGGTGACGACGACGGCGCTGTACGGTGCGGTCGGCGCGGTCGGCGCGGCGATCGACGCGTTCGGCAGGGACGCCATCCTGACCGCCTCCCGCCGGCTCACCAAAATCGCTGTGCCCAAACGGCTCCGCAAGTCGCTGCCGAATTCGGGCGCCGTCATCTCCAGCGCCCGCGCCGAGGTCAAACGGCAGACGGGCGCCGACGAGATCAAAGCCGAAACCATCACCCGGTTCACCCGCGGCCAGATCATCCAGCTGGTGCTGTTCGGGGCGCTCGTCTACGTCGCCTATCCCTTCATCAGCACCGTGCCGACGTTCTTCTCCGAGCTGAGAACGGCGAACTGGTGGTGGGCGCTGCTGGGGCTGCTGATATCGGCGCTGACCTACGTGGGCGCGGCGGCCGCCCTGTGGGCGAGCGCCGACGAATCGGTGAACTTCTGGCAGCTGTCGGTGGCGCAGGTGGCCAGCACGTTCGCCGCGACCACCACGCCCGCCGGCGTCGGCGGACTGGCGCTGAGCACCCGGTACTTGCGGAAGGGGGGAGGGCTGTCGGCGGTGCGAGCCACCACGGCGGTGGCGCTGCAGCAATCGGTGCAGGTGATCATGCACCTGGTGCTGCTGATCTTGTTCAGCACCCTGGCCGGCGCGTCGACGGACCTTTCCCACTTCGTCCCGACCGCCACCGTGCTGTACCTGATCGCGGGCGTGGCGCTGGGCATCGTCGGCACGTTCCTGTTCGTGCCCAGGCTGCGGCGCTGGCTGTCGACGGACGTGCGCCCGAGGCTGCAGGAGCTGGGCGGCGACCTGGTCGAGGTCGCCCGCGAACCCAAACGCCTGGCGTTGATCGTACTTGGCTGTGCCGGAACGACACTCGGGGCCGCGCTGGCGCTGTGGGCCAGCACCGATGCCTTCGGCGGCGGCGTGTCCTTTGTCAGCGTCACGGTGGTGACGATGGTCGGCGGAACGCTGGCCTCCGCGGCCCCTACCCCCGGCGGCGTCGGCGCGGTGGAGGCGGCGCTGATCGGTGGCCTGGCCGCGTTCGGCGTGCCCGCGGCCATCGGCGTGCCGTCGGTGCTGCTGTACCGGGTGCTCACCTGCTGGCTGCCGGTGTTCGTCGGCTGGCCGGTGATGCGCTGGCTGACGAAAAACCAGCTGATCTGAGGGGCCGTCAGGACGGACCGCATACCTATTCGGGGCCGGCGGCCACCACCAGCACCATCGAGCGCCGCACGCTGCCGCCGACCGTGGTGGTGAGGAAGACCGGGTAATAGTCCTCGGGCACCGACGGCGTCAGGGTGATCGCGACGCTGGCGGTGGCCGACCCGTCGGGGCCGAACTCCCCGAACGACCGTGACGGTGCGATCCCCGGCTGCGGCGAGACGCCGGTGACGGTGTAGTCGCCGGGACCGTCGGTCATGCGCTGCAGGTCGACTTTCACCGTGCCCGTTCCGCCGGGCGGGATCGTGACGGCCGGCCGCGGGACGTTGACCGTCACCGCCGAAGCACCCGCACCGAATGACGGTCCGGCGCTGGATTCGCTTGTCCCCCAGCGCTTATCGGGATATCTGGCGAGCGAGAACGCCAGGTCCCCACCGGTCCGGACGATCGATTCCGGAAGAAACGTGTGGTCGGTGGGCCGGCCGTGAACGCTCAGGCCGCTGATGTACCTCGGGTGTCCCGGCCCGGAGGCGCCCGGGGCGGTCATCCGGATGGACCGGCCTCCCGGGAGCCCGATCACGACCCGGTCGAACAGCGGCGCGCCCACGCTGAGCACCGGCACCGCCGGGATGCCCGGATACAGGCCGAGCGCGGCCCACACGTACCAGCTGGACAGCGCGCCGAGGTCGTCGTTGCCCGGCTCGCCGTCGGGCGTCGGCCCGTACAGCCCGCGCACCCGGTCCACCGTGAGCTGGGTCTTCCACGGCTGGCCGACGTAGTTGTACAGCCACGGCACGCCGAAGCTCGGCTCGTTGCCGGCCCACAGGTTCGGCTCGTTGGGGCCCTCGTTGAGCTTCCTGGTGAACCGGTCGAGCCGGCCGGCCACCCTGTTCCGTCCGCCGAGCGCGGTCACCAGGCCGGCGACGTTGTGCGGCACCGACCAGACGTACTGTTCGGCGTTGCCCTCGTCGTAGCCGTCTTGGCCGAAACCCCCGGAGTCGACGAATCCCGGTCCGCCGCTGAAGAATCCCATTGGGCTGCGGGGCGAGATGTAGCGGGTGCTGGGATTGAACAGGTTCTGCCAGTACTGCGACCGGGCCTCGAACTCGGCGGCGGTCGCGGTGTCGCCGAGCGCGTCGGCGAATCGGGAGATGGCGAAGTCGTCGATCGACCATTCCAGCGTGATCGAGGCGTCGGCGATGCGGCCGCCGGTGCGGAATTCCAGGGTGAACGGCGCGTACCGCAGCGCCTGGTAGGTGGCGATGCCCGGCCGCTCCACGTAACCGTTGAGCCCCACTCCCCCTGTGGTCGCCGCGTGCACCATGTAGCGCAACGCCGTTCGGCGGTCGAAGTTCGCGCCGCCGTAGGCGTACAGGTTCGCGATGAGGGGCACGACGCTGTCCCCGGTCATCTCCCCGGTCGCGGAATTGGCCAGCGCCCAGCGCGGCAGCGCCCCGCTCTGCGTGGCGTCGTTGACCAGCGATTGGGCCATGTCGCCGGCCCGCTGCGGGAAAAGCAGCGCCTGCAGGGCCGCCAGGCAGCGGTAGGTGTCCCAGTCGGAGAAGTTCGCGTACTGGGTGTGCCCGTCGGGCACGGTATGGATGGCGCCGTCGAAGCCGAGGTAGCGTCCGTCGGCGTCGTTGAAGGTATTGGGGTGCAGCAGCGAGTGGTACAGCGCGGTGTAGAAGGTCTCCAGGTTGCCGGTGTTGTTGCCGGCCACGGCGATTCGGGACAGGGTGGCATTCCATTGCGCCGCGGCGGCGGCGCGGATGCCCTCGAAGCCGGCCCCGTTCTCGGCTTCCAGGTTCGCCCTGGCCCCGTCGATGCTGACGTAGGAGATCGCCGTGTGCACCTCGATCTGCGAGCCGGACGGGAACTCCACGTATCCCCCGCTGTAGGGCGACGCCGCGCCGCGGGCGCCGGCATAGATCCAGTAGCCGTCCCAGGTGCCGTAGGAGGTGAACGGCCGGTCGAATTTCATCGCGAAATACACGGTGTAGGTGTTGGGTTTGCCGCAGAATCCGCCGCTGGTCGCCCACCCCGTGATCGTGGTGTTGTCCGCACCGATCCGGATGGCCGCGCGGGAGTTGCCGGCCAGCGACGCGCCGGAGCGTACGTGGAACAACGCGGGCCGGCCGTTGTGCGGGTAGCTGAACCGGCCGACGCCGGTGCGGGTGGTGGCGGTCAGCTCGGCGCTCACCCCGGTGTCGGGGAACCGCACCCGGTAGTAGCCCGGCTCGCCCACCTCGGTGTCGTCGTGGGCGATCGTCTCCCAGGCGTTCCACGGCTGCGAGCCGAGTGCGGTGGTGGTCGGCAACATCGAGATGTCGCCGAAGGCGGCGCAGCCGACCGACGCGTGGGTCATGCTGAACCCGGTGGAGCGCGGGTTGTCGTAGCTGTAGCCGGCGTAGTTGTCGACAGTGTCCGGCGAGTACTGCACCATGCCGAACGGCACCGCCGGGCCGGGGAAGTTGTTGATCTCGCCGACGGTCTCGCCCCCGGTTCCGGTGCCGATCAGGGTGTCGACGTAGTCGGCGGGGTTCGCGACGAGCTTGGGCTCCCCCTCGTATGCGGTGGGCGGTGCGGCCGCGACGAACGTCAGGAACACCACCGTCGCCATCAGCAGCGCGAGGAGGGCGCTTGGTGACCGCATAGCTGTTCCTTACTGCATGGCGGCCGCTTCGCGCGGCCGTTTCGCGTGGCCGTGTGGTCAGGCGTGCGCGCACCGCCGATGATCGGACCGCCGAACCGGGGGGGCGCCGCGGCTCAGGGGGTGGCGCAGTCGGCGTGGCCGTCGGCCTTGGCCGCCCGCAGGTGCGCCGTGAGCAGATCCTGGTCGAACCGCGCGCGTGCCCCGATCAGCGTCTCGCTCAACGCGCAGAAGTCCGTGGCGATCTGCGCGGCGAGGAGCCCCAGCTTGATGTTGTGCACCTGGGACAGCGATTTGAGCACGTTGAACGCGGCGGCGTCGTCGATGCCGTAGATCACCATCAGCATGCCTTTGGTCTGCTCGATCACGCTGCGGCGCTCGGTGATCCTGGCGACCTGCCGGGTGATCGCGTCCTCGCTGGGCGCGGGCGCCGGCGCGACGTCGATGTAGAACCCGCGGTTGCCGATGACCTCACCGTCCTCGTCGCGGATCCGATCCCCCACGACGACGACGTCGTGGACGGTCCCGCCCGTGTCGACGATGCGGTGCCGAATGCTGAAAGTCGTGCGGCGGTGGTTGACCAGGTCGTCGATGCTCGCCGCCACCCGCTCGCGATCGTCGGGATGCTTGTGCGAGAGCACCAGCTCGGTGGTCGGGGTCACGCTTCCGGGTTCGTAGCCGTGGATCCGGAGCACCTCGTCGGACCATTCCCAGCGTCGGTCCTCGAAGAAAAACTGGTACCAGCCCACCCGCCACGGAGCCCCGC
>NZ_VMQU01000082.1 GCF_007714205.1 Mycobacterium helveticum | reverse complement strand
AGATGTGTATAAGAGTCAGCTAGGGGGTGGTACCCCCGCCACCCCGGCCGGGGGCCCGGTCCGCTTCATCGGCCCGGCCCCGGCTCGACGTCCTCACTCGGCGGCAGGGCGCCGATGGCCACCGCCTCGGCGGCGCGCCCGGCGATCGCGGCGACATAGACCTGATCGCCGGCCTGGATGACCGTTTTGGGTTCCGGCAGCACGCCCGCCCCGAAGCGGATCAGAAACGCGACGCGGGCGCCGGTGGCCTGCTCGAGGTCGGTCACCCGGTGGCCCATCCACTCCTCGTGCAGGACGACCTCGGCGACGGTGACCGTGCCGGTCGGATCGCGCCACTTGGTGATCTCGGTATCGCGCAGCAGCGCGTTGAGCAGGCGGTCGGTCGTCCACGGCACGGTGGCGATCGTGGGAATACCGAGGCGTTCGTAGACCTCGGCCCGCTTGGCGTCGTAGATGCGGGCGACGACGCGCTGGACGCCGAACGTCTCCCGCGCCAGCCGCGCCGAGATGATGTTGGAGTTGTCACCGGAGGACACCGCGGCGAACGCCTCGGCCTCCTCGATGCCCGCCCGCAGCAGGACATCGCGGTCGAAACCCTGGCCCAGCACCCGCTCCCCGGCGAACTCCGGGCTGAGCCGGTTGAAGGCGGTGCTGTCACGGTCGATGACCGCGACGTCGTGACCGATCCGGGACAGCCCGTCGGCCACCGACGAACCCACCCGGCCGCACCCCATCACTACCACCCGCACTCGAGGCCCTCCCGGCTGGTCCTGCTGGTGTTCACCTATCGGCAACCTTGGTTGGCCAGCCGATTTGGCTCACGAACATTCTCGTCCGGAGAACGCTACCGGCAGGCCGGGGTGGGCTTACTCTTGGCTCTCGTGTCCAAACTTTCCACTGCCGCTCGCCGGTTGCTGATCGGGCAACCATTTCGCAGCGACAGGCTGACTCACACACTTCTGCCCAAACGCATCGCCCTGCCCGTGTTCGCCTCCGACGCCCTGTCCTCGGTGGCCTACGCGCCCGAGGAAATCTTCCTGATGCTCTCGGTGGCCGGTGTGGCCGCCTACTCGCTGACGCCGGTGATCGGGCTGGCGGTGGTCGCGGTCATGCTCGTCGTGGTGGCCAGCTACCGGCAGAATGTGCACGCCTATCCCTCCGGCGGCGGCGACTTCGAGGTGGTCACCACCAACCTCGGCGACAACGCCGGCCTCACGGTGGCCAGTGCTCTGATGGTGGATTATGTTCTCACCGTTGCCGTTTCGACGGCATCGGCGATGTCGAACATCGGCTCGGCCATCCCGATCGTGGCGGAACACAAGGTGTGGTTCTGCGTGGCCGCCATCCTGCTGGTGATGGGGCTGAACCTGCGCGGCATCCGCGAGTCGGGGGTGGCGTTCGCCATCCCGACCTACGCGTTCATCGTCGGGGTCGTCGCCATGGTCGGCTGGGGACTGTTCCGGATCTACGCGCTCGGCGATCCGTTGCGCGCCGAATCCGCCGCTTTCCAGATGCACGCCGAGAACGGCCCGGTCGTCGGCTTCGCGTTCGCCTTCCTGGTGGCGCGGTCGTTCTCCTCGGGCTGCGCGGCGCTGACCGGTGTCGAGGCGATCAGCAACGGGGTACCGGCGTTTCAGAAGCCCAAGTCGCGCAACGCCGCCACGACGCTGCTGATGCTGGGCGGGATCGCGGTGGCGATGCTGATGGGCATCATCGTGCTGGCCCAGAAGATCGGGGTTCAGCTCGTCGACGATCCCGCGACCCAGTTGACGGGCACCCCGCCGGGCTACTACCAGAAGACCCTCGTCACGCAGCTGGCGGAGACGGTGTTCGGCAGCTTCCACATCGGGTTCCTGCTGATCGCCACGGTGACGGCGCTGATTTTGGTGCTGGCGGCCAACACCGCGTTCAACGGGTTCCCGGTACTGGGGTCCGTCCTGGCGCAACACAGCTATCTGCCGCGCCAATTGCACACGCGCGGAGACCGATTGGCGTACTCCAACGGAATCCTCTTCCTGTCGGTGGCGGCGCTGCTGGCGATCCTTGCGTTCCGGGCCGAGGTGACCGCGCTGATCCAGCTGTACATCGTGGGGGTGTTCATCTCGTTCACGCTCAGCCAGATCGGCATGGTGCGGCACTGGACCCGGCTGCTGCGCACCGAGACCGACCCGCGGGTGCGGCGCACGATGATGCGCTCGCGGGTGGTCAACACCGTCGGGCTGCTGTCCACGGGCACTGTCCTGTTCATCGTGTTGATCACCAAGTTCCTCGCCGGGGCGTGGATCGCGATCGTCGCGATGAGCGTGCTGTTCCTAATGATGAAACTGATCCGTAAGCACTACAACACCGTCAACCGGGAATTGGCGCAGGCGGCGGAAGAGGAGAACGACATCGTCCTGCCCAGCCGCAACCACGCCGTGGTGCTGGTGTCGAAGCTGCACCTACCGACCCGGCGCGCGCTGGCCTACGCACGGGCCACCCGGCCCGACACGCTGGAGGCCGTGACGGTCAGTGTCGACGACGCGGAGACGCGGGAGCTGGTGCACCAGTGGGAGGAGAGCGAGATCAGCGTGCCGCTCAAGGTCATCGCCTCCCCGTATCGCGAGATCACCCGTCCGGTCCTGGATTACGTCAAGCGCGCCAGCAAGGAGTCGCCGCGCACCGTGGTGACGGTGTTCATCCCCGAATACGTGGTCGGGCACTGGTGGGAGCAACTGCTGCACAACCAGAGCGCGCTGCGGCTCAAGGGCCGCCTGCTGTTCATGCCCGGCGTGATGGTGACCTCGGTTCCCTGGCAGTTGACGTCGTCGGAGCGGCTCTCTAATCTGCAGCCCCAATCCGCGCCCGGCGATGCCCGTCGCGGAATCCTCGATTGAGCACACGACGGCGGCCCGAACCGTCCCGGGCAACGGCGGCGGTGCCGGCCACCGCGGCCGAGGCCGAGCTGACGGTGGTCACCGGCGCCCCCGCCAACGGCGGCAGCTGCGTGGCGCACCACGAGGGCCGGGTGGTGTTCGTCCGGTATGCGCTGCCCGGCGAACGCGTGCGGGTACGCGTCACCGCTGACCGCGGATCCTATTGGCACGCCGAGGTTGTCGAGGTGATCGACGCGTCAGGGGACCGCACCGACTCGCTGTGCCCGATCGCGGGGGTGGGCGCCGCGGGGTGTTGCGATCTGGCGTTCGCCGCTCCGGAGGCGGCCCGCGCGCTCAAGGCCCAGGTCGTGGCCAACCAGTTGCAACGGCTGGGCGGGTTCGACTGGAGCGGCGCGGATGCGGGGGCCGAGCAGCTGTCGGCGTCGGGCCCGACCGGGTGGCGCACCCGGGTCCGGCTGGAGGTGGGGCCGGACCACCGCCCCGGTTTTCACCGCTACCACAGCGACGCCCTGGTGACCGACCTGCGCTGCGCGCAGCTGTCCCACGGGATGCTGGACGGGCTGGCCGAGAGCCTGGCAAACAACGTCTCCACGGCCGACCTGCCGCCGGCCGCACAGCTGCACGTGGCCCTCGACGACGACGGCCGGCGCCACGTGGTGCGCACGGTGCGCCACGGCGGGCGGACCGCCACCAAGGTGGTGGAGGGCGGCTACGAGGCGGTGCAGCGGGTGGGCGGTCGCAGTTGGCGGGTGCCCGTGACGGCCTTCTGGCAGGCTCACCGCGACGCGGTGCGGGTCTACACCAACCTGGTCGCCGAGTGGGCGCAGCCGGGCGCGGGCATGCAGGTCTGGGACCTCTACGGCGGTGCGGGCGTTTTCGCCGCCGCGCTCGCCGACGCGGTGGGGCGCTCCGGACGGGTGCTGACGGTCGACACGTCGCGCGCGTCGACGCGCGCGGCCCGGGTCGCGCTGGCCGACCTGCCGCAGGTGAACGTCGTCACCGATTCGGTGCGGCGGGCGCTGACGTCACAACGCTCCGGCGCCGACGTGGCCGTGCTGGATCCGCCGCGGGCCGGGGCCGGGCGCGAGGTCATCGACATACTGGCCGCCGCCGAGGTTCGGCGGGTAGTGCACATCGGTTGTGAGGCAGCGTCTTTCGCGCGCGATATCGGCCTGTACCGCGAGCGGGGCTACGCCGTGGAGAAGGTCAGGGTGTTCGACGCGTTCCCGCTGACCCATCACGCGGAATGTGTGGCGCTGCTGACCCGCGCGCAGCGGTGATACCGGCGCGACCGAGACACCGGTACGCGCGATGCCGCTGCGGGTGATGCCTGCCGAGAGCGACTAGACTCCATCGCGGTGTGCCGGGAAGTCTGGTCGGCGACGTCTGTGTCGACCGACTGAAAGGCTGAGGTGCTTACCACAATAGGGCGGTCCCCGGCCGTCGAGCCGGGTCGATTGCCGTCATCGTGAACGAGAGCCTGCGTTACGCGCTGATGGTTCTGTTCGCCAGCGCCATCGGTTTGGTTGCGGTGCTGGCAAACCGTCTGACCGAGCGGATCAAGATTCCGGTGCCGCTGCTCATGCTGGTCGGAGCGGCGGTGGCGGTGCGCACCGTGCCCGTGCTGCAGCCGCCGTCGGAGCGGGTCGTGGAGCGGGTAATCACCATCGCGCTCGTGCTGGTGTTGTTCGACGGCGGAATGCACATCGGGCGCAACCGTTTTCGCGCGGCAGTTGCCCCCATCCTGTCGGTCGGCGTCCTGGGTACCGCCCTCACCGCCGCCGGCGCCGCGCTGCTGCTGCACTACGCGTGCGGAGTCGGCTGGTTCCCCGCGGTGCTCGTCGCGACCGCGGTGGCTCCCACCGATCCGGCCGTGGTCTTTTCCGTCCTGGGCAAACGCGAGATCAGGGGGCGCAGCAGCACCATCCTGGAGGGTGAGTCCGGCGCCAATGATCCGGTCGGCATCTCGTTGATGACGAGCCTGATCGCGGCCGGTGGCCTCAGCGCGGCCGGGTTCGCCAGCGTGGGGACTCAATTCGCTCTGCAAATGGCGATCGGCCTGGCCGTCGGGGTGATCGGCGGTCGCGCCCTGCTCGCCTTCATGCGCCGCGTGGCTTTGCCGAGCGAAGGCCTCTACCCGCTACGGACGCTGGCATCGAGCCTGATGCTGTACGGCATCGCCACGCTTGCGCACGGCTCAGGATTTCTGGCCGTGTTCGTCGCCGGCATCGTGATCGGCGACGCTCGCGCGCCCTACAAGCCCGAGATCAAGCGATTCCACGCCGCCCTGGCAGGTCTCGCCGAAATCGTTGCGTTTGTCGTGCTGGGCCTGACCGTCGACCTCAACGTGCTCACCCATCCCGATGTGTGGATTCCCGGGCTCGCTCTCGGAGTGGCTCTGACGGCGCTGATTCGCCCGCTGGCGGTGAGCTCCTGCCTGGCCGGCGTGCAACTCGCGCGAAACGAACGTGTCTTCATCCTGTTCGCCGGCCTCAAAGGGGCCGTGCCGATCCTGCTCGGCGAGTTGCTGCGCGCCGCGCACGTCCCCGACGCGGAACGTCTGTACGGCATCGTGGTCGTCGTCGTGATCTTCTCGGTTCTGGTGCAGGGCAGCGCGGTGCCCGCTGTGGCGACTCTGTTGCACCTGCCGATGCGCACGGTCGAGACCCGGCCGTGGGAGATAGGTGTCCGGCTCGCGGACGAGCCGGAGGGGGTCCATCGCTTCAGCGTCGCCAAGGGCTCCGCCGCCGAGGGATGCACGGTCGAGGGGCTCAGTGACCGCGTCGGCGATGTCTGGGTGAGCATCGTGGTCCGCACCACCGGCCTGGTGCCGGTGCGGGGCGACACCGAACTTCAGGCCGGCGACGAGGTCGTCATGCTGGCAGACCCCGAACTTCACGGCGCGCTGGCCGAACTCTTCGGTCCGCCGTAGGCCGGCTGCCTCCCGCCGCTGCGCCTGCCGTTCCCGCGGTCGCTGCGTAGACTGTCGGGATGCTGGAACAGATCCGCGGGCCCGCCGATCTGCAGCACCTTTCGCAACAGCAGCTGCGCGACCTCGCCGCCGAGATTCGCGAGTTCCTGATCCACAAGGTCGCTGCCACCGGGGGGCATCTGGGTCCCAACCTGGGCGTGGTCGAACTGACGCTGGCGCTGCACCGGGTGTTCGACTCGCCCCACGACCCGATCCTCTTCGACACCGGCCATCAGGCCTACGTCCACAAGATGCTGACGGGGCGCGCCCACGACTTCGAGAGCCTGCGCAAAAAGGGCGGCTTGTCGGGGTACCCGTCGCGGGCCGAGAGCGAGCACGACTGGGTGGAGTCCAGCCACGCCAGCGCGGCCCTGTCGTACGCCGACGGGCTGGCCAAGGCGTTCGAGCTGAGCGGCCACCGCAACCGGCACGTCGTCGCGGTGGTCGGGGACGGGGCGCTCACGGGCGGCATGTGCTGGGAGGCGCTGAACAACATCGCGGCGTCCAACCGCCCGGTGATCATCGTCGTCAACGACAACGGCCGCAGCTACGCGCCGACCATCGGCGGCGTGGCCGACCATCTGGCCACGCTGCGGCTGCAGCCCGCCTACGAGCAGGCGCTGGAGAAGGGGCGCGACGCGTTGCGGGCGATGCCGCTCGTCGGCAAGCTCGCCTACCGGTTCATGCACAGCGTGAAAGCGGGCATCAAGGACTCGCTGGCCCCGCAGCTGCTGTTCACCGACCTGGGGCTCAAATACGTGGGCCCGGTCGACGGGCACGACGAACGCGCGGTGGAAGTCGCGCTGCGCCACGCGCGTGATTTCGGGCGCCCGGTGATCGTGCACGTGGTCACCCGCAAGGGGATGGGCTACGCGCCGGCGGAGGACGACGAAGCCGAGCAGATGCATTCCTGCGGCGTGATCGACCCGGTCACCGGCCGGGCCACCAAGATTCCGGCCCCGGGGTGGACGGCGACCTTCTCCGACGCGCTGATCGCCTACGCCAGGCAGCGCCGCGACATCGTGGCCCTCACCGCCGCGATGCCCGGCCCCACCGGCCTGACGGCGTTCGGCCAGCAGTTCCCGGACCGCCTGTACGACGTCGGCATCGCCGAGCAGCATGCGATGACGTCCGCGGCCGGTCTGGCGATGGGCGGGATGCATCCCGTGGTGGCCATCTACTCGACGTTCCTGAACCGGGCGTTCGACCAGATCATGATGGACGTGGCGCTGCACAAGCTGCCCGTCACCATGGTCCTCGACCGGGCCGGGATCACCGGTTCGGACGGCCCCAGCCACAACGGCATGTGGGACATGTCGATGCTGGGCATCGTGCCGGGCATGCGGGTGGCCGCGCCCCGCGACGCGACCCGGCTGCGCGAGCAACTCGGCGAGGCGCTCGACGTCGACGACGGACCGACCGCCATCCGCTTCCCCAAAGGCGATGTGGGCGAAGATATTCCGGCCCTGGAGCGCCGCGGGTCGGGTATCTCGGGCGTCGATGTGCTCGCGGTGCCGGCCGGCGGGGTCAACCATGACGTGCTGCTGGTGGGGGTCGGGGCGTTCGCCGCGATGGCGATCGCGGTGGCCAGGCGGCTGCACAACCAGGGGATCGGCGTGACCGTGATCGACCCGCGCTGGGTGCTGCCGGTGTCCGACGGTGTCCTGCAGCTGGCGGGGCAGCACAAGTTGGTGGTCACGCTCGAGGACAACGGCGTCAACGGCGGCGTGGGGTCGGCGGTGTCGGCCGCGCTGCGGCGCGCGGAGATCGACGTGCCCTGCCGCGACATCGGGCTGCCGCAGGAGTTCTTCGAGCACGCCGCACGCGGTGAGTTGCTGGCCGACCTGGGGCTGACCGACCAGGGCGTGGCCCGACGGGTCACCGGCTGGGTCGCCGCCCTGGGCAGCCGCGTCGCCGAAGCGGAGATCCGCGAGCCCCTGGACTAATCCGGCTTCTCGGCACCTTGGGCGGTGTCGGCCTGCTGCACCGCGCGCGCCAGCGCGGCGACCACCAGTTCGCGCTGCCAGGTCCGCGCCTGCCCGGCGCGCAGGAACCCGTCGACGGCACCGACCGCGTCCGCCGGCCCGTCGCCGGGGGTCTCCCAGTCCCAGCACAGCCGTCGCACCAGGTCGGGCGCGACGAGGTTCTCGGCGGGGACGCCCACCCGCTGCGACACCTCCGCCAGCGCGGCCCGGGCCGCCTCCAGCCGCGCCGCCGCCTCCGGTTTGCGCCTGCTCCACCGCGACGCGGGCGGCGGCCCGTTCGGCGGCTCGGCGTCCGCCGGCGGATGCCGGTTCTCGCGGGCCGCCTGCAACGCCGCCAGCCACACCTCGGCGCTGCGCCGCTGGTTGCGCCCGCCGAAGACCGGCAGCGCGACGAGTTCCTCGACGGTCGTGGGGTTGGCGACCGCGGCGTCGATGATGGCCGAATCCGGCAGCACGCGGCGCGGCGCGACGTCGCGGCGCGCCGCGATGCGGTCGCGCGCCAACCACAGCTCGCGTACCGCGGCCAGCGCCCGCCGGTCACGCACCCGATGGATTCCCGACGTCCGTCGCCACCGGTCCCGCCGGGCGGCCGGGGCCGCGTCCACCAGTCCCGCAGTGCGAAGATGGTCGAATTCCTGTGCGGCCCAATCGGTTTTGCCTTGCTCGGCGAGAACATCCGAGATCGCCTCGCGCAGTTCGATGAGCAGTTCGACGTCCAGGGCCGCGTAGTTGAGCCACTCGGCGGGCAGCGGTCGCTTGGACCAGTCGGCCGCGCCGTGGCCCTTGGCCAGCCCAAAACCCAGCAGCCGCTGGACCATGGCGGCCAGGTTCACCCGTTCGAAGCCGGCCAGCCGCCCGGCCAACTCGGTGTCGTAGAGCGCGGGGGGCCGCATGCCGACCTCGCCCAGGCACGGCAGGTCCTGGTCGGCGGAGTGCAGGATCCATTCGTCGGTGGCGAGCACCTCGGCTACCGGCCGCAGCGCCGCCAGCGGGTCGGCGCCGTGGCTGACCGGGTCGATGAGCACGGTCCCGGCGCCGGCGCGCCGGATCTGGATCAGATAGGCCCGGTTCGAGTAGCGGAAACCCGACGCGCGCTCGGCGTCCACTGCGAACGGGCCGTGACCGCGGTCCAGCAGTTCGGCGGCCGCCGCGATCTCGCGGACGCTGACCGACAGGGCGGGCAGCCCGGCGGCCGGGTGCAGCAGGGGAGTGGGTTCGGGTTCGGTGCTGTCGGGCTCGCCGCTGCCGGGTGCTGCGGCCGACGCGCTACCGGGCCTGGAGGCCGACGGTTCGCGCATGTCAGGCGCGTGACCGCGAGCTCAGGTCGGTGACCCCGGACGGCGGCAGGCCCGCGGCGTGCTCGAGCACCTCGCAGAACGCCTCGACGTGGACACCCAGGTCGGGGGTGGTCGCGGTCCACGACGCCCGCAGCTCGAGCTGGTTGGCACGCGGCGGACCGGAGATGTCGCCGTAGCGCACGGAGGTGGTGGCGGTGACGGTGCCGCCCAGCGCGGTGACGTGCTGCAGGCGCGACTCGAGCGCGTCGTTCAGCCAGCTCCACGCCACCTCCGGGAGCAGGGGGTCCACGGCCTCGCTGGCGTCGAGGTCGGCCTGGATGTAGGCGACCAGGCGCAGCGTGCCGTCCCAGGCGTCGGCGCCGTCGGGGTCGTACAGCAGGATCAGCCTGCCGAACGCGTCCCCCTCGGAGCGCTCCGGGACGATCTCGAGGTCGGGGTGTTTGACCTCGGCGCCCAGCGCGTAGCTGTAGGGCGCCAGCCGCTGCGGCGGCCGGATGGGGCCCAGTTCGATCTCCGGTCGCACGCTGGCTGCGTTCATCGCCGCGACCGCCTCGCGGAATGGGGCCGGTTCAGCTGAGCTCACTGGCGCCACTCCTCCTCGTCGCCGCCGCCCTGCGTCGTCGTCGGCACTTCTGACGGTAGACCCCAGGCCCGACACGCCGCGACAGGCACGCCGAGGCGCGCGCCGTCGCGACCGAGCCGTGATGTTGGCCCGCCGGTCGCGCGGGAGGAGGCGTCGGAGGTGGTATCGGCCCTGCTCAGGTGGCGGTGCCGGTGAAGTTCGCCGGACGTTTCTCGCGGTGCGCGGCCAGGCCTTCGGCCACGTCGGGACCGCTGAAACTGAGGAATTCGAGCCCGACCGACGTCTCGAAGGTCGGGCCGAACATGCGGTACCAGTGGTTGAGGCTGTGCTTGGTGAAGCGGATCGCGGTCTGGGCGCCCTGTGCCAGGTTCTCGGCGATGCGGTTGGCCGTGGTCAGCACGTCGTCGTCGTCGACACACATCGAGACGAGGCCGATGCGCTCGGCCTCCTCGCCCAGCAGCGTCTCGCAGGTGAGCAGGTAGTACTTGGCCTTGGCCATGCCGACCAGCAGCGGCCAGCAGATCGCGGCGTGGTCGCCCGCGGCCACCCCGAGCTTGGTGTGCCCGTCGATGAGCTTGGCGGTCCGGCCGGCCACCGAGATGTCGGACAGCAACGCCACCACCAGGCCCGCGCCGACGGCCGGCCCCCGGATCGCCGAGATCACCGGCGTGTCGCAGTTGATCATGTTGAACACCAGGTCGCGGGCCTCCCGCATGATGCGCATGCGGCCCTCGTGGTCACCCATGGTCTCGTCGATCAGATCGAAGCTGCCGCCGGAGGAGAACGCCCTGCCCTCGCCGTGCACCAGAACCACACGCACGTCGGGGTCGCGGTCGATCACCGGCCAGATGTCGGCGAGGTCCCGGTGCATCTGCGGCCCCACCGAGTTCAGCCCGGGTGCGTCGAGAACCAGCGTCAGCACGCCGTTCTCGCCGCGTTCACAACGCAGGCTGGGGAACTCGTCGTAGTTGACCGGCGGGAGGCTGACAGGCATCCGGACTCCTGAACTGTTGATCGACACGCGTTAAACGGTTGCGGTTCTTGATGTTACGCAAGCGGCATCTGCGCCCGGAGCGGGCACCCAGACGTGCGGTTTGTGCTGTGATGTCGCCGCGCACGACCCGTTCGGCCAGCCGCGACGCCAGCGCCATGATCGTCAGCGCCGGATTGGCGCTGCCCCGGGTGGGCACACCGAGCCGCCGGGGCGCAGGTTGGGGGCCGCTCGCGGTGTCCGCCACGGCGGTCACCTCTCCCGGCGCAGGACCGCGGCGAGCAGCCCGTCGCGCCGACGATGCTCATCAGCCCGGGCCCATCAGGCCGTTGGCCGCGTACACCGCCGCCGCGAAGTCGGTCACGCCCGCCACCGACCGCGCGAACCGGCCGTGCGCGACGTTTCGCAGCGCGCGGTCGACGACGCACTCCCACCTCCTCGACCACGTCCTTGTGCTTCGCCGAGCCGCCCGTCAGCGGCATCGCCGGGTACCCAGAAGATCGGCGCGCACCCCCCGTCGCCCGGTCGTGGCAGCATTGAGCCCGATGAACACGCGTCGCGACCTACCCGAGTCGCCCTATCTGGCCGCCGTGACCGGTCGCACCCCCCGCCGGACGCCGGTGTGGTTCATGCGGCAGGCCGGCCGTTCGCTGCCCGAATACCGGGCGCTGCGCGCCAACCACAACATGCTGGCCGCCTGCTTCGACGCCGAGCTGGTGTGCGAGATCACCCTGCAGCCGGTGCGCCGCCACGGCGTCGACGCGGCGATCTTGTTCTCCGACATCGTGGTGCCGCTGCTCGGCGCCGGTATCGACCTGGACATCGTCGCCGGTGTCGGGCCGGTCATCGCCGCGCCGGTGCGCACCGCTGCGGACGTCGACGAGCTCAAACCGCTTGACCCGCAACGTATCCAACCGGTCGCCGACGCGGTGGCCCTGCTGGTGGGCGCGCTCGGCGAGGTCCCGCTGATCGGGTTCGCCGGTGCGCCGTTCACCCTGGCGTCCTACCTGATCGAGGGCGGCCCGAGCCGCCACCACGCCCGCACCAAGGCGATGATGCTGGCCCAGCCCGACACCTGGCATGCGCTGCTGGGCAAGCTGGCCGACATCACCGTCGGTTTCCTGCGGGCCCAGCTCGACGCCGGGGTGGACGCGATCCAGGTGTTCGATTCGTGGGCGGGCGCCCTGTCGCTGGCCGACTACCGCGCCTACGTGCAACCGCACAGCGCGCGGGTGTTCGCCGAACTGGCCGGCTACGGCGTGCCGATGACCCACTTCGGGGTCGGCACGGCAGAACTGCTGGGCGCGATGGCGGACTGTGGTGCCACGGTGGTGGGTGTGGACTGGCGCACCTCGCTCGCCGCTGCCGCGTCCCGCGCCGGCGCCGGGACGGCGCTGCAGGGCAACCTCGACCCGGTGGTCCTGCTGGCGGGCTGGCCGGCGGTGGAGCGCGCCGCACGCGCGGTCCTCGACGACGGACGCCGCGCCGTCGAGGCCGGGGCGGCCGGTCACGTGTTCAATCTCGGCCACGGGGTGCTGCCGGAAACCGATCCCGGCGTGCTGACCGAGTTGGTGTCGCTGGTCCACTCGCTATGACATCTGGATCGTATTGCGTTGTCGGGGGTGGGATTTCGGGGCTGACGGCGGCCTACCGGCTGCGCGCGGCCGATGCGGACGCCGACATCACGCTCTTCGAGCCCGGTGACCGGCTCGGCGGGATATTGCGCACCGAGCGCGTCGGGGGACAGTCGATGGACGTCGGCGCCGAGGCGTTCGTGCTGCGCCGGCCCGAAATGCCCGCGCTGCTGGCCGAACTCGGCCTGTCCGGGCGCCAGCTGGCCACCACCGGAGCGCGGCCGTTGATCTACAGCGGGCAGAGCCTGCATCCGCTGCCGGCGGGCACCGTCGTCGGTATCCCGTCGTCGGCGGCGTCGATGGCCGGACTGGTCGACGAGGCCACCGTCGCGCGCATCGACGCCGAGCCCGGCCGCCCGCTGGACTGGCGGCCCGGCGGCGACCCGGCGGTCGCCGACCTGGTGGGCGACCGGTTCGGCGATCAGGTGGTCGCCCGCTCGGTGGATCCGCTGCTCAGCGGGGTGTACGCGGGTTCGGCGGCGACGATCGGCCTGCGCGCGGCGGCTCCCGGCGTGGCGGCGGCCCTCGACCGCGGCGCCGCCTGCCTGACCGACGCGGTCCGGCAGGCGCTGCCGCCGGCCACCGGCGCGCCGGTGTTCGCGGCGATCGACGGCGGCTATCAGGTGCTGATCGACGAGCTGGTCCGGCGCAGCGGGCTGCGCTGGGTCCGCGCCGCGGTGCACCGGCTCGAGCGTGCCGGGGCCGGCTGGGACCTGCGCGACGAGTCCGGTGCCCGGTGGCACGCCGACGCGGTCGTGCTCGCGGTGCCGCCCGCGCGGGCGGCAGCGCTGGTGGCCGGCGCCGCCCCGCGCACCGCCGCGGCCGCCGGCCGGATCGCGAGCGCGTCGTCTGCCGTGGTGGCGCTCGCGGTGCCCGGCGACACGCCGTTCCCGCGGTGCTCCGGAGTGCTGGTGGCCAGCGGGGAGCGGTTGCGCGCCAAGGCGGTGACCTTGTCTTCCCGAAAATGGGGACGCAAGGGGGGCGCCCGCACGGATATCCAGTTGCTGCGCCTGTCGTTCGGGCGCTTCGGCGACGGGCTGGCTGAGTCCGCGTCCGACGACGAGCTGCTGGACTGGGCGGTGGGCGACCTGGCCACCGTGTTCGGGCTGACCGTCGAGCCGGTCGACGCCCGCGTGCAGCGCTGGCTTGCCGCGATGCCGCAGTACGGTCCCGGCCACGCCGACCTGATCGCCGAGGTCCGCGCCGGTCTGCCACCGGGGCTCGCCGTGGCGGGCAGCTACCTGGACGGCATCGGGGTGCCGGCGTGCGTCGGCGCGGCGGGGCGCGCGGTCGAGGCCCTCGCGGCGGAAGTGGCACGATAGGTTTCATGGCCAAGCTCGACTACGACGCGCTGAACGCGACGGTGCGCTACCTGATGTTCTCGGTGTTCGCCGTGCGCCCGGGTGCGCTCGGTGACCAGCGCGACGCCGTCACCGACGACGCGGCGACGTTCCTGAAGTTGCAGGAGGAGCGCGGCGTCGTGGTGCGCGGCCTCTACGACGTGGCCGGCCTGCGGGCCGACGCCGACTTCATGATCTGGACTCACGCCGAGACCGTCGAGGCGCTGCAGGCCACCTACGCCGACTTCCGGCGCACCACCACGCTCGGCCGGGCCTGCACGCCGGTGTGGAGCAGCGTGGCGCTGCACCGCCCGGCCGAGTTCAACAAGAGCCACATCCCGGCGTTCCTGGCCGGCGAGGAGCCCGGCGCCTACATCTGCGTGTATCCGTTCGTGCGGTCCTACGAGTGGTACCTGCTGCCCGACGAGGAGCGCCGCCGCATGCTCTCCGAGCACGGCATGGCCGCCCGCGAGTACAAGGACGTCCGCGCCAACACGGTGCCGGCGTTCGCGCTCGGGGACTACGAGTGGATCCTGGCGTTCGAGGCCCCCGAACTGCACCGCATCGTCGACCTGATGCGTGAGCTGCGCGCCACCGACGCCCGACGGCACACCCGCGAGGAGACGCCGTTCTTCACCGGGCCGCGCGTGGCGGTCGAGCAGCTGGTGAACGCGCTGCCATGACGAACCAATTCGACCCGACAGATCCCGCCCGGTTCGAGGAGATGTACCGCGACGACCGGCTGTCGAACGGCCTGCCGGCGGCCACGCCGTGGGACATCGGCGGGCCGCAGCCGGTGGTCCGGCGGCTGGTCGCCCTCGGCGCGGTCAGGGGCGAGGTGCTCGACCCGGGCACCGGGCCGGGCCACCACGCCATCTACTACGCCGCCAAGGGCTACGCAGCCACCGGCATCGACGGCTCGGCGACCGCCCTGGAGCGGGCCCGGGACAACGCGCGGAAGGCCGGGGTGTCGGTGGACTTCGAACTGGCCGACGCCACCCGGCTGGACGGGCTGGAGGGCCGCTTCGACACCGTCGTGGACTGCGCCTTCTACCACACCTTCAGCGCCGATGCCGAGCTGCAGAAGTCCTACGCGCGAGCGTTGCACCGGGCCACCAGGCCGGGCGCGCGGCTGTACATGTTCGAGTTCGGCGCGCACGACGTCAACGGCTTCACCATGATGCGGTCGCTGTCCGAGGACGACTTTCGCGAGGTGCTGCCGCCGGCCGGCTGGGAGATCACCTACCTGGGCCCGACCACCTACCTGGTCAACATGAGCGTCGAGACCATCGAGATGATGGCCGCGCGCAACCCCGACATGGCCGAGCAGTCCCGGGCCCTGCTGGAGCGGTTCCGGACGATGGAGCCGTGGCTGGTCGACGGCCGGGTGCACGCCCCGTTCTGGGAGGTGCACGCCACCCGGGTGGACTAGGATCCGCCGGGTCTGTCGCGTCCACCGCGACAGATAACCGGCTGCGAGGACACCCCGAAAGGGTCGCTGTGGTTTATGTCTGGCGGATCCTGGCGGCGGGCCGTCACGTCTTTTCCTGCGTGGAAGACGTGTTTATCGGCAGCGAGGCGGTGCGGCAGGCTGACCCCGTATCAGCTGCGAACCCTGTTCCGCGCGATCCATCCCGACGTCTTCGTGGCGACGTGCGCCGCGCCGTCACTGCGGACACGGAGCGTTGCGGCGTGGCTGTGGTCGGGGCGGCGCGGCGTCCTGGCCGGGCTCGCCGCGGCGGCGTTGCACGGCTCGGACTGGATCGACGACGACGAGCCCGTGGAATTGATCTGGCGCAACCAGCATGCGCCGGTCGGCGTCATCACGCGGAACCAGCGTGTGGGCCGGGACGAGGTCACCCGCGTCGCGGGTCTGCCGGTCACCACTCTCGCGAGGACGGCGTTCGACCTGGCCAGGTTGTTGCCCGCCGGTGAGGCCGTCGCGCGGCTCGACGCGTTGATGCGGGCGACCCCGTTCGGCGTCGATGACGTGTTGTTGCTGGCCGGGCGCTATCCGCGCGCGCGGGGCCTGCGGCGGTTGCGGGCGGCGCTCCCGCGGGTCGATCCCGGCGCCGCGTCGCCGCGGGAGACGTGGTTGCGTCTGCTGCTTGTCGACGCCGGAATGCCGCCTCCGCAGACCCAGATACCGGTGCATCGGGGCTGGCGAACGGTCGGCGTGCTCGACATGGGCTGGGAGAGATACAAAGTGGCCGCCGAGTACGACGGCGACCAGCATCGCTCCGACCGCCGCCAGTACGCGCGGGACCAGTGGCGCTTGCGCACGCTGCAGGAACTCGGCTGGATCGTGGTCCGGGTGATCGCCGCGGACAAGCCGCAGGACGTGGTGCGGCGGGTGCGCGACGCGCTCGTCCGTCGCGGATGCCGCGAGAGATAACGCGAGATATAAACGGTTGCGTTGAGCGTCGGCGTGTCGTCGCAACTGGTTATGTGTCGCGACGGGCCGGGCGCGTCACGATCCCGTCGGCACCAGGCGCAACGAGATGGAGTTGATGCAGTAACGGTGATCCGTGGGCGTCGGGTAGCCCTCGCCGGTGAACACGTGACCCAGGTGGCTGTGGCAGTTGGCGCACAGCACCTCGGTGCGCGTCATCCCCAGCGAGGTGTCGGAACGCAGGATCACCGCGTCGGAGCTCGACGGGTCGAAGAACGACGGCCAGCCGCAGTGCGACTCGAATTTCTCCGTGCTGCGGAACAATTCGGCACCGCAGGCCCGGCACTGGTAGATGCCCTCGGTGGTGGTGTCGGTGTATTCGCCGGTGAACGGCCGCTCGGTGCCGGCCCGGCGCAGCACCTCGAACTCCTGCGGGTTCAGCTTTCGGCGCCACTCGTCGTCGGACAGTTGCACCTTCGGACCAGTCATGCGTCCACGCTAGCGCGCTCCCGCTCGGCCGTCAGCCACGCCGGATCGATCCCGTCGTCCAGCCGGTCCTCGGCCTTGGCGTCCAGATAGCGGAAGCACAGCACGGTGAACGCCACGATCAGCAGCAGCGACCAGCCGTAGGTGATCTTCAGGTAGTGCAGCGCGCGGCCGTACCGCATCCACTTGTAGATCAGCCAGTCGTCCAGTGTCATGAAGCCGTAAATGCCCAGCCACGCCGGCCAGTTGCGGATCAGCGAGTTGGGCAGCACGACGGTCATCAGGAACGGGAACAGCATCATCGAGTAGTAACCCTGGGCCAGCGACGGCACCAGCCACGACCACAGCAGCAGCACGCCCGTCGAACTCGTGAACCAGAACAGGGGGTCGCGGGTGCGGTAGTAGCGGTACAGCAGCCACATCGCGCCGATCGCCAACAGCGTGAACAGGATTCGCATGAACACGATCAGCCAGGTGGGTAGGCCGAAGTACACGCCGTTGCCCTCGATGGAGCTGTTGAAGTAGTCGCGGGTGCCCAGGATGTAGGGCAGCGTGCGGTTGACGAAGTCCATCGGGTCGCTCACCAACGGCCACGCGGCCAGGTTGATGGCCACCGGAATCGCGAATGCCGGCACCAGCGCCCGCCACTGCCGGTTCAGCAGCGGCAGCAACAGCAGCGGCCCGAGCAGGGGTTTGAGCGTCAGCGTCAGACCGATCGCGGCACCGGCCCACCACTGGTGCCCGACTTTCCCGTCCAGCAGCCACCGCAGGAAAAGCACCTCGGCCAGCAAAACGCAGCCGTTGATGTTGGTGAACACCAGCGTGCTGGTCACCGTCTCGGTGCAGAACATGGCCAGCAGCAGGGCGGGCGCGCCCACCGAGGACAGCGTGAATTTGAACATCCGCAGCAGCAGGTACCAGGCGATCAGGATGGCCACGGTGTTGATCACGATGAACAGATAGCGCGACGGCGTGAAGGCCAGATACCCGAACGGCGCCATCAGCAACGTGCCGCCGGGCGGGTACAGGTAGTGCGGGTCGACGTAGTCGAAGTGCTCGTTGTAGATGTCCCAGCCGTGCCGGAAGTTCAGCACCGCCCGGTACACCGGCTTGAAGTCGTCGGTGATGTTGCCGTTGAGGGAAAGCGGGATGCTGCGGTGCAGCACCGACAGGACGGCCACCGGCCACAACGCCGAGCGCAGTACTGTCGCAGCGCCGGGCGCGCCGGTGCGGGGACGAAACGTGGCCAGTATCCGATCACCCAAGCCGGTTCGGGTCGAGTCAGCTGCCGTCACGAGCGAACCGTACACCGGGGCAAAGCGGGCCGGCGCAAAGGACTCAGGCGGGACAGTAGATGTCGGTTCCGGGCAGCTTGCCGTCGTTGAGGTAGCCGATCAGCGGCGGCACCGCGCACGACGAGTAGATGCTCGCGCCGTGCCCGATGCCCTGCCACATCACCCGCTTGCTGGCCGCGTTGGCGTTGATGACGATGGCCGCCGTCGCGGCCACACCTCCGGTGCCCACGATCGGGTCCTGCTGCACGCCGGCCAGCAGCGCGTCGATCTTGAGGTCTTTCGGCGGCGCCGGCGGCGAGCTCGTGGGCCAGTGCACGCATTTGACCAGGTTGAGCGCGGCGACCGTGCCGAACTGCGGGTAGAGCTTGCCCCACGCCACGACGAGTTCGCGGACCCGGTCGGGGGTGGGGCGGTTGACCGCGTCGCTGCAGGAGTTGACGAACTGGCCGTCGGAGTCCACGGTGGCGTCGGCGTGGGCGATCAAGGCATTCAGCGGGTTGGGATCGCCGGAACGGGCGGCGGCCAGCGCGTTGCCCAGGTCCGCGGTGGCGTCGATGCGGCTCCCGGACGGGTAGCCCAGGGCGACGGTGATGGCGTTGGCCACCTGCGCCACCGATGCGCCGCCGGGGCCGCGGCCGGCGCGGGCGTCGGCCAGCAGCGCGCTGACGGCGCCCTTGGGGTCGGGGGTCAGCGGGCAGTTGAGCGCCACGCATTGGGCGGCGAACGCGTCGAGCGCGGCCTGCTGGCCTTTGACCTGCTGCTCGGCGGCCGTCTCGGCACCGGCCCCCAACGCGACCGGGGAGTCCAGGATCAGCCGGGCAACCTTGTCCGGCCGCGACGAGGCGTAGGTGAGCGCGATCTGGGCGCCGTTGCCGACCCCCACGAGCGCCACCGCGGGCACGTCCCACAGGGTGCGCAGCCGCTCGATGTCGGAGGCGGCGTGCACGTTGTCGTAGGCGGAGGCACCCGGGGCGATGGCGTCGGTGCAGCTGGTGGTGGCGGTGTTGGAGATCTCCGACAGGTTGGCGACGGGGTCGTCGCCAACCTGGAACTGCGCCTGGTTGCGCATCGCATCGCGGTCGGAGTGGTCGCGGCAGTCGATCGGGGTCGACATGCCCATGCCGCGCCGGTCGACGGCGACGATCGGGTGGCTTTGCAGCACGCGGGCGCCCGCCCGCGACAGCCAGACCGGCAGCTGCGCCGAGGACGGCAGGTCGGTGCCGGTGGTGAACACCAGGGGACCCGCGTCGCGCGGGGTGCGGTCCGAGCGGGCTCGGACCGCACCGATGGTCAGCGTTCCCGCCCCGCCGTTGATGGGGTCCAGGTCGGTGTCGTAGGTGGCGCAGTCCAGCCGGACACCGGCGGGGGTGGGCAGGGCCGCATCGGTGAACACCCGCGACGTGCAGTCGCGCCAGGAGAGGTCGTTTTTGGGTGCGGCGATCGGCGGCGGTCCGCCGGGCGGCGGCTTGGTCGGGGCCGCCCCCTGCGGCCGGGCGCCGGAATTGGTCGCAAAGCGCGGGTCGGCGGGCAGGCCCGGGACGCAGCCGGCCAGCACGGTGCTCACGGCGAGCAGGGCCGCAACTGACGTGAGGGGCCGACGCATGACGACCACCCTAGCTAGGTTCGCACGTAGCGGGTGTACAGGTAGCCGGCGTCGTCGGTCAGGACGTGGGCGCAGCGCATCCGGGTCAGCAGCTGGTTTCGGCCCGTCGCGATCCGGGGCGCCTGGCCGCCGACGACGTAGGGCGCGATCGTCAGGCACAGTTCGTCGAGCATGTCGCGCTGGATCAGCGAGCCGAGCAGCATCGGACCGCCCTCGGTCAGGATGCGGCGCATTCCGCGGGCTGCGAGGTTGCCCAGCAGCGCGGCCTCGTCCAGCGTGCCGGGATCGCCGCCGGAGCAGTCGACGACCTCGCTGACGTCCCCGAGCAGCCGGCGCGCCTCGTCGGCGGCCGCCGAGCTGGTGAGCACCAGCGGCGGCACCTCGGTCCGCGTGAACACGGCCATGTCGCGGTCCAGGCGGCCCGCCCGGGTGACGATCGCCAGTTGCGGGACCTCGCTCTGGCCGCGGGCCTGGCGGCGCTGCCGCTGGGCGGCGCCCGCCTGCGCGCCGGAATATCTCTCGACCCGCACGGTGCCCGCGCCGACGACGATGACGTCGGCGAGCTCGCGCAGCAGGTCGAAGACCATCCGGTCTCCGGGCCCGCCCATCGCGCCGCTGGTGCCGTCGGTGGTGGCGCCGCCGTCCACGCTGGTGATGAAGTTCGCGCGGACCCACGTGCCGTCCCGCGCGCAACGTTCCTCGGGATAGCCGTAGAGCCGGGACAGCTCGCCTTCGTCGAGCTCGCGGGCGGACCTCAGCTGGGTCAGCGGCGTTGCGGTGGCCTCACCGGTGCCGCCGGCCTCGGAGTCGGGCATGGGCTTGATTGCAGCACGCCGTCAGAGTTTTCGCATGCAGGGGTCCGCTTGCGGGGGCGTGACGCACCTGGTGGACCGGCATCCGAGCGTGTCGCCGGAACGGTTGGTCGCGCTGCGGCTGGTGTCGCTGAGCGCCGGGGTCAGCGAGTCTGGCGAACCATGACGTAGTCGTCCTCCCGGCGGGCGCCCACCTGAAACGTCCGGGTACCGGTCACCCGGAAGCCGTTCTTGGCGTAAAAGCGTTGTGCGCGTGCATTTTTCTGGTTGACCCCCAGCCACACGCTGCGGGCGCCCCAGTGCCCGGCGGTGTCCAGCGCCCGTGTCATCAGCGCCGCCGAGACCCCGGTCCCGTGCTGCTCGGCCAGCACGTACATCTTCGACAGCTCGGCGGCCGGGCGCAGGTCGACGGCCCGCTGCACGTCGGCGTCACCGCCCACGCCGCGAACGAGCATGGCGTAGCCGACGATCCGGTCGTCTCGGCGTGCGGTGAGCACCGCACGGTGCGGGTCGGCCAGGTACTGCGCGAAGCGCGCGGGGGACAGGTTCGCACCGATGAACGCGGCGACGCTGTCGGCCGGCACCGACGGCGGGCACGCCAACGAAAAGGTTTGCGCGGCAACGGCGGCCAGCTCGTCGACGCAATCCGCCGTCGCCGGGTGCACGATCGGGGTCAGAGATTCCATTGCGCGAGGTGGTAGCCCGTCTTCTTGTCCAGCAGGATGACGGTGGAGACGGGGTCGCGGTAGGCGTCCCAGTACACCTCGCCGCGCACGACCGAGCCGTTGGGCGCGTTGACGAGAACGTTGTCCAGCGCGTCGGGCGCGTCGGAGGTGCGCGGCACGTAGGCGTCGGCGTTCGGGGTCACCCCGTCGAAGGCGAAGTCGGTCGCAAGGATGAACGGGTCGCGCACCCGGACGGCGCGCACGGTCACGTCGGCGCGCTCGACCGTGCTGCCCGGGAAGCCCTTGTAGGTGCCGCTGCGCGTGTAGCCGAATCCCGGCGGCGGGTCGCAGGGGCCCACGCCGGTGACGGTGACGTCGGCGATGTAGCTGCCGTTGTCCACGCGCAGGGTGTCGCCGAGGTGGCCGATCGGGGCGTCGCCGGCCAGGGCCCGCGGTGCGGCGCCCACGGCGGTGGCGCTCGCGGCGGTGGCGAGGACGGTCGACAAGACGATCAGCCAGCGGCGCATCTTGGCATGATCGCACACCCGGCGCCGCGCCGGGCGGGGGTCGGTCCGGCCGGTCAACCGCCTTGAGCTGGGCCGCCGGCGAGCTCTTCCAGGGCGTCGATGAGGTCGGCCTCGACGTGGTCCTTGTCGGCGCCGCCGCGGTGCAGGGGGCCGTCCCCGGCTTCGAGTTCGAGCAGCGCCAGCAGCAGATGCTCGGTGCCGATGTAGTTGTGGCCGAGCCGCAGCGCCTCGCGGAAGGTCAGTTCGAGGGCCTTGCGGGCGGGGCCGCTGAACGGGATCAGCTCCGGCGAGGTGGCCTGCGCGGGAGTGTCCGACGGCGCCGGGGCCACCGCCGCGCGCAACGCGTCGGTGTCGACGTGCTGGCGGTGCAGCAGCATCGTCGCGAGCGCGGCGGGATCGCCGAGCAGGCCGGTGAGCAGGTGGTCGGGGGTGATCTCGGTGGCGCCGGCGTCGTGCGCGGCGTGCTGCGCGGCCACCACGGCGTTGCGGGCCCGCGGCGTGAAGCGCCCGAAGCCCTGGCGGGGGTCCAGTGTCGCGGCTTCGGGGCGCGGGACGAACCGCTTCTGCGCGGCCTGTTTGGTGACGCCCATGCTCTTGCCGATTTCGGTCCAGGAGGCCCCGGAGCGGCGGGCCTGGTCGACGAAGTGCCCGATCAGGTGGTCGGCGACCTCGCCGAGGTGCTCGGCGGCCAGGACCGCGTTGGCGAGCTGGTCCAGCACGTCGGGGTGCACCTGCTTGATGGTGGTGATCAGGTCGTCGAGACGGACGGGGTAGGAGGTCGGCGTGGCGTCGGACATACGTCAACGCTAGGTTGACGGCACGGCGCTGTCAACCTTTGGTTGACGACCCGGCGTCGCTTTGAGACGATCGGAGCGCGATGAGACTTCCTGCGGCGTTGATCGGCGGTGCCGTCATGCTCGGCATGGCGGTGCCCGCGCACGCCGACGGCGCCGATGACCAATTCCTGGCGACGCTGCAGGCGGCCGGCCTCACCTATTCGGATCCGGGCCGCGTGATCGCGGCCGGAAAGGCCGTCTGCACCATGGCCGGCCGGGGCATGCCGTTGGCCGACATCGTCAAAGACGTGCAGAAACTCAATCCCCAGCTGCAGGCCGACAACGCCGCCCGCTTCACCGCGATCGCGGCCAACATCTACTGCCCGGACGCGCTGGACACCGGGCCGGCGCCCCCGAACGGGGGCTAGCCTTCGCGCCGGCAGTGACCGCCTCTTTACCCGCCCGCTGCCCGATTCGTCGCCCGCGCGCCGGCCCCTGCCGCGCTTTTCGCGGGCTTCCCGGGCGCCCGCGGCTTCGGAAAGTTCACCTACAGTTTGCCGCGGACGGCGTCGACCCGCCGCGGCGTGCGCGAGAATCGTGCGGTCATGAAATATCTACTGCCGCTCACATGTGTGGCCGCCGCGATCGGCCTGGCCGCGCCGGCGCACGCCGACATCAACAACGACCAGGACTTCCTGACGCAGCTGCGCGCCGCCGACATCACCTACAAGAACCCCGACCTGGCCATCGGTGCGGCCAAATCGGTGTGTTCCCTGCTCGACGGCGGCAAGTCCGCCGCGGAGATCGTGACGGAGCTGCGCAACCGCAACCCGGAGTTCCAGGGCGCCGGCGCCGCCAAGTTCACCACCCTGTCGGCCGCCCACTACTGCCCCAGCTACCTGACCGGCAGCGGGGGGACCAAGCCGGCCGATGACGCAGGCAAACCGGTGGGCGACGCCGGCAGCCCCGGCAACTGAGGGGGCTTACGGCCGCGGCGTCACGTCGCGCGGGCCTCGATGATGCTGAACCGCGACGCGGTCGGCACCACGCGCGTCATCGCGAAACCGCCCGCCTCGAGCAGGCGGCGGTACTCGTCGGCGGTGCGTTCCCGGCCGTTGTTGATGACCAGCATCTCCATGTCGACCAGTTTGACGACCGGTGCGCTGTCGTCCGCGGGGACGACCGCCTCGACCAGCAGGAGCGTCGCGCCGGCGCCCGCGGCCGACCGCACGTTGCGCAGGATCTGCACGCACGGCTCGTCGTCCCAGTCATGGACGATGTGCTTGAGCACGTAGGCGTCGCCGCCGGCCGGGACGCCGTCGAAGAACGAGCCTTCGGCAAGCCGAACCCGTTCTGCCACTCCGAGTTCCCGCAGCAGCGGCGTCGCCCCGGCGATGACGTCGGGCAGGTCGTAGAGCACGCCCTGCGACTCGGGCGCCGAGTCCAGGATCGCGGCGAGCAGGCGGCCGTGACCGCCGGCGACATCGACGACGGTGCCGTAGGGCGAGAAGTCGTAGGCCTGCACGACGGGGCCGATCGCCGCACTGGACAAGCTCGTCATCGCGTCGTTGAAGAGCTGCCCGAATTCGGCGTCCTCGCCCATGTATTCGAAAAAGCTCGTGCCGCGCAGCTTCTTCACCACCGAGGTGCCGGTCCTGATCGCCTCCGTCAGCAGACTCCAATGCTCACGCTGCTGGCGCGAGCCGACGAAGCGCGCCATCGCGGCCATCGACACGGGGGCATCGGAACGCAACAGATCGGCCAGCGGGGTCAGCTCGTAGCGGCCGTCAGCGCGCAGGGCGAAGATGCCCCTGCTCGTCAGCGCCCGCAGCAGCCGGCGCAGCGCGTCGGGGTTGGCCCCGACCTTGCCGGCCAGTTCGTCGAGGGGCAGCGGCCCGGACGCCAGCGCGTCGGCCACCCCGAGATCGGCGGCAGTGGTTATCGCCTGCGAGGTCCACGCGCCCAGGATCAGCTCGTTCATCACCTCCGGCAACGGCGGCTGCTCCGGGTCGGATGGTGTTGCGTCGGAAGTCGTCACGGGTGCCCTCGGGGTCGGTGGCCGCTGAACTCCACGGAGTCTTTCACGGATGGCCGCGGCGGTGCCCGGCGCGTAGCGTATCCGCGCACGGGGTCGCGACGCCGCGGGCGGCCGGTGTCGGGAGGTACATGGTGAGGGCAAAGCTCGTTGCCGGTGCGGCGGTGGCCGGTGCGCTCGGTTCGGTGTGGGGTGCGGCGCGGGCGGCGCTCGCCCGGATCCAGCAGAACCCCGACCCCGTTCCGCGCGAGCGGCTGGTCGCCGAGCCCCGCGGCGAGCAGGTTCGCATCGCCCGCCCCGACGGGACCGTGTTGCACGCCCTGGTCGCCGGGCAGGGCCCGCCCGTGGTTCTGGTCCACGGCTACACCGCGCGCATCCTGGAGTGGAATTTGGTGTGGGAGGACCTGCAGGCCAAGGGTTTTCGCGTCATCGCATTCGACCAGCGCGGGCACGGGCGTTCCACGCCGGGTGCCGACGGTGTGGGTTCGGAACCCATGGCCGCCGATGTGGCCGCGGTCCTGCGCCACTTCGACGTGCACGACGGGGTGCTCGTCGGGCATTCCATGGGAGGGTTCGTCAGCATCCGCGCGGTGCTCGACCATGCCGACGCGGCGCAGCGGCTGCGCGGGCTGGTGCTGTTCGCGACCTGGGCCGGCCGGATCCTGGACGGGGCGCCGCAGAATCGGCTGCAGATCCCGCTGCTGCGGTACGGCATCCTGCAGGCGGCGCTGCGCAACCGGACCGTCGCGGCGTTGTTCGGCGCCGCGCAGTGCGGGGCGCACCCGTCGCCGGCGATGGTCTCGGTGTTCGTCGAGTTCTTCAACCGGCACCTCGCCGAGCACGGGCCGCTGCTGCCGATCGTGCGGGCCTTCTCCCGCGAGGACCGCTACCCGCGGCTGGCCGAGATCGCCGTCCCGACCGCGGTCATGGTCGGCACCGCCGACCGCACCACGCCGCCGGCTCATTCGCGCCGGCTCGCCGCGGGGATACCCGGTGCGCGGCTTGTGACGGTGCCCGATGCCGGGCATCTGCTGAACTGGGAAGCGCCCGACGAGCTGATCGATGTCGTCGAATCGTTTGCGGCGCAATTTCTTTGAGCACTCCCGATAAGCACTGTGGTCAGTGCACTACCCTCGGCACACCCGGCCGGCGCCGACTCGCCCTCGGCTTGGCTGCCGGCGGCATCGGCAAAAACCGCGGCCAAGGCACCGTCATGCCCCTACCATCCCCATGCATGCTCTCCAAGAAATCTGCGCTGCGCAGCCTGGTGGGCCGGTTGGCGGCCGTCGTCATGCTGGCGGTGGCGGCGATGGCGGTCACGACGATCGGGATACCGGCGGTGAGCTCGGCGCAGTGCGAGCCCGGCCAGTATTGGGAGCCGTTCACCAAGGCCTGCTACCCGCTGGGCGTCGGACCGACGCCCCTGGCCTGTGATCCCGGGCAGTGGTGGGACCCGACGACCAATGTCTGCCGGCCGTTGGGCGTCGGACCGCCCGGCGGGTGACGGCCGCCGGCGCCTGAGGAGCGCCGTCACCAGATGACCACCTCGGCGTTGTCACCGCCGTAACAGCGGGTCGAGATCATCGTCGAGCCGTCGTCGAAATATGCGGGGTATCTTCCGACGCACGTCATCTGGTAGGCGTCGCCGGTGACCGGTGAGAACGCGGTGAAGTGGTTGGACATGCCTGTGGCGTAGAAATCTCGGCGCACGTTCTCTGCGAATGCGCACGTGGTGTGTCCGCCGACCACACCTTCGTGACCGTCGGGGCAGATGGTGAAGACGTTGGTGCCGCCGCTGGCGGGCGGGGGCGCCGCGCCCTCGTCATGGCGGGGCGGTGG
>NZ_VMQU01000081.1 GCF_007714205.1 Mycobacterium helveticum | reverse complement strand
GTCGTCTTCTCGTCGACCGCGGCGTCGGTGATCGTCACCCCCAACTCGATGGTGCGCATGATCGTGTCGGCAACAACAGACGGCGGGCAGGCAGTAGCCTCAGGCAAGGGTCACCTCGGTGGTGTTGGTGAAGCGGCGTGTAGGAACCTGAATCGTCACCCACCGAGGCCCCACCTCAGCTCAACGACACGAACCCCCACCGCGGATATCCGCCAACCACTGCTGCACGCTCATTTCCGCAGAGCCGGTTTGATGGTGGGCGTCAGGTAGTTGAGCCGGTCGTTGACCAGCCTCCAGAGCCGGTTGAGCACCGCACGTTCCTCGTCGGTGTCATAGCGGTAGTAGAACCCATACTTGCGGACGAGGTGGTTGTTCTTGGACTCGATTGTGGCCTGATCGTTCTTCTTGTACGGCCGCGACCTGGTGAAGAAGATCTCCATCTGCGCAGCCCACTTGATGACGGCCTTGTTGAGGAATTCGGTTCCGTTGTCGAAGTCCAAACCGGTTACCTCGTAAGGTATTTCATGGACACCGGCTTTGAGGGCGCCGAGGATGTGAGTGTGGGCGTTGTTGCGTTCGGTGCGGGTGAAGACCCAACCGATATGCATATCGGTGAGGTTGACGGTCCGGGCGAACTCGCCTTTGAGGGTTGGACCGCAGTGCGCGACGGTGTCGCCTTCGAAGAACCCCGGAGATCCCTCGACCTCGTCGGTTGCCTTGCGGATCTTGATCGAAGACCGCAGCAACGGGGAGGCCTTGGTGGTCGATTTCCCCTTGATCTGGTCGCGCGCCTTGACCGCACGCAGGTAGCGGTCGATCGTCGCGCTGCTCATCGCCAACAGCTCGGCACGCACCTGCGGGCTGTAGCGGTCCACACCTGCGCGTCCGGCCGGGTTTCCAGCAGGCGAGGTACGACGCGGCGACCAATAAACCCGGTACCGCCGGTAACGACATAGCGCATGCAAGCCATCGTGGCGGGTCACACCGCGCACGTCAACCATGCTGTCCAGGCATCAGCCGGCGAAGTTGCGGATGCCGTCCCAGTCCACCAGCGTCCAGCCGGTCATCGGGTTTCCGGTGATCACCACGCGGCCGACGTTGGGCAGCGGATGACTGGTCGCCAGGCTGTCCTTGGCGTTCTTCGTGTTCATCAGCGTCCAGTACTCGATGGCGTACAGATGCGAGAACACCACCGGTTGGTTGTGGCCGCTGTTGTAGATCTTCTGCACGGCCGCGGTGAACCAGTCGTTGAACTCCTTGCCGGTGATCGACCCGGGGATGCGGTCTCCGACGTCGCCGTTGAGCCAGTCCGCCGGTACGTCGAGGGGGCCATCGAGACGGGCTTGCCCTCGTACCAGCCGGCGTTGATCTCTTGGATGCCTTGCAGCACCTCGACTTGCTTGCCGAGTTCGGCGGCCAACGGCGCGGCGGTCTGTTGCGTTCGCACCATGGTGGAGGCGTAGACGGCGTCGTACTTGTTGTGGGCGAGTTGGTGCGCGACCTGTTCGGCCTGCCCCTTGCCCTCCGGGGTCAGGCCCGGGCCCGGCACGTCGGTGTCGATGACGCCGCTGGCGTTGGTCTCGGACTCCGCGTGCCGGACGAACGTCACGGTGATGCTGTGGGCCTGCGGTGACCCGCCGCAGGCGCCGACGATTACCGTTGCGGCCAGCACGGCTACCGCTTTTGAGGCCTTCCTGATCAAGCTGGGATTGCGCATGGCGATAGCCTGCCCCGCCGACGGTGCCGGTGGGAAGGGTTTGCGATGGTTGGGTGGCAGAAAAGCTTGAAGGGAGACTCGTATGGCGATTGACCCGAGTGCCGTCGGTGCGACGACGGAGCCGATGCTGTTCGAATGGACGGACCGGGAGACGCTGCTCTACGCGCTCGGTGTCGGCGCCGGAACTGACGACCTATCGTTCACCACCGAAAACAGCCACGACATCACCCAGCAGGTGCTGCCCACCTATGCGGTGATCTGCTGCCCGGCGTTCGGTGCGGCGGGCAAGATCGGAAAGTTCAACTGGGCCATGCTTTTACACGGGTCGCAGGGCATCCGGCTGCACGCACCGCTGCCGCCGGCGGGCAAGCTGTCCGTGGTCTCCGAGGTCGCGGACATCCAGGACAAGGGCGAGGGCAAGAACGCGATCATCGTGCTGCGCGGCCGCGGCACCGACCCCGACTCGGGGGAGCTGATCGCCGAGACACTCACCACGTTGGTCATCCGGGGCGAGGGCGGGTTCGGGGGAGTGCCGGGTCAGCGGCCGATCGCGCCGGAGTTTCCCGACCGCGAGCCCGATGCCCGGATCGCGCTGCCCACCCGTGCGGACCAGGCGCTGATCTATCGGCTCTCCGGTGACCGCAACCCGCTGCACAGCGACCCGTGGTTCGCCAGGGACATGGCCGGTTTCCCGAAGCCGATCCTGCACGGGCTGTGCACCTACGGGGTGTCGGGCCGCGCGCTGGTCGCCGAGCTGGGCAAGGGCGTGGCCGCCAACGTCACGTCGATAGCGGCGCGATTCACCTCGCCGGTGTTTCCAGGGGAGACGCTGACCACGCTGATCTGGCGGACGGAACCGGGCAAGGCGGTGTTTCGGACGGAGGCTTGTGGCGCCGAAAGCGCGAACGCGCGGATCGTGTTGGACGACGGCGCGGTGGAGTACGCGGAGGCCTAGCCGATGGCTTAGAACCCGGTACGTCGCCCCGGCGCGCAGGCGTTCACTGGTGCGCCTGGCCTGCCGTCCAGCCATGACCTGTCCCGCATTCGGCGGGCTTCGGGGGGATCGCTCGGGCGCTAAGCTAAACAGCTATGTGCTACAGTTAGCACATGTCTACGGTGGGCGTTCGTGAGCTGCGGCAGCGGGCCAGCGAACTCCTCCGTCGGGTCGAGGCCGGCGAGACGATCGAGATCACCGACCGTGGTCGGCCTATCGCCCTTCTCTCGCCGATGCCGGAGGGCGGTCCGTACCAGCAGATGCTGGCAAGCGGCGGGATCGAACGTGCGACGCTTGACTTTGATGACCTTCCCGAGCCGGTCCGACTCAAAACGGGTATCGAGCTGCCGTCCGTGACGCTTGCGCGCCTGCGTGAGCACGAGCGTTGATGGCGGCCATCTACCTGGACTCGTCCGCAATCGTCAAGCTTGCAGTTCGTGAGCCAGAGTCGGATGCGCTGCGTCGCTACCTTCGCACCCGGCTGCCGCGGGTGTCGAGTGCCCTTGCGCGGACGGAGGTCATGCGGGCTCTGCTCCACAAGGGTGAATCAGCCCGAAGAGCCGGACGCCGGGCGCTCGCGAGCCTAGACCTACTACGCATCGACAACCGATTGCTCGATCTTGCTGGTGGGCTGCTGCCAATCGAGCTACGCACCCTCGATGCAATTCACCTGGCGACTGCCCAGCGGCTCGGCATGGATCTTGGCCGGTTGTGCACTTACGACGACCGCATGCGCGACGCCGCCGAGGCGCTCGGCATGGCAGTGATTGCCCCGTCTTGATCGGCTACCTAGGGTGGCGCGTGAGGCGGCCAACGCTTCATGTCCCGGCATGTCGCGCCAACCTCGTGCCACCGCCGAATGGGGACACCGTCGTGCTGGATCACTCGAATGTTGGCACCCTGAGCGCCGTTAGAACCGTTGCCGTCGCTAATTTACGCGGGCGTAACTTAACCGCTGTGCCAACCTTTCGGTGAACTCGGCGGCGCGCGCGGGACTGTCCAACGCAAACAGCGCGGCGGTGGCGCGGTCGCCGTCTTCGCTGTGTCGCACCAGGATCGGGATACCATCATCGCGGACCGCGTCGAACGCGTCCTCGTCGGTGATGTCGTCGCCGAGATAGATGGGCACCAGCGGACGCGCGTCGGCCTCGCGCAGGTGATTGATCACCCAGCGAAGCGTCTTTCCCTTGTCCCAGTCCATGTCCGGACGCAGCTCGATGACTTCGCGACCCGTCGTCACCCGAAGTCCGTCCCGCCGGCCCGCCGCGCGCACCGCCGCGGCAACCTCGCCCACGCGGTCCCGCGCGGCGTTGCGGTAGTGGACCGCAACGCCAAATCGCTTGTGCTCCATCATAACTCCGGGGATCGAGTCGAGCCGGTCGCGCAGCTCGGCGGCGGCCTGTTCGAGCACCGGTGTGGCCGCCGCCGCGGCGTCGTTCTGGTGGTGTGTGCCGTCGGGTGCGGTCAGCTCGAAACCGTGGCTGCCGGCATACCAGATCCCGGGCACACCGAGGCGCTGTGACACGTCGGCGAGGTCGCGGCCGGACAGAACCGCGACCGGGCATTGCGCGGCCAGCTTCCGCAGCGCCTCGACCGCGGCGGCGACGGGCCGGGCCGCGGCGGGATCGTCGACGATGTCCGACAGCGTGCCGTCGAAGTCGAAGAACATATGGCCGGCCTCCGGTCGGTGAGGGCACCGAGGGCCTGCACAGCATCGGGTAGCTGGGACATCCGGTGGTCCCCGGTGCGCACGGCGACCTCATCCAGATCGCCGACCACGGCGTCGGCGCCGACGCGCCGCAGGGCGTCACTTTGCCCTGTTCGGTCGAGGCCGATGACCAACGCGAATCCGCCGTCGCGCGCGGCCTGGACGCAAGCCGCGTTGTCGGTAAGGACGGCGCATCGCCCCGGGCGGACCGACAGCTTGTCTGCTGCCTCACTCAGGGTGTCGCGGACGTTACCGTTCGACGCGAAGACGCCGGTGTCGACGCCGGCTTCGCGCAATCGCCGGGTCAGCGCCTGGGTGCGGTCCAACGCGGTGTCGAACAGCACCGCGTCATGGCGGCGCGGGTCGATGGTGACCGGCATTGACCAACCTTCTCACGGTGTTCAACGCCGGTGAGAGCGGGTCAGTGACGTGCCGGCGTGGGTGCCGACGGTCGCGGCCGCTGCGCCTGGCCCGGAAACGCGCGCGCCGCGCGCGTGCGCCGGCGGTCCTTGCTGAACAGCAACACCGAATCCTGGCTGAGCGCCACCATCCGTGCCATGCCCAGCTCGATACCGGCTGCCAGCTGCTTGACGTCGGCCGTGGCGTCGTATTCGGCGGTGATGCCCGAATACCAATTCGTCGCCGTAGCTGAGCATCGCGACCCCGGTGCTCAGCTGCAAGGCGATCGGGGGGATCGGCAGCAGGCGCTCCATCGTCTGGCCCATCAGCCGCAGCTGATGGCGAGGCCCGGGCGCGTGGTTCGCCAGCGTTACGAGGCCGCGCTGCGGGAGCCTGGGTAACAGTTGTATGAGGTTGCCGCGCAGCATAGTTGGCAGACAATTGATCGCAGACTCCACGATACCGGGCGGAGATTTGTCGGCGTGCTGCGCTTTCCACCGGCTGTGCACGGTCCGCAATTGCTGGACCGGGTCGTCATGCTCGACGGGCAGGTATGGCAGTAGTGCCGAACGTACCGGCATCGGCACCAGGGTGCGCAGCGAGTCCGCCCGCGGTTCTTCGCCGCGGCGTAGCAGAACCCTTCGGAAGCCCTCGGTGATGGCCGCCAGCGCGACATCGTTGACGGTCACACCGAATTTGCGGCACACGCACTCGACGTCGGCAATCGGGACGCGCACCGTGCTGTAGCGCCGCAGGACCGGGTCGACCGAGGGCCGTGCCGTCGGCCAGATCGCCCCGACGAAGTTGCCGGCGAGTGCCCCAGCCCACTCCAGGGGCCAGCCGCGCTTCGAGGCCTGCGGCGGCGAATCATGTTTGTCGCCAACACCGTTCGCGAATGCATCGTGGTCGGCGTCGTCGCAAAGCCGGGTGAGCAGGTGGGCGGCTGAGTTCCCGTCGGCCAAGCCGTGGTGGATCTTCATCAAGATTGCCCACCGGCCGCCTTTCAGGCCCTCGATCACCCAGCACTCCCACGGCGGACGGTCCAGGTCGAGGGGACGCTCCAGGGCGTGGGCGATCGCGCCGGACAGCTGGGCGTCGTCGCCCGGGCGCGGAATCGCCACCCAGCGCACATGATGGGCCAGGTCGAATCCGGGACAGTCGATCCACTCGAAGCTCTGCGTCCGCAGCACCTGTGTGCAGCGCGGTATCGACTGAATCCGTTCCGCCAGCAGCTGTTTCAGCAGTGCGTAATCGGGGACGCCACCATCGACGATGGCGACCGCGCCGATCACCAGGCTGGCGTACTGATCGGGATCTTGAGCTCTCAGGTACGCCGTATCCAGTGTTATCGCTTGCGCCATGCGCAGTCCCCGCCCCTCGTTTCTCGCACTTGTACCAGTATTTGCGCGGGACCTCCGGGGCGGTAGGCCAGGAGCGTTAAGAATGTGTTTAGACCCGTTAAACAGCTCGCCTAAGTCGAACATACTTATTGCTTATCTGCTTAAGTGGACTCGTTTGCTTAAAAAAATTCGTCAAAAGTACTGCCGGGCAGTGGTTTAGCAGTTGCTCGCAGAGTTTGCTCTTGGCCTTCGGCGGCGCCGATGAGGTCGGCTAGTGGGTGGGGATCGGTGTTGACGCTTTGTTGCAGGAGTCGGTAGAAGAGCATTCCGCGGGCTTTTGACCTGCGGCGATTGAATCTGAAGGTGAACTCGTCGAGGTAGTACTGCAGGTGCTCGCGTTCCACGCGGGTGTAGCGGCCATGACAGGAGCGATCGTCGGCGCCCGCGACGGCGTTGAATCCATCCCTGCTCGCTGGCTCGAAGCACTCGAAGACGGCGACCGCGGACGCACCCACGTGAAGCAGCTCGCCGCGCTTCTGCTCAGGTAGCGCGCTCTGCGCCCTACCCCCCGCTCACCTAGGTGCGTGGGTCGGTATCCACGAGTTGTTGGTGTGTCACGCTGATGGCGACGTGGATGGTCGGGAAAACTGTGTCCATGGATTTGATGACGGCCCAGGATCAGCTGTTTGAGACCGAGTCCGCGCGGCCTCGCTCGTCATCGTCACCGGGCGAGGTTTCGGTGGACAAGACGTTTCGGGCCTATGACCAGGATCAGTCGTTTTTGATGCCGCCGTCGTTGCGGGATTGGTTGCCTGACGATCATCTGGCGTTGTTTGTGTCCGAGTTGGTCGATGAGGTGCTTGATCTGGCAGTGTTTTTCGCCTCCTACAGCGAGGCCCGGGGCTTTCCGCCGTATCACCCGCGGCTGATGCTCAAGCTGCTGCTCTACGGGTACACCAGCGGGGTTCGTTCATCTCGCAAGATCGAAGCCCGTTGCCATGACGATGTGGCGTTTCGGTACCTGGCCGCCAACACCGCACCGGACTTTCGCTCCATCGCCCGCTTTCGGCGCCGTCACCTCGCCGCGCTGGAAGCCCTGTTCCTGCAGGCGCTGACCCTGTGCCAGCAGGCGGGCATGGTCACGATGGGCCGGGTGGCCCTCGATGGCACCAAGGTCAAGGCCAATGCCTCCCGTCACAAGGCGATGAGCTATGACCGGATGTGCGAGGCGGAGCCGGCCCTGCAAACCCAGGTCGAGCAGATCATGCGGGAGGCCGAACGCGTCGATATCGACGAGGACCAGGCCCACGGCCCGGACAATCGTGGCGGTGACCTGCAGGGCGAATTGGCCCGCCGTGAGAGCCGGCTGGCCAAGATCCGCAAGGCCAAGGCCGACCTGGAACAACACGCCAAAGACCAGGCCGCGGACAAGGCCCGGGCAAGGGCGCAAAACGCCGGCCATGATGACGACGCGGCCGCGCGGGCCGCCGAGCAGGCAGCACAGTGCGCGACCGTCAAGCCCAAGGCGCAGCGCAACTTCACCGACCCTGACGCCCAGATCATGAAGACCGCCGACGGCAGCTTCCACTACTGTTACAACGCGCAGGCCGTCGTCGATGAAGAACATCAGGTGATCGTTGCGACCGACTTCGCCGAATCCGGCGCCGACAACCCCGCATTCGGCGAGCTGCTCGCCCAGACCATCACCAACACCGCGACCACACCGCGTCAGACGCTCGCCGACGCCGGCTACTTCAGTGAGAACAACATCGACGCCGCCCACAAGGCGGGCACCGATCCGCTGATCGCGACCGGCCGGCTCGCCCACGGCGAGCAGGTTCCCGACGCGCCACGGGGACGGACACCGAAAAATGCGACACCAAAGGCGCGGATGGCCCGCAAACTTCGCACCAAGAAGGGCAAGGCCGCATATTCGCGGCGCAAGGTGATCGTCGAGCCGGTGTTCGGGCAGATGAAGACCACCCAGGGGGCGAGTCGACTCCTGCTCCGCGGCCACCATCACGCCCGCGCCGAATGGCGCCTGCTCGCCGCCTGCCACAACCTGCGAACCCTCCTACTACAACATTGCAGCGCAGGCTGCGGCCGGCTGAAAGGGTCGTGCGCAGCGAGTTACGGCCACCGATCCGCCATCCCGCGGAATGCGGCCCGCCCGATCACACCACCAGGCCAACAAAACGCCGCCCGATGCCCTCCGTCCAGGACAAATCCACCTGCCGACCCGACAAATCCGTTACCGACCCACGCACCTAGCCGGGGGCAGCAGGAATCAAGATCACTACAAGTCAAGTCCCCACGGAATCAGGGGAACCCCTTCACCCGAGCTGCACGGCGTATTGACGGCAGAGCACCTACGATTGGCCGCTGATCAGCCCGCACCCTACTTTCCCGTGCTGGTGACCGGTGCCGCCGCCTCGGCTCCACCGGCGGCAAGCTCACCCTGGTCCGCAGCACCCACTGTCTTTGACAGGCGAGCACCCAGCCGCTGAAATGCGTCCACCGAGAATGGCTGCATCATACGGCGGTTGACACCAGGGGCGATACGGAGCATGAAATAGCCCAGCCAGGCCTCGGTGCGCACCGGCACGACCGCCAAATCAAACCGTACCGCACGTACGACGGCACGAGCTACGAGGTCCGAGCTCATCGGCGAGACCCTAAACTTCTCGCTAAATTCCTGGAGCTTCTTCGTGAACTGCTTTCCTTGTTCGATCAGGTTCTGATCGACGCCGACTACGATCGCGCGATCAGCGATGTTGGTGTTGATCACACCCGGGCACACGGCGCTGACGCCGATGCCTCTCGGTCCGAGTTCGAGCCGCAAGCACTCGGTCAGCATCTTCACGCCCGCCTTGGACACCGAGTACGGCGCCATCACCGGCGTGGGTGTGAACGCCGCCGCTGACGCGATGTTGACGATGTGGCCACCGCCGCGCTCAACCATCTGGGCGCCGAACACACGACATCCGTGGACGACACCCATTAGGTTCACACCGAGTTGGCGGTCCCAATCCGAGGGACTCAGCTGCAAAAAGTGGCCGCCCACCAAGATACCTGCGTTGTTGACCAATACATCGGTGTAACCGTGATCGGCTAACACATCGCGACCGAACACCGCCCAGGCGTCGGGGTCGGTGACGTCCAACTGCGCCGCCGACGCGCCGAGGCCGTAACCGCGGATCATCGCGGTGGTCGCTTGTGCCGCATCCAGATCGATGTCGGAGACCACGACGTGGGCGCCGAGCTTAGCGAACCTGATCGCTGTCGCCCGGCCAATGCCGCTTCCAGCCCCGGTGACCACCACCAGGCGCGGTCGCAATCGGTTGAACTTCACAGGCTCTCCTTCGTCATGGCCGCGGCTGCGTCCAGAACCGCAACGCCCCTGCTGTATCGGTAGACATCAAGGTTGTAATAGCGGTTCTGCCAGTACATTTCGCCGTGCGTCGACGGCCGAAACGGTGAATCGCCCTGGTTATTAATGTAGTAGGTGTTCGAACCCGCACACGCCGGAGTGAACAGGAAGTTATTCTGTTGGCGCTTCAGGCATTTCCGAAAATACTCGTCGTGGGCTTCCTGACGAATCTCGCAGACCGTTGCACCGCGGCGCTTCGCTTCGGCTATGGCGCGGCTCAGGTGAGCCGATGTCGCTTCGATCATCCACAAGTACGAGCCGAGCACGAATCCGTAGGGCCCGGTGATTGAGAACATGTTCGGAAATCCGGGAACCGAAACACCCTGGTACGACTGGTATCTCTGCTCACTCCAGAACCGCCCGAGATCGACGCCGCCCCGCCCGATGACGGGGAAGGGAGGCACCGCGCCCGCCTCCCACAGCTTGAACCCGGTCGCGCAGATCAACACGTCGATCTCGTGCTCCACGCCGTCCGCCGTCCGTACCCCCTTCTTGGTAATGCACTCGATCGCATCGGTGACCAGGCTGACGTCGTCGCGGTTGAAGGTACGCAAGTAGTCGTTTGACATCGACGGGCGCTTGCAGCCTAACCCGTAGCGTGGGATCAGCTTCTCCCGAACGACCGGGTCATCGATCTGGCGGCGCATCCAGCGGCGGGTAGGAACCTCAAGCATCCGGCGGCTCGCGTTCGTCAGCCACTGTGGACCGACCCACATCCCGGCCATGCCGACCTCGGTTGCGACGGTTCCCACCAGGCGGATACCCGAACGGATTCGCTTACGCCCCAGAACCCACCGGATGGCGGACGTGACCTCCTTGTCAGGTTTTGGGAACACCCATATCGGTGTTCGTTGGAAGACTGTCAAATGTTCGACTTCGTCGACAATGGCCGGGACGACCTGCAGCGCCGTTGCGCCAGTGCCGATGACCGCGACGCGCTTGCCCGCCAGCGCCACGTCATGGTCCCAGAGTGCGGTGTGCATGAGCACACCCCCGAACTCGTCGAGACCCGGGATATCAGGCATCTTCGGGCGTTCGAGGCCACCGACCGCCATGACTACATTTCGGCCGGTAATCTCCTGATCGGCGTCGGTAGTCAATCGCCATAGGCTATTGCGCTCATCGAGCACCGCCGAGGTGATCGTAGTGTTCAGCCGCAACTTTTGAGCTAGGCCGTACTTGTCCACAAGGTCGCTGGCGTAATCGCGAAGCTCGTAACCCGGAGCGAAGATCCGCGACCAATCACCACGCTGCTCGTAGGAAAAGCTGTAGACAAACGAGGGAATATCCACCGCCACACCCGGATAAGTGTTCGCATGCCAGGTGCCGCCCACCTGATCCCACTTGTCGACAATCACGAAGTCGTGAATGCCTCTGCGTTGCAAGGAGATACCAGCACCGATACCGCCGAATCCAGCGCCGACGATCACGACTTCATGGTCTGGAGTGACACGCTCGACAGTCGGTAACTGCTCGATGTCGATCGTTGTACTCAACTTGAACTCATGGCCTTCCTGCTACTTGAGATGACCGACAAGGGCACCGTCGTCGCCGAACAGCTCCTGCCGCCACTGCTGCACCAGCGCGGTCGTGTCGATGTCGTCGGGATGGAAGCCCGGCTTTAGGTACATGCGCAGATCGGCCATCAGCCCCTGCACCAACGGGCCCCGGAACACCGCACGCGTTTGACGCGCCACTTTGATCGGGCGCCATCCCCGCGGATCGGCCAAAATAGACAACAGCACCCCGATCGACACCACCGGGATCGTCAGGATGTACAGCACCGCCATCACCCCGATCCGGAGCCACTCCGGCCCATCGACGGCCCGGTAGACGTCGAACGCCACCGACTTATGTTCCAGCTCTTCCACCGCGTGCCAGTTGAGCAGGTTTCGCACCTCGGGATCGCCAGGAATCTTTTGTATCTCTTCGCCCAGCATGCGCTCAGCCAGTGTCGCGGTGTAGTGCTCGGCCGCCGCCGTGACCGCCAGGGGTACCCGCGCTGGCAGCAGGTTCTCAATTCGCACGATCAACCGCTCCCGGCGGCTGTCATGCGGGAACATAAACAGCCGGACAATCGGGTAGCCCATCTCGATGAGCTTCTCGTTGAGCCGGCGGTGTTCCTGGCCGTGCACCGACTCCTGGCCAAATGAATCCGGCCACCCGCTTCATCAGTACCGGATCGGTCATCTGATCGGCAAAGCGCCGAACCGACCGGATAAACAACTCCTCACCTGGCGGAAACACGCCGGACAGCAACGCCACAAGGTGGCTGAACACGATATTGCCCTCAACGAAATGGTGGTCCATCGGCTCGGGATCGCCGAACCAAAACCGAATCCGCCGAGCCTTAGGATACGTACTCTCGGCTACTTTTTCGGCTGCTGTTCCGCTTTTCGCAGCCATTGCCTGACTAGCTACCATGGCAATCCCTTTTGTTGTGGATGTTCGCAATCACTTCAGGTAGCCGACGAGTTCTCCGTCGGTGCCGAAGAGTTCCTCTTGCCAGTGCTCCAACAACGCGTTCGTGTCGATGTCGTCAGGATGGAATCCCGGTCGCAGATATTTCGTAAGGTCTGGGATCAAACCCCGGAAGATGGGGCCACGGTACAGCCGATAGGCCTCCCGTATCACCCGTAGCGGCTGACGACGCCCATCCGGGTCGTGCGCCAGCGAGTAAACCAATGTGACGGCTATGAGGAGAAGCAGGGTCGGAATCATCACGGCCATCACACTCCTGCGCATCCGCTCCGTACCTCCCGCCACCGTGCGGAAGACATCGAATGCGACCGATTTGTGCTCAAGTTCCTCCACGGCATGCCAGTTCAGCACGTTCCACACCTGCAACTCGCCCGGAATCGCCTGGATTTCCTCTTCGCCCAGCGTGCGCTCAGCAAGTACGGCGGTGAAGTGTTCTGCAGCTGCTGTTACCGCCAGGGGTAGCCGCGCAGGCAGCCGCTCCTCCAGTCGCTTGACCCAGTCGTTAAACTTCTTCGAATCCCACCAAGCGATCGGGTAACCCATGTCGATGAGTTTCTCGTTCAGCAGGCGGTGTTGCTGTCCGTGGACCGATTCCTGGCCGATGAAGCCCGCCACCCGTTTCTTCAACGTGGGATCGGTGACCTCATCTGAGAATCGACGCACCGACCGAATAAACAACTCCTCCCCTGACGGGAACGCACCCGATAGGTTCGCCACGAAGTGGCTGAACACGATGTCGTCGTTGACGAAGTACTTGCCGTGTGTGCCGCCGTCGCCGCCAAACGGAAAGCTTATCCGTCGGGTCCTCGGATAACGGGATCCAGCGCTCGCTGCGGTCACCGACTTTGCCTCTTGCCTTGCGTGGTCACTCGCCATGAATGCTAGCCCCTTCCTTGAACGTGTGACGTGTAGTTCCAGGTACCAATAGTACTAGGTGTTGGAACCACGCTACTGCGGATCCACGAGGTCGGCAAGCATCCGGCAAGCATCACGAAAAGTGCCCGCGAAACGCCCTCGGTGCATCACGTAAGAATGCCCGCGAAACGGTGATCCCCGCCAGGCATGGAGAGTGGGCTGTCGATGTCGTCTCGTGCCGAGATCACCGCGAAGTTCGCCAAGGCGTATGTGAAGGCGTCGAAGGCGAATAAGGGGCAGATTCTGGATCAGGTGGTGGAGGTCACCGGCTGGTCGCGTGACAATGCTCGGCGCCGGTTGACGGCCGCGGCCCGGCCGCCGGGAGCGGGCCGGCAGGTCGCCAAACGACCTCGCCGGCAGCGCAAGCCGAAGTATTCCTATGACGCGCTGAAGGTGCTGGGCCACTGGAGCGAACGGCGACGTGCAGTGTCGGTTTGTCGTCGTCTGACTCGTCTGGGCGGGAGACTTGATCCCACATGGTGTCGATCATCGGTTGCAGGAAGAGCTGTCCCAGCTGTCGGACCATGATGTCGATGATCTGGGTGGATCCGCTTCGCTCCGCATTTGCGATACCGGCGTCGCGGGCTTTGATGAGCTCCGTTCGGGTCAGCTCTGTCAATCGCTGGAGCAGTTGGCCTTTAGACCCTGCGGGGTCCAGTAGCGCGCGGCGCAGATAGTTGACGACGGCTGGGTTCGATTCGAGCATCTCCTTCACAGCCACGTCACGCGCCGTGGCGACTTGTCTTGGTGTTCCATCAACGGGGACCTGCGCGATCGTCTGCGCGAAGTAGTCGACGACGAGTTGTTCAACGGCGCGGCGGATTCCGTCCTTGGTCTTGAAGTGGTGGACAACCAGCCCGACCGTGACGCCGGCTCTCGAGGCGATATTTCGCATCGACGTGCGGTCCTCCCCGAACTCCGCGAACAGGTCCATCGCGGCGTTGCGAATGCGCGCCTTCGCGGTCAGGTCGTCTGCGCCTGCGCGTGGATCGGCGAACGGTCCCATGCGTCTCCTTCGTTCCGGGCAAGTGTACAGTGAACATCACTTCTTGTACAGATAGGAAGCTTCCTGTACAGTCGTACGGTATCAATTGAAGGACCACATGGTGCAGGGCAGTCTGAACGGCGTTCGCATCGTGTCGCTTGCGGTGAACATCCCGGGCCCGCTCGCGGCGGCACGGCTGGCGCGCTTCGGCGCGTCGGTAACAAAGGTGGAGCCCCCTACCGGAGATCCCTTGGCCGCGGTCGCGCCCGGCTGGTACGCAGAGCTCGCCAGCAAGCAGACGGTCTTGGTTCTGGACCTCAAGGACGCCGGCGACCGCGCCAAGCTGGACGTCGAGCTGACTTCCGCCGATGTGTTGCTCACCGCCATGCGCCCTTCGGCGCTACGCAGGCTCGGGCTCGACGACGCGCATGTCAGGTATCCGGGGCTCTGTCACGTCGAAATCGTGGGCTACGACGGTGACCTCGAGGAGCGTCCTGGCCACGACCTGACCTATCAGGCCACGCACGGCACCCTGCAGCCCCCGTTGATGCCGGCGGTTCCGGTCGTGGACCTCCTGGGTGCCGAACGTGCCGTGTCCGGGGCCCTGTTGGCGCTGCTTGATAGGCCGAATTCCGGTGCCGGCCAACACGTCCGGATCGTACTGGCGGACGCCGCAGCCGACGCCGGCGCAGCCGTGCGGTACGGCGTCGCAGGGCCCGGCGACCCGCTCGGTGGCGCGACTCCGACCTACGGGATCTACGCCAGTGCCGACGGCTATATCGCCCTGGGCGCAATCGAACCGCATTTCCAGAAGCGGACCCTCGAGGTCCTGGGCGCAGCAGATACCTACGAGGATCTCGCACGAGTCTTTGCCGGACAAAGCACGCGCCACTGGGAAGAAGTCGCCGAGACGGTTGACATCCCCATCGTTGGAATTCGTACACCGGAACAAGGAGTGGAACATTGAACGCGCGCGAAGCAGTGATTGTCGGGGCGGTGCGCACGCCGGTGGGTAAACGAGGTGGCGCTTTGAGCCGGTGGCATCCGGCCGACTTGCTCGGTCACACCTTGCGAAACCTGGTGGAGCGCAGTGCGATCGATGCCAAAGACATCGATGACGTCATCGTCGGCTGTGCGATGCAGCATGAGCACCAGTCCGGAAATATCGGGCGGCACGCGGTGCTGGCTGCGGGTCTACCCGAATCGGTGCCGGCGGTCACCATTGATCGCCAATGCGGGTCCGGTCAGCAGGCGGTCAACTTCGCTGCATTCGGCGTCACCGCGGGCATCTACGAGCTGGCGATTGGGTGCGGTGTGGAGTCGATGTCGCAGGTGCCGATGCCTGCGTCGTTCATGCCGGGCGCGCCGCTCGGTCCGCAGTACTCGCCCGTGGAGTTGGCCCGCTACGACGACAACTTGGTGGCGCAAGGGGCGGCGTCGGAGTTGCTGAACTCCAAGTTCGGTATTTCTCGCGAGGAACTCGACGAATTCAGTATCCGAAGCCATGAGCGAGCATTCGCCGCGACCCGGGCGAAAAAGTTTCGCGCGCAGTTGGTGCCGATCACCGTCGATCCGCTGGATCCGTCGGCGGCGCCCGTCAGTGCCGACGAAGGAATCCGTGAGCAGTTGGATCCGGCGAAGATCGCGTCGCTGGAGCCTGTTTTCGCGGCCGACGGCCGCACAACCGCGGCCAATTCTTCCCAGATCAGCGACGGGGCAGCGGCGTTGCTGATCGCCGAGCGTGGCTACGCAGAACGCAGCGGGCTGGTTTCGCGGGCGCGGTTCCTGGCGATGACGGTCGCCGCGGCGGACCCGGTACTGCAGTTCACCGCGGTACTGGACGCCACCCACAGGGCGCTCGAGCGCGCCAACCTGAGTGTCAGCGACATCGACTTGTTCGAGGTCAACGAGGCCTTCGCCGGGGTGCCGCTGATGGTGCAACGCGAGTTCGGCATTCCCGATGACAAGCTCAACGTCAACGGAGGCTCGGTCGCAATCGGGCATCCGCTCGGGTCGACCGGGGCCCGCATGCTCACCGATCTGCTGTGCGAACTCGAGCGCACCGGACAGCGCTACGGCCTGCAGACCATCTGCGAGGCCGGCGGAACCGCCAACACCACCATCATCGAACGAATCTAAGGCACAGACATGGTCAGGGAAATCGTGAAGGGCGTGCCGTCGACGCACGGCGACCACTACCAGCTCAACACCACCAACCTGATCAGACATGCGGCGCGCACCTATCCCGAGCAAGAGGTCGTCTACCGCACCACGGAGGGCGACTGGCAGCGGTACACCTACGCAGACTTGTACGTTCGGGTCAAGCGGGCGGCGAACGCGCTCAGAGGAATAGGGATCGGCCCGGCCGACACAGTCGGAGTGCTCGACTGGAACAGCAAGCGGCACTTTGAGCTCAGCTGGGCCATTCCCGGCATCGCCGCGGTGATGCTGCAGATGAATCTGCGGCTGGCCACCGAAGACCTGAGCTACGTCACTGACCACGCCGAGGCGCAATGGATCCTGGTCGACGAGACACTCCTTCCGGTCGCCGAGGCGTTGGCTCCACACGTGCCGAAGGTCAAGGGCTGGATCGTAATGTCGGATAAGCCGCTCACCGAGATCGACACCACGCTGGAAAACGTCTTTCACCTCGAGGACCTGATGGCCGAGTCCGACACCGAGATCGACTGGCGGGTCATCGACGAAACCTCTGCTTACAGCGCGTGTTACACATCGGGAACGACGGGTCGGCCGAAGGGCGTCTACTACTCGCATCGTGGCAGCTACCTACACGCGATGGCGATGGCAGCAGCGATCAATCTCCGTCGCGAGGACACCGCGATGCTCATCACCCCGATGTTTCACGGCCAGTCGTGGGGGCTTCCGCACACCGCGATGTGGACCGCGGCGAAGGTGATCCTACCCGGCCGCTACCTGGCCGAGAACACGCAAATGCTCGTCGACGTGATGATCGCGGAGAATGTGACCGTCGCGAACGGCGCACCGGCGATTTTCCAGCCGATGCTGGACTACATCAAGACCCTTGCTGTGAAGCCAGATTTCAGCAGGACGAGACTGCTGTCCGGTGCGACCGAGCCGGCGAAGTCGCTGATGCGCGATTTCCACGAGCTCACCGGCGCCGATTTTGTGCAGGGCTACGGTGCGACCGAGACGACGCCGCTGATCACGATGAACATGGGCATCAAACCGTCCCTGCAGGGCACGATCACCGACGACGAGAAATGGGATTTCAAGCGTTTTCAAGGGCTGCCCGCTTCCGGTATCGACATCCGGATCGTCGACGACAACGGCAATGACCTGCCGCACGACGGTAAGAGTGTCGGCGAGGTACTGATGCGTGGGCCCTGGGTCATCGAGCGATACCACCAGCTCGACGACGACGACAACGCCGACCGCTTCCTCGACGGTTACTGGCGCAGCGGCGATGTCGGCACAATCTACCCGAACGGGTATCTCAAGCTCACCGACCGCCTCAAGGACGTAGTCAAGAGCGGCGGTGAATGGATTTCCTCTATCGATATGGAGAACGCCATCGTCGGACATCCGCTGGTGAAGGAGGCCGCGGTTGTGGGGATCAGCCATCCGAAGTGGCAGGAACGTCCGCTGGCCATCGTCGTGCCCGTCGAAGGTGGCGTGCTGACCCGCGATGACATCGTCGGTTGTCTGCAGGGGCAGTTCGCCAAGTGGCAGATGCCCGACGCGGTTCTCTTCGTCGAGGCGTTGCCGCGCACCAGTGTCGGCAAATTGGACAAGAAGATCCTGCGGGCCGAACACGCCGACGTTTACCGGGATGCGGTCACGTGAACAAACAAATTTTGCGATCGACTCGCGACGGTGCGGTGGCCCTGCTGGAGATCAATCGCCCGAAGTCGAAGAACAGCCTCAACGACGAGCTGTTGGGCGCGATGGGGGCCGAGCTGGCGGCGTTGCGGTCCGACACGGCCGTGTTGGCCGTGGTCATCGCGGGCGCCCACGGCATGTTCTGCGCCGGCGCCGACATCACGGCGTTCGACGAGATCCGGGCCCGGCCACTGGTCACCGGAGAGTCCAATGAGAGCTTCTGGTCGATACTGGCTGCGTTTCCGAAGCCGGTCATCGCCGCGGTCGAGACATACGCACTCGGGGGCGGCTGTGAGCTGGCGTTGGCCTGCGACATTGTCATCGCCGGCGAGTCGGGCCAATTCGGACTTCCCGAGGTGAAGATCGGCGCAATCCCTGGCGCTGGCGGAACTCAACGCCTCATTCGGGCGATCGGCAAATCCAAGGCTATGGCAATGCTTTTGACGGGCGATTCCATCAAGGCCCAGGAGGCGTGCGATGCAGGGTTGGTAGCCGAAGTCGTCGCCGACGGCGAGGCCGTGCCACGGGCGCTGGCGATGGCGCAACGGATCGCGACGAACTCCCCGCTAGCGGTGGCGCTGGCCAAGGATGCCGCTGTGCACGCGTTTCAGACATCACTGACGCAGGGACTCGAACACGAGAAACGGAATTTCTACGTGGCGGTGCATTCCGCCGACAGTCACGAGGGCCAGGCGGCATTCCTCGCCAAGCGCGCGCCCCAGTTCACCGGAAAGTAGGTAAAGCATGCCCGGACTCTTATTCCCGGACTACGTCGTTCCGTGGGAGACCGAGGATCAAAAACTCCTGCGCAAGCACGCCGCCGAGTTCTTCCGCAAGGAAGCGACTCCCAACCAAGCCAGGTGGGCGAAACAGCAGAAGGTGGACCGAGAATTTTGGAACAAAGCCGGCGCTGCCGGGCTTTTGGGCCTCGACCTGCCCGAGCAATACGGCGGTGGTGGCGGCAGTTTCGGTCACGAGGCGGTGGTGATGCAGGAGCGCGCCTACGCGCACGACACCGCGTTCGGTTTCTCCGTGCATTCGACGCTGGCTTCCCACTACATCGCCGAGTATGCCTCCGAGGAGCAGAAGAAGCGCTGGATCCCGAAGATGGTCAGCGGGGAGATGGTGATCGCCGTCGCGATGACCGAACCGGGCACCGGGTCAGACCTGCAGTCGATTCGCACCACCGCGGTTCGCGACGGCGACGAGTACGTCATCAACGGCTCGAAGACCTTCATCTCCAACGGTTCCCACTGCGACCTGGTGGTGATCGTGGCCAAAACTGAGTCCGGACTGTCGCTGATGGTGGCCGAAACCGAAGGGCTGGCGGGTTTCCAGCGCGGCCGGGTTCTGGAGAAGGTCGGCCAGCACGGCCAGGACACCCGGGAGCTTGCGTTCACCGACATGCGGGTGCCGGCCGCAAACCTGCTCGGCGGCGTTGAGGGCAAGGGCTTCGCCCAGTTGATGGAGCAACTTCCGCGCGAGCGGTTGACCATCGGGGTCGAGGCGATCGCGATGGCGGAGGCGGCGGTAGTAGAGACGATCCGTTATGTCAAGGAGCGCACCGCGTTCGGCAAGCCCCTCCTCGCCTTCCAGAACACCAAGTTCGTGCTGGCCGAATGCAAGGCGGAGGTGCTGGCCGGCAAGGCGCTGATCGACTACTGCACCGGCCGGTACCTCGACGGAAAACTCGATGCCGCAACCGCATCGATAGCCAAGATGTGGGGATCTGACAAACAAGTAGAGGTCACTGACAAGTGCCTGCAGCTTTTCGGTGGATACGGCTACATGATGGAATACCCGATCGCGCAGATGTATGCGGCGGCTCGGGTGCAGAAGATCTACGGCGGCACCAACGAGATCATGAAGGTGCTGATCGCGCGAAGCCTGTAGACAGACACACAAAAGGAGCAGCCGAATGGACATCGCAGCTAGCAGCGCGGTCGTCACCGGTGGCGCGTCCGGGCTCGGTTTGGCGACGGTGGAGACGCTGGCGCGGTCCGGAGCGCGGGTGGTCGCCGTCGACCTGCCCAATGCAAACACGGACGCGCTAAGCCTCCTCGGCGACACCGTCCGGTTCGCGCCCGCCGACGTCACCGACGAGGATGCAGTGACCAGGGCCATCGAGATCGCCAACGCGGACAAGACATTGCGTATCATCGTCAACTGCGCCGGCGTCAGCGATGGCACCAAGACCGTCAGCAAGAAGGGCCCTTTCCCGCTCGACGCGTTCGAGAAAGTAATCAAGATCAACCTGATCGGGACCTTCAACGTCGTGCGCCTGGGCGCATACGCAATGTCGCAGAACGACCCCGTCGGCGGCGAGCGTGGCGTGATCGTCAACACTTCCTCCGGCGCGGCCTTCGACGGCCAGATCGGGCAGGCGGCCTACTCCGCTTCCAAGGGAGGTGTGATGGCGGCGACGCTGCCGATCGCGCGTGATCTGTCGTCGTACTTGATCCGGGTCAACACGATCGCTCCGGGGCTGTTCGAAACCCCGCTTCTCAACTCACTTCCAGAGGCTGCGCTAACCGCTCTCAAGGCGCTGACGTTGCACCCAAACCGACTCGGTGATCCTGCCGAGTACGCACACCTGGTCGTAGCCATCGTTGAGAATCCGATGCTCAACGGCGAGACGATCCGTCTCGATGGCGCAGTACGGATGCCTCCGAGGTGATGTCCGGCCGTCAGAGTTGCTGATTGGATCCCACAACTCCAGGAGAGAATCAACGTGCAGGACAGTGTCCGCGTCGTCGTCGACCATGTGAACGAACACGGAAAATCGCGGCTGAGCGAGCGGCGGGTGGTGGCATCGGTGGGCCAGGCACTGCGTTGCAAGATGCGCAACGAGCGTGAACGCAGTTTCGTCTTCGTCACTCCGAGTCGGAGTCGGAGAGAGAGAGGCTTAGTCACGTTAGCCAACAGTCGACGAGTTCCTGAGCCCACGGGTATCGCCCGTTAGCCCTTTCAACGCCTGGAACAGCCGTTGTTGGCGTGTCCCTCCATCAAAACTCTCTGATGAACCGGCATCATTCTTGCTGACTGAATAGTTGATCAGATGATGTTTCTTCACTTTAGGTGAAGTCGAGGAGGCGTGGGTTGGCTCTGGCTGTGGTCCGCGATCTGCGGGAACATCGAGTACCGGCGAGCGAGGAGGAGCTTGCCGACTTCGAGACCGATGTGTTGGCCGGGTTCGTGCTGGCACGGGCGTCGGCCGGATTGGTCGACAGCACGATCCGCAACGACATCAACCACCTCGAGCTGATCCACGACTGGTTCGGCCGGCCGCTGTGGGAGATGCGGCCCGCCGATGTCGACGTCTATTTCGGCAAGGTGCTGCGCGACGCCAACCCCTCGACTCGCACCGGGCGGGCGGCGGCACTGACCGTGTACTTCCAGTTCTTGGAGCTTCGGCACAAGATCGACCTGCACAACATGACAGGTCGGGTCGTCGAGTGCCCGCTGGACGAGATCAACCGGCCGCGAGCCTCGGTCGATCCGCAGCTGCGTATCCCTCCGACCGCCGACGAGGTGGAGCAGCTGTTCGCCGGGTGGCGCCAGGAACTGGCTGGATTCAATCGGTCGTTGCAACACCTCGATTCCTCGGAGGTGTGTGGTGGCGTATGGGAAGCGGCAGTTGGAGGTTCGTGCGTATCGGGGGCAGATGCCCTCCCCGGGGCGGCCGTCGGTGGCCTGGCGGCAGGACAGGGTCCGGTTCTGGGCGGGGATCGCTGCCGGAGCGATGACCGAGGACGCCGCTACCGAAGCGGGCGTGTCTTCGCCGGTCGGGTTCCGCTGGTTCCGCCATGCTGGCGGCGTGAATCCACGCTTGCCAGAAACTGTTTCGGGCTGCTACCTATCCTCGAATGAGCGCGAAGACATCGCTTTATGGCGTGCCCATGGTGCCGGAGTGCGCGAGATAGCCAGGAGGCTGCGCAGGGCGCCGTCGACCATCTCGCGTGAGCTGCGCCGTAACGCCTCGACGCGCACGTATCGGCTCGACTACAAGGCCTCGGTCGCGCAGTGGCATGCCGAAAGGCGGGCGAGGCGCCCGAAGACGGCCAAGCTGGTCGGCAACGACCGGCTGCGCCAGTACGTCCAGGACAAGCTCTCCGGTGTCGTTCGTGGCGCTTACGGGCAGATCATGGCTGGTCCGGCCGCGACGCCGTGGAAGGGACGCAACAAGCCGCACCGAGGGGATCGGGCCTGGGTGACAGCATGGAGTCCTGAGCAGATCGCCCATCGGATCAAGCTTGACTTCCCTGATGATGAATCCATGCGGATCAGCCACGAGGCCATCTACCAAGCGCTCTACGTGCAAAGCCGCGGTGCGCTCAAGCGGGACTTAATCACCTGCCTGCGCCGGGGTCGGGCATTGCGGGTGCCGCGGGCACGGTCTCGGCAGAAAGCGTGGGCGCACGTCACGCCGGAGACGTTGATCAGCGCTCGGCCGCCGGAGGTCGCTGATCGCGCGGTCCCGGGACACTGGGAGGGAGATCTGCTGATCGGGTTGCAGCGCAGCGCGATCGGCACGCTGGTCGAGCGCAGCAGTCGGTTCACGATGTTGATCCATCTTCCGCGGGAGGCCGGATACGGGCTGATTCCGCGGACCAAGAACGGGCCGGCTCTGGCCGGCTACGGCGCCCTCACGATGGCCAACGCCCTAGCGCAGACGATCACCTCGCTGCCCGAGGAACTGCGCCGGTCGCTGACCTGGGACCGGGGAAAGGAACTGTCGGCGCATGCCCAGTTCTCGATCGCCTCCGGGGTCAAGGTGTACTTCGCCGACCCGAAGAGTCCGTGGCAGCGTGGCACGAATGAGAACACCAATGGCCTGTTGCGCCAATGCTTTCCGAAGGGCACCGACCTATCCCGGTGGAACGCCGACGACATCGCGGCGATCGCTCACACCCTCAACACCCGACCACGCAAGACCCTCGGATGGCGCACCCCGGCCGAAGCGTTCAACGAACACCTACACTCACTTCAGCAAGCCGGTGTTGCAACGACCGATTGAATCCAGCCTGGTCACCTGCCGCAAGTTCGCCCCGGCCGCCCGCAACTACGCGGTCGCCCGGCTGGCGGCCGACGTGGGACTGCGCATCAACGAGGCGCGGATGCTCGACCTCGACGATGTGCGGTGGGAGCTGGGGCGGTTCGGCAAGCTGAACGTCCGTCACGGCAAGGGATCACGCCGCAAAGGCCCCAAACCGCGACTGGTGCCGCTGATCAACGGCGCCGACCGCAGCCTGAGATGGTTCATCGAAGACGTGCTTGGACTGTTCGATATCGACCCGAATAGCCATGCCGCGCCACTGTTTCCGTCCGAACGCAAGAACATCGACGGGACGTGCATGCGCGCGACAGCTGACGTCTATCGCCGATCGTTGGCGGAGGCGGCGGACCGGCATCTGCCTGCGTGGTCGGGGAAGCTGACCCCGCATGTGCTGCGGCACTTCTGCGCGTCCCAGCTTTACCTCGGCGGAATGAACCTGTTCGCCATCCAGGAATTATGTGGTCACGCCTGGACGGCCACGACGGCTCGATATATCCACGTCCACGCCACCCACGTCGAAGATGCCTGGGTCACAGCACAACGTAACAACACGAAGTAACTGCACCTACGAACTTAAGGATTGGCTCAATGAAGTGGAATCTACGCCTGACCGCGGCCAACCGCGGCATTTGGAAGGCCAGCGAACTCCAACGGATGCTGGCCGAGCGCGGCCTGGTGATCAGCGCCGGCAAGATGTCGGGCTTGTGGTCGGGCAACCCCAACGCCATCAAGCTCCACGATCTCGATGTATTCTGCGCCGTGCTCGACTGCGCCATCGACGAACTGCTGATCCCCGAGCCCGAAACCGTGGCCGCACCCACGCCGAAGGGTAGCGAGGAGGCCGCCGCTGCGGCCGGTGAGGCACGTCCCGTCACCCCGCGCGCTCGGACGGGAAGGTCGCTGCCGCCGCGATGAATTGCCTGCAATGCGGAGCCGAACTGCCAGCCAACGGTCGCCGCGACCAAAAATACTGCGGCAGAAGCTGTTCAAAAAAAGCGCACTACTATCGCGGAAAGGCGGGACTGCCTGCTCGCCCGCCCCGGCGGCATCCAGCCTTGGAATCCGACGACCCCGTGCTCGTGGCCGCTGCGGTATACGCCCGGGAACGCGCTGCCGCCCACGATTGGTGCGGTGAGACCACAAACCGATGCCTCGACGCCCTGGTCACCCTTCTGGCCGGTCGGCCCCCCGGTGATCGCGTGCCGCTCAAAGAGGTTCGAACACGGCCGCATCGGCTCGCGTCCCGTCGCAGGCTTGTCGAAATCCTCTCCCACTTCGACCTGCTGACAGACGACACCGAACCTCCGATCCGTGCCTGGATCGACCGCGTCACCGCGGAACTTCCGCCAGGGTTCGCCGAGCCGTCGCACCACTGGCTCCTTACCCTGTTGGTCGGCGGCGCACGTGCTCGCCCACGATCGCCCAGGACCCTCTACAGCTACTTCGGCGCGGTCAGGCCCCTTCTCGCGCACTGGTCCACCTCCTACGACCATCTCAGGGAGGTCACCAGGGCCGACGTCGACGCGACGCTGCGGCCGTTTCAGGGAAACCAGTGCCACAATCTGATCAAGGCGCTGCGGTCGCTGTTCCGGCACGCCAAGAAGAATGGTCTGGTCTTCAGCAACCCAACAGCGGGTTTGAAGAGCCAACCAGTAGACCAAGACCTCGTGCCCATCACCGATGATGAGGTGCGCTCGATCGAACAGCTCGCGAGCGAACCGCGTGCACGCCTAGTTGTGGCATTGAGCGTCGAACATGCCTGCCGCACAAGCGTTATACGCAAACTGGTGCTCGACGACATTGACCTGCCGAACCGGCGGATCACCCTTGCTGGACAACCAACGGCTCGGCGAGCTCACCCACAGAGCGCTGATCACATGGCTCGACCACCGCCGGGACAGATGGCCCCACACTCCGAACCGGCACGTTCTACTCACGACGAAAACTGCATTGCGCACAACGCCGGTGAGTCAAACATCGGTGAAACAATCGTTGAGCGACAATGGGTTCACGATCGAACGCATCCGTGCCGACCGAATCCTTCACGAAGCGCTGACCGCAGGCCCCGACCCGCTGCATCTGTCTCTCTCGTTTTCGGCATCTCCCACAACACCGCGCGGCGCTACACCACCGCGAGGGAGTATCCGAAATTCGGTGTAAGTGGCCCGACACGCCGGGTGTGAGCCTGGCGGGGAAGGTCCACGATGACCGAAACGATGAGGGCTGTGACAGCAACAGCCGATGTCCACGATGATGAAGTGATGGTCAGCTCTCCGACACCGGAGGAGCTGGCGACGGCCCGCGAGCTGGTGCGGGCGGCCCAGGCCCGCGGGGTGTCGTTCGCCGATACCGCTGACGGGGTGCTTAAGGCGCTGACCAAGACGGTGGTCGAGACCGCGCTGGAAGAGGAGCTCGCCGATCACCTCGGCTATGACAAGCACGATCCGGCCGGGCGGGGGGCGCCGAATTCACGCAACGGCACCCGCACCAAAACCGTGTTGACCGACACGGTCGGACCGGTCGAGATCGCCGTGCCCCGCGACCGCGGCGGCAGCTTCGAGCCCCAGATCGTCAAGAAAGCATCAACACCGGTTGACCCGGGTCGATGAGATCGTGTTGTCGTTGTATGCCAAGGGATTGACCACCGGGGAGATCGCCGCCCACTTCGACGAGCTCTACGACGCCAAGATCTCCCCGGACACCATCAGCAGGATCACCGACAAGGTCCTGGCCGACATGGCGGAGTGGACCGCGCGGCCGCTCCGTCTACGCCGCAATCTTCATCGACGCGCTGAGCGTGAAAGTGCGCGACGGTCAGGTCGCCAACCGACCGTTCTACGCCGCGATCGGGGTCGATCTGGCCGGGCACAAGGACGTGCTCGGACTGTGGGCCGGCGACGGCGCCGGGGAATCAGCCAAGTTCTGGTTCGCCGTATTGACCGACCTGCGCAACAGAGGCGTCACCGACACGTTCTTCTTGATCTGCGACGGACTTAAGGGGCTGCCCGACGTTGTCGGTGAGGTGTGGCCGGCCACCATCGTGCAGGCCTGCACCGTGCATCTGATCCGCAACAGCTTCCGCTACGTACCGCGCCAGCACTGGGACGCCCTGCGCCGCGATCTCAAACCGATCTACACCGCCCCGACAGCGGCGGCCGCAGAAGCGGCGCTCGAGGCGCTCGCCGACCGCTGGGGCAGCCGATATCCGGCCCTGATCCGACTGTGGCAGTCGTGTTGGAATGAGTTCATCCCGTTCCTGGATTACGACACCGAGATTCGGCGGGTTCTGTGTAGCACCAACGCAATTGTTATCTGGAGTCCTCCGGGCGGTGTCCTTGATGTCCGACACGAGGCGTTCAGATCCCAGGTTCTGCGTGGTGGACGTGATTATCTGCAGTCGTCCAGGAGGCAAGAACCTGCGGAGGGACGATGCAGATTGCGGTCAAGTCCAGGGACGTGGTGTACGACGTCGTCGTGTGATTCTTCGACTTGGTGGTTTAGGCGGTCAGTGCCGCCG